>JBDKTJ010000066.1:0-53335 GCA_039698075.1 Thermoguttaceae bacterium | reverse complement strand
GTTGTAAATCGAAAGGAACATCTCGACGTCTTCGAGGAACCGCGACGTGTCCAAGGATCGCAGCTTGACGTCGTAGCGCTCGATGATCTGTTCAGCGATGGGGCGAAGCTTCTGGCCGATTTTCGGCAGCATCTCCACATGGCCCCAGAAGGCATAGAGATCTTGGGTCTTGCGGAAGCCATAGTTTTCGATCAACCGCTCGTAGTACGGCGGGTTGTAGGTCATCATGAACGTCGGCGGCGTGTCGAACCCTTCGATCAACAGGCCCAGCGCGTAATTCAACGACGGATTGGTCGGCCCTCGCAACTTGCGGATGCCCTGCTCGGCGAACCAATCGCGCACGGCGTCGAACAATCCGGTGGCGGCTTCCTGGTCGTCGTTGCAGTCGAAAAATCCCCAAAATCCGCGTTTCTCGTTGTAACGAAGGTTGTGGCCCTGGTTCAAAATGGCGGCGATCCGTCCGCAGGGTACGCCGTCGCGGGTGGCCAAAAACGTCTGCACCCGATTTCGCGCGTAAAACGGGTGCGGCTTGTAACCGACCAAGCGTTTCTGGTCGTCGCGCAGCGGCGGGATCCAGTTCGGATCGTTGCGATACAACGTCCAAGGGTATTCCAGAAACAATTTCTTTTGACGACCGGTCGTGACGCGTTCAATGAGAAGGTTGGACATAGTGCGGGCAATTCTACCGATTGGGGATAGGGGTCGCAAACAAGGGCTTCACTTCTCTATTTTTTTGAGACGCTCGAAGATCGCGGCGTCTTCTTTTTCGATGGCTAATGCACGCGCTGGCCCGGTTTCGCGCCGGTGTCGGGCGACAGCAGATAGATTTCGCCGCCTCCGCCGCCCGCCGCGACGATCATGCCTTCGCTTGTGCCGAATTTCATCTTTCGCGGGGCGAGATTCGCCGCGCAGATGACCAGCCGGCCGATCAAGTCCTCGGGCTGATACACGCCTTTGATGCCGGCGAACACGTTGCGATGGTTGTCGCCGCCGAGGCTGAGCGTCAGCCGCAGCAGTTTTTGAGCGCCCGGCACGTCTTCCGCTTGAAGCACGCGGGCCACTCGCAAATCGACCTGCGCGAATTGCTCGAAGTTGATCGTTTCCGAAAGCGGTTCAGCCAGCAACGGAGCGTCGCTGTCCATCGGCAAGGTTTCGGCCGACGCCGAGTCGGAACCGGCCGGTTCGGCGCTGGCGGCCACCATCGCTTCGATCCGTTTGGGATCGACCCGCTGCATCAAATGCGAAAACTTGCCGACCGGCGTGCCCAGCAACGGTTGCTGCGATTGGTTCCAATGCGTGATCGGGTCGTGCAGCAACTCACCGGCCTGATCGGCCAATCGCGGCAGCACGGGCGACAGATAAATCACCAACTGGCGGAACAAGTTCAGACCGATCGTGCAAACGTCGCGCAGCCGCTCGTGCTGCGATGGATCCTTGCGCAGGTTCCACGGCGCGTTTCGTTCGATGAACTGATTGGCTCGATCGCCGGCGGCCATGATCCATCGCATGGCTTTGGCGTAATCGCCCGAGTCGTAGGCCTCGGCGATGGCTTGACCGTCGGCCGCCGCTTGGGCAAACAACCCGCCGTCGTCGGGATACGCGGACGACAAGCCCGTCGGCTCGGCGAACTTCGCCACGCGACTGGCGAGATTCACGACGTTGCCGACCATGTCGGCGTTCACCTTGGCCACCAACTCATCGAAGTTCAGGTCGATGTCGTCCACTCGGGCGGTCAACTTCGAGGCATAGTAGTATCGCAGATACGACGGATCGAGGTGCTCCAAGTAGGCCGATGCTCGGATGAACGTCCCCTTGCTTTTCGACATTTTTTCGCCGTTGACGGTCAGAAAGCCGTGAATGTGCACCTTGGTCGGCAAACTGAATCCGGCGGTTTTGAGCATCGCCGGCCAGAACAACGTGTGGAAGTACGTGATGTCCTTGCCGATGAAATGGTGGATTTCGGCTTGGTCGCCGCGCCACCAATCGTCGAACCGCTCGCCGTGACGGTCGCACCATTGTTGGGTCGAGCCCATGTATCCGATCGGGGCGTCAAACCACACGTACCAATAGTTGCCGGGACTGTCGGGAATCTCGAACCCGAAATAGGGTGCCGGACGCGAGACGTCCCAATCGTGCAGCGGTTCGCACAGAAAGTGGCCGGCCAAGTAATGGGCCACCTCGGACTGAAGGTGTTCGCCGCGTTGCGTCCACGCCTCCAAAAAATCGTGCAGTTTCTCGATGTTGACGAACAGATGGTCGGCCTTGCGCAGCTCGGGCTTGCTGCCCGACAACGTGCTGACCGGGTCGATCAGGTCGGTCGGATTGTAATGCGCGCCGCAACGGTCGCAACTGTCGCCGTATTGATGGGGCGACTGGCACTTCGGGCACGAACCTTTGACGAACCGATCGGCCAGGAACGTGCCGGCCGTGGCGTCGTACAGTTGGGTGACTTCCTGCTCGACGACCAGTCCGGCCTGTCGCAGGGCGGTCCAAATGGTTTCGCACATCGCCCGGGTTTCGGGACTGTTGGTGCTGCCGTAGTTGTCGAACTCGACCTGAAAACCGGCGAAGTCGGCCATGTGGGCCTTGCGCGTCTCGGCGATGAGTTGTTCTTCAGGGATGCCTTCTTGCCGGGCGCGGATCATGATGGCCGTGCCGTGCGTGTCGTCGGCGCAAAGATAAATGCACCGGCGACCGCGGAGCTTTTGGAACCGGACCCAAATGTCCGTTTGCACATATTCGACAAGATGCCCGATATGAATAGGCCCGTTCGCGTAGGGCAGGGCGCTGGTCACCAGAATTGGACGCATGGATTCGTTTCCTGAAGGATCGTGAAGGCGTTATTCTAGTGCACAGGGCATTTTAAGACAATGTTTTATACGTGTTCTAATTCGAAAGTGCGCGGTTACGCCTCAGTCTCGCCAATACCGCCATGTTTTTCTATTGCCGCCATGGAGCCGCTTGCGATTTCGCAAAAGATTGGCAAGCCATGTCGTTTTGCCAAAAAGTCTTGTGAAATCGCAAGCGATTGGAACGTTCCGGAGGAAACGACCCACCGTCTTCGCGAAAGAGCAGCCGCGCGTTTTTAAGTTGGAACGCGTTTTACGAAGCCGCGCAAGAAACGACCCAACACCGCCGGGTCTCGGGCGGCTTTTCTTGGGGATTTTGGATGCCAGAATCCGCGCGACGGCAAACGCGCCGACAGGCGCAGGCGACCGACCCGTGCGCGGTCCGGCGGCACGTGGTTTTGAGGTTTCCGCGATTCTGTCGGAACGGCCGCGACGCTACTTGTCGCGCTTGGGCACCTCGACCGGTGCGGTTTCCACGGCTTTGGCCGCGGCTCGCTTTTCCCTGCTCTGAGTGGCCGCCTGTTCGACCTGTTTCTTTTGTTCCGGCGTCAGAATGGCGGTGATCTTTTCGTCCCGCTGTTTTTCCAGGGCGCTGATTTGAGCCTCCAGTGCCTCGATTTGCGGGCGGTATTCCTCTTGAATCTTATAAATGGCCTGACGTTGTTCCGGGGTGACGACCTTGCTGTAATGGGCCGGCAAGCGACCGCGGATGAGTTTGCCGAGCTTTTTGGTCGGCGCCGCATCGCTGGCCGACGCGGTTGTCGCTGCAATCGCCACGACCAGCAAGGACAGAAGCATCCAACGCGTTGCACAACCCGCCAATTTCCGTGCCATCGCAAAGCTCCTTTCGAGGGGAAAAACAACCAAAAGGGGAAGATTCGCCACCATCGTATCCACGCCGCAGCGTTTGAAAACCCCTCCGTGTGGTGGTTTTTGAGGGGTGGGGATGGCGACGGGCTGGTTGTTGATGGAAAAATTGCAGATTTGCTGTGCACTCTACCATAGGTTAGACTTAATCAAATGTCTTTCCTGGTCCCGTCGACGCGACCGATCGTCGGCTGCTTGGGAAAGGCCCTGATTTGTTCACTCTCACTATCGGGCTGATCTTTTTCGGAGGAAAGCGTCCATGACGAAGTCCATCGTCACAAGTTTCATCGTTGCGGCTGGCGTTCTTTATTGGTTGGCGTGCGGTCTGCCGCTTCGGGCCGAGCCGATCACCGGGGCGGAGGCGACCGCGAGCATGAACGGCAATGCGTCGACCGAATCTCAGTCGCAGGAACTTAGCGATGCGGTGGCGCGATTTAAGGAGCGAGACATCCCCGGCGCCGTGCGACAGTTGAAAGAGGCCGTCAAGAAAAATCCCGATCTGCCGCCGCCCCACGTGATCTTGGCCCAGTTATTTGCCCAAGTCAACAGCGCTCAGGACGTGCGGACGGCGTTGGAGGAGGCGGTCACCGAGTCGCCCAACGATCCTGAAGCCTATGTATTGATGGGCGACATTGCGTTGCGGGACCGTCGCGTCACCGAAGCGACGATGTTGTACGAAAAGGCCGCCAGTTTAATGTCGAGTTTCACCAGCAGCGCCAAACGCAAAGACGTTTTGCAGCCTCGTGTGCTCAGCGGGTTGGCCTCCGTCGACGAGGCCCGGGAAAAATGGGCCGCCGCGCAGAAACAACTCGAAGCCTGGTTGAAGATCGACCCGAAGAGTTCGCAGGCGAAACAGCGGCTTGCCCGATGCTTGTTCCAACAGAAAGACGCGGCCGGCGCTTTGGAGAAGTTGAGGGACGCCGCCAAGGCCGATTCAAACATGTTGACGCCCGAAGCGATTTTGGCGCAATTGTACGAGCAGGCGGGCGACCACGAGAACGCCAAGAGTTGGATGGCCAAAGCATTGATCGCTGCGCCGAAGGATCACAACACCCATTTGGTCGCTGGCCGCTGGGCGTTTGAGACTTTGCAACTGGACGAGGCGAAGAAACAGGCCGCCGAGGCGCTGCAATGCGATCCGAAGTCGTTAGAGGCCAAGGTTCTTAGCGGCCTAGTGGCCCTGTTCCAGAAAGACTATCCGGCGGCCGAACGCTATTTTGAGGCCGCCCATTTGCAGTCGCCTCGCGTTTTTGGCCCCAGCAACAACTTGGCGATGGCCCTGATCGAACAAAAAGATGAAGCCAAGAAGCGTCGAGCCTTGGAGTATGCCGAGAACAACGTGCAGCAATATCCGCGATCGGCCGACGCGGCTTCGACCTACGGCTGGGTGCTGTACAAACTGGGACGATTGGACGACGCCGAAAAGGCGTTGAACGCCGCCGTCTCCAGCGGATCGCTCAATAATCCCGATACGGCCTACTATTTGGCCCGTGTGGCGGTCGAACGAGGCCGCGATTCGCAGGCCAAGCAGTTGCTCGAAGGCGTGCTGAAGACCAATGCGCCGTTCTCGATGCGGCCCGAGGCCCAAAAGCTTCTGGACCAGTTGAAGAAATAAAAAAAGATCATGACGAACGATCCGTCGTCGCCATGATCTTGATTCCGAAAAACGAAACGCGACGTATCCCACCCTCCCGGCAGGTCTCTTTTGATTTTATCGACCGCCGGGCTTGGGGGGCTGAAGCCGAAGCGGGTTGCGTTTTTTCCGACGATCGACGATTGGTACGGCCGGAGCAGTTTTTGCTTCGGCCGTTTTGTTTTTTGGGCGTCAACTTTGCGCATATTCCGCAACCGGAATAGTCTGCCGTTGTGCGAGAATCGGAGGCGACAGCCTCTACTTTCACGGTCCGCACAACCGACACTATTGATATATAGACTCCGTCTGTAGGCTTCCGGGGGCAGGCATCGCTGCGGACGCGTCGTTGAGATCCCAAGAACACCACCCCCGAACGATGGGCGGCTTGCTGAAAGGTCGTCGCACCAGTATGATAAGGAAGAACGAAAGCAAAGCGTCGCCGAGTTCCGTGACGTTGCGGCCGTGGCCGGCCGATGTTCCGTGCTCCCGAAGTCTTGTCGAAGAGGCCAAAGAGGCGTTCGCGGCAAAACTTCCACGGTCACCGAAAAAACCCGTCGCGCCCGATGTGCGTCACTCCGTGGTTCCCGTCGCGAGATTGCCTATGTACGTCCTCGAAACCCGCAGTTTGAAGAAAGACTACGGCGCCGAGGGCGAGGTCTGCGTACACGCACTGCGGGGCGTCGACCTCCAGGTTCGCAAAGGCGAACTGCTGGCGATCATGGGCCCGTCCGGATCGGGCAAAAGCACGATGCTGCACATTCTCGGCGGCGTCGAAACGCCCACCAGCGGACAAGTGCTGTTGGAAGGCGTCGATCTGGCCACTTTGAACGACGACCAGCGCACGATCCTGCGGCGCGAGCGAATGGGGTTCATCTTCCAGTCGTTCAACTTGCTTCCCGCGTTCACGGCGGTGGAAAACGTCGCCTTGCCGTTGGAGTTGGGCGGCACGTCATCGGCCGAGGCGCGTCGCCGCGCCGCCGATGCGTTGAAGCTGGTCGGGATGTCGCATCGCCGCGATCATGTGCCCAGTGCGATGTCGGGCGGCGAACAGCAGCGCGTGGCCATCGCTCGAGCGCTGGTCATGGAGCCTGCGCTGTTGTTGGCCGATGAACCGACCGGCAACCTCGACAGCGCGAACGGCCGCCAGGTGACCGCCCTGTTGCGGCGGTTGTGCACGCGCGACCAACAAACCATCGTCATGGTGACGCACGACTCGAGCGTGGCCGCCCAGGCCGATCGACTCGTGCGGCTGCGCGACGGCTTGATGGAATCGGAAGCCGACGCGCAGGAAGCCGCTCAGCGGGCCTACGCCGGTTCGGCTCGCACATGTTTGTTCAAGGGAACCGTCTAAGAACAAAGGCGCAAGGCTAAGGACGGAATCAGAGAAAAACGGCCAACTTCGGCATTCTCTCGTTCCGCCTTCCACCTTTCACCTTCCACTTTCTGTTTCGGTGCATCCATGATCCTTTGGAAGTTCACGCTCCGCGAGGTCAAAAACCGGCCCGGCCGGGCGACGCTCACCTTGCTGAGCATCGTGATCGGCGTCGCGGCCGTCGTGGCCGTCACGGTCGGCACCGCCACCACCGATCGCGCGTGCCAGGAAATGTACGCCAGCGTGGTCGGCCGCGCAGCATTGGAAGTCGTCGCGCAGGATGACGGTCTTTTTAACGGGGATCTGGCCGAGACGATCGAAAAGGTTCCGGGCGTGAAGGCCGTCGCCGCCACGGTGCAGCGGTTCGCCGCATTGCGCAACCATGGCCGCAAGTGCGTGTTGATGGCCATGGGCATCGATCCGACTCGCGATGCCGCGGTGCGCGATTATGAGTTGGCCGAAGGCAGCTTTTTCCAAAAGAAATATGACCTCGTCTTGGAAGCGGGCTTCGCGCGAGGCTTGGGCGTCGGCGTCGGCGACGAGGTGAAATTGGCCACGTCGCGCGGCGGACTGTCGGGCAGCATGAAGACCTTTCGCGTGGTTGGCCTGTTGGCGCCCAAGGGCGCTGCCGGGTTCAAACAAGGCAGCATCGCGTTCTTGCCGCTGAAAACCGCGCAGCAACTGCTCGCAAAATCCGGCTACGTCAACGTGCTGAGCGTCGTGCTGGCCGAAGGCGCCGACGAACGGGCCGTGTCGAAAGCGATTCAAGCCGCGTTGCCGACGGGCCTGATGGTCCGGTTGCCGATCGACCGCACGCAACTTTCCAAGGAAACGGTCGAGAAGGTGCAAAAGGGGCTGGACTTCGCGTACACGACCATTTTGGCGCTGGCCTTTTTCACGATTCTCAACACCTTCTTGATGAACGTCGGCGAACGCCGCAAGCAATTGGCCGTGCTGCGGGCGATCGGCGCCACGCGGCGTCAAGTCATCCGCATGTTGCTGGTCGAAGGCCTGGTGATGGGTGTGGTCGGCACGTTGTTGGGCACGGCGATCGGACTGGGCGGCGCACAGCTTCTGGCCGAGTCGATGGGCAAAATCTACTCCGCGCCGATGCCGGCGATGAAAATTACGCCCGCCCCGTTCTTGACCGCCGGCATCGTCGGCCCGGTCGTCTCGGTGTTGGCGATGTTCGTGCCGGCCTGGATCGCCGGTCGGGTCACTCCATTGGAAGGCATGCGGTTTGTCGCCTCGGAGGGTTCGCGGCGTGCGTCGCTGACCTACATGATTCTAGCCCTGACGGTGTTCGCGATGACCGGATCGGTCATGGCGGCGTGCATCGTCGGCTACCTGCCCCCGCAGGTGATGATCGTCGTCGGCGTGGTCTTCACGGCGGCGTTCATTCTGGTCGTGCCGGTGTTGCTCGGGCCCCTGGCTCGGCTGGCCAGCGCCCTGTTGTATCCGGTGCTTGGCACGGAAGGCCGCATCGCCGAACGGCAAGTGTTGCGCCGCCGCGTCCGCACGACGTTGACCGTCGGCGTGCTGTACATCGCCGTTAGCACGGCGGTCAGCTTGGGCACCAATATTTTGAACACGGTCGACGACATCCACGCGTGGATGGACAAGACTTTGAAGGGCGATTACATCATTCGGGCGATGAGCCAGGACGCCACGACCGGCGCTTCGGCCAAAATGCCCGAGTCGTTGACCGGCGAGCTTCGCGCGATCGACGGCGTGACCAACGTCGACGTCGGCCGGCAGGTGAAGGCGACGGTCCGCACGACCGACGGCCGCAACGGCGACGCCTTGGTGATCGTCCGCGATTTTACCGATTACGGCGTTTTGCCGTTGGACATCAAGGATTGCGATCCGGTGGAAGTCCGGCATCGTCTGGCTCGGGGTGAAGTGGTCATGAGCACCACGCTGGCGCATCGCGTCGGTGCGCGGACCGGCGAGGAGGTCACGCTGGAGACGCAAGACGGCCCGAAACAATTGAAAGTGGCCGCCACCGCGACGGTCTACGCCTATGGCGGCCGGGTGATCTACATGGAAGGCCAGACGGCCCGCCAGATCATGAATCTCGAAGGCGTCGACATGTTCATCGTCAACACGGCGCCGGGAAAGACCGCCGCCGTGGGTGCGCAGCTTGATCGGCTCTGCAAGGATCAAGGCTACATGCTGCAATCGTTCGTCGATCTGCGCAAACGCGTGGACGACATCACGAAGGGCGTGATCGCCGGCCTGTGGGGATTGCTCGTGCTGGGGTTGGTCGTCGGCGCGTTCGCCATCGCCAATACGCTGACGATGAACGTGTTGGAGCAGACCCGCGAGTTGGCGCTGTTGCGCGTCGTGGCCATGACACGGTGGCAGGTCCGCAAGACGATCCTTTCGCAGGCAGTCCTGATCGGTATCATCGGTCTGGGGGCGGGCTGCGTGGGCGGAATGATCGGCGCCTACGTCATGAATTTGAGCCAGGTGCCGTTGTTGGGCCACGCACCGGCGTTCGCGCTGCATCCGTCGCTGTTGGTGGCGTGTTTCGGCGCGGGATTGGCCATCATTCTGGCCGCGGCGTGGTTGCCGGCCGAGCGGGCCGCCCGGCTCAATTTGCTCATCGCGCTGCAATATGAATGACGCGCGTCACGGCAGTTCAAAGAGCGATTGGCTCTTGACCACCGCGTAATCGTCCGGGAACGTGTGAAAGGCCTGGATTCGCAGGCTTCGGTTGCGCACGTCCAGGTTGATGTAGCTCAGCGCGCCGGCCGCCAATCGACCGCTCGAATCGAAACAGTGCAACAGTCCCTGACGCCGCCCTTGGTTGGCCAGCTCCTGCTGGCAGGTCCAAAACACCTCAGGCGCGGTCGGCTCCAACTGGAACGACATTTGATACGAGATGCCGCCGCGGCACTCGACGCGGTCCGATCGCTGGCCTTTCAGTCCGTAGGCCAAAAGCCGCCGCATCTTGGGCAGCGGATTTCGTGCCGAAGTGGCCACCTCGGTCAACGTCAGGCCCGCGTAACGCCATGTGACCACGTGACCGGCGCTGGTGATGTCGATCTTCGCCGTGAATCCGCCGCGTTCCACGGTGCAGCTTTCGTACACTTGGAACAACTCCGGATGCAGCGGGCGTCCGAAAAGCTGAAATGTCAACTCCGCGACTTTGGGTCGAACGGTGAGCACGCCGACGCCTCCTTGATTGCGCGATGGTCCGGAACTCGAAGATGATCAGATTGTGGGTGCGATTCCTTCCAACGCGATTCATTATAGGCGCGACGATCGCGACGCGCAAAGAGCGCTTTGTCAGAAAACGCGGAGGATGTTTTTTCGTAAAGATCTCGTCTTGACAAAACTTGAAAAACCCGTTCCACGATGCAACGTCGACTTGCGGACGAACGGGTCGCAAAGCGGCCGGTCCAAATCGTTCGCGATCAGAAAACAACGAGTCGCCCAAGGATGTTGGAACGGTCCGAAAAGCGATCGGGAGTGCGTCGCGTTGTGATTTCGCTCCGAGAGCGAGCGAGATGGAAGAACCCGCCTTGAGAAAAGGCTTGCGTAAACCGTTGAGACTTTGGGCGGGCCCCTACTTGCCGTGCGTCCCCCCGTTTGGTCTAATTGAAGTATGGACCACCACGCCCGACGTGACCGACTACGCCGAGAATTAAAAACTGCAGGGATCGACGCCCTGTTGGTGACGGATTTTACCAACGTCACCTATTTGACCGGGTTTACAGGCGACGACAGCTACCTGCTGGTCCGTCGAGACGGCGATCTGGTGCTGAGCGATCCTCGCTACACGACCCAATTGAGCGAACAGTGTCCCGGCGTCGACCTGGCGATTCGTCCGCCGGGCGTGACGATGTTGCAGGCGGTGGTGCGTGCGGTTCGATCGGCCGGAATAGGTCGATTGGGCGTCGAAGGCGATTCGATGACCGTGAGCCTCCGCGACCGGATTGCCGAAAAACTGCCCAAAATCGGGTTGTTGGCCACCTCCGGGCTGGTCGAACGGCTTCGGCTCATCAAGGACCGTTTTGAGGTTGCCCGACTCCGAACGGCGATCGACCAGGCCGAGCGAGCGTTCGCCACGTTGCGGGGACTGTTGCGGCCGGAGATGACCGAAAAGCAGGCGGCCGACGAATTGGAGCACCAGTGTCGGCTGTTTGGGGCCAAGGATGCGGCGTTTCCGACCATTGTGGCGACCGGTCCACGAGCGGCGTTGCCGCATGCCACCCCCACGGAGAGGCGTTTGGGCGACGAGCCGTTCGTGCTCTTGGACTGGGGCGCCAATGAAGGGCTCTACCGAAGCGACTTGACGCGGGTGCTGGTCACCGGTAGAATCTCGCCGAAATTTGAGCGAATTTATCAGGTGGTCTTGGAAGCCCAACGGAGGGCGATCGCCGCCGTTCGGCCGGGCGTGTTGGCTCACGACGTGGACGCCGTGGCGAGATCCCACATTGCCGGGGCCGGCTATGGTCGGCGATTTCGGCATGGTTTGGGGCATGGCCTGGGTCTGTTGGTCCACGAATCGCCCCGATTGGCCGTCCAGAGCCAAACGGTATTGAAGGCGGGAATGGTCGTGACCGTCGAGCCGGGCATCTATCTGCCCGGCTGGGGCGGAATTCGAATCGAGGATGATGTGCTGGTGACCCGCACCGGCTGCGAAGTGCTGACCCATTCGCCGAAGCGATTGGACGAAATGGTATGTCTGATGCGAGGAAACTCATGAACGCGCCGTCTTCGTCGTGCCAAGATATTTTTGACGTTCGCAAAATCCGTCGCCTGGTCGAGCTGATGAAGGAGCACGATCTGACGGAGATCGACTTGCATCAGGGCGAGGTGCGGGTCCAACTTCGCCGCGCGGGGGCCAACATGCCGCCGGTGGTGGTGCAATCGCCGGTTGCGATGGCGCCGGCGACCGCGATGACGCCGCCGCCCGCCGCGCCGGCTTCGACCGAAAGCGGCGACGCGAACCTGACGGTGATCAAGAGCCCGATGGTCGGCACGTTTTATGCCGCCGCCAATCCCGATTCGCCGCCGTTCGTGAAGATCGGCGACCACGTCGGTCCCGAGACCACGGTTTGCATTGTCGAGGCCATGAAGGTTTTCAATCAGATTCCAGCCGAGTTGTCCGGGCGGATCGTGGCCGTGCTGGCCGAGAACGGTTCTCCGGTGGAGTTCGGCCAACCGTTGTTCAAGGTGAACACGCGGGAGTAAAGACCGCCGGCGTTTGAGGAAGTTGTTTTCGTTTCTTGGCCCAAAGACGCAGAACCGTCGTTCGGGAGCAGCCGTGTTCAAGAGAATCCTAGTTGCCAATCGCGGCGAGATCGCCTTGCGGATCTTTCGCGCCTGCCGCGAGTTGGGCGTCGAGACGGTCGCTTTGTTCAGCGAGGCCGACCGCGGCGCGGCGTATCTCGAATTGGCCGACGAGGCGTATTGCGTCGGGCCGCCGAAGGCCTCGGACAGTTATTTGAAAATCGATCGGGTCATCAGCGCCGCCGAGATCGGCAACGTGCAGGCGATTCATCCCGGCTACGGTTTTTTGGCCGAGAATCCGCATTTCGCCGAAATCTGCCGAAGTTGCGAAATCGAGTTCATCGGTCCCACCCACGAAGCGATGGCGTTGGTCGGCGACAAGAACGCCGCCCGCAAATTGGCTAAACAAGTCGGCGTGCCCACAGTGCCCGGCAGCGAGGGCCTGGTGAACGGCGAGGCCGAGGCGCTTACGTTGGCGCACAAGTTGGGTTTTCCGGTGCTGATCAAGGCGTCGGCCGGCGGCGGCGGCCGCGGCATGCGTGTGGCGATGAACGATCTCGCGCTCAAGGCCGCGTTGCAGCAGGCGCAGGCCGAGGCGGAGGCCGCGTTCGGCAACGCCGACATCTATCTCGAAAAATATATCGAGCGGCCGCGCCACGTCGAGGTGCAAGTGCTGGCCGATCAGCATGGCAACGTCGTGCATTTGTGGGAGCGCGATTGTTCGATGCAACGACGCCATCAGAAACTGATCGAAGAAAGTCCCGCCCCGCGATTGGATCCGAAAACGCGCGAGACGATGTGTGAGTCCGCCGTCCGGCTGGTTCGGGCCGCCAACTACACGAACGCCGGCACGGTCGAATTCATCGTGACGCCGTCGGGCGAGTTCTATTTCATCGAGATGAACGCCCGAATCCAGGTCGAACATCCCGTGACCGAGATGATCACCGACATCGATTTGATCAAGGCGCAGATTTTGGTGGCGGCCGGCGAAGAGCTGCCGTTCCGTCAGGAGGACATCGTCCAGCGCGGCGCGGCGATCGAATGCCGCATCAACGCCGAGGATCCGGAAAAGCGGTTTCGGCCCACCCCGGGCACGATCACGAAGCTGCGCATCCCCGGCGGGTTTGGCGTTCGGTTTGATTCGCACGTTCACGAAGGCTACACGGTGTCGCCGTACTACGATTCGATGATCGGCAAATTGATCGTCCATCAGCCGACCCGACCGGAGGCCATCGCCTGCATGCGTCGAGCCTTGAGCGAATTGCACATCGAGGGCGTTAAAACGACCACGCCCTTGCAGCAAAAGATTCTCGAACATCCCGCGTTTCAACGCGCGGAGGTCGACACGACCTTCATCGAGCGAACGTTTTTGGGTTGAGTGGAGTCGCTGGGTGCAGACCGTCGACTCATGCGTGACATTTCGGTTTTCTGCAAAAGTTCAAGTTGAGAAGCCGCTTGCGGTTTCGCAGAAAAAGAAGACTTATTACGGAGCGTTCCATGAGCAGTACGTTATCTCGGCCGCCGCATCTTGAGTCCAGCATTCATCGCGTGGCGATCCTCTTCGCCGGCGGTCCGGCGCCCGCGGCCAACGCCGTTATTTCGACGGCCGCCGTTTCATTCCTTCGCAACAACATCGACGTGTGCGGAATCCTCAACGGCTATTCGCACCTGGTCGAATACACGCCCGAACACCCGATGGTCGAGGGCCGCGATTACATCCACATCACGCACCAGGTGCTGCGACGCACGCGAAACAGCCAAGGCATTTTGATCGGCACCGCGCGGACCAATCCGGGCAAGGACATCTCCGAGCCGTCGCACATGAAGGACGCAAAGCGGGTCGCTCCGTTGAAAGCCGTCTACGAGGCACTGGTGTCGATGGGCGTCGACGCGTTGATCTCAATCGGCGGCGACGACACCTTGAAGAGCGCCAATAAGTTCAAGCTCTATCAAGAGCACCTGCCGGCCGGTCACAAACACATCCCGGTCGTTCATCTGCCGAAGACGATCGACAACGATTACATGGGCATCGATTTCACGTTCGGCTATTTCACGGCCGTCGAGGTGCTGGCCGGCGAGATTCGCAACCTGCTGGCCGACGCCGAGTCGAACCGCAGCTATTTTATGGCCGAGACGATGGGCCGCAGCGCCGGCTGGCTGGCCTACGGAGCGAGCATCGCGGGCGAGGCCAGCCTGGTGATCAGCGTTGAGGACATCACCGGAAAGTACGAATCGAGCGAGGAAATCGTCGACCCCAAGACCGGCAAGACCACGCTGCGCCGCGTGATGAATTTGCCCGAGATGATCAAACGGATTGTCGCTACGATGCGGGTGCGCGAAGAGGCCGAAGGCAAGGAGTTCGGCGTCATCGTGATCGCCGAGGGCCTGGCCGAGTTCCTGCCCTATTCGCACATCGAGGGCGTGCCCCGCGACGAGCACGGACACATCGCCATCTCGAAACTCGACCTGTGCCGACTGTTTTCCGACTTGGTTTCCAAGGAATACACGAAGCAGACGGGTCGAAAGCGGAAGATCACGGGCATCAAGCTCGGATATGAGTGCCGGTGCGCCCGGCCCCAGGCGTTCGACGTCATGTTGGGCAGCCAGCTCGGCGTCGGCGCGTATCGCGCGCTGGTCGAAAAGCGGCTCGACGGCGTCATGGTGTCGGTCTCCGGACAACTGCAATTGAACTACGTGCCGTTCCACCATCTGGTCGATCCGGCGACGCTGGTCACGGTGGTTCGATACATCGAGCCGGACAGCGATTTTCACCGCCTCGCGCGGTTTTTGGAGACCTACGTCAACGATTGACGTCGTGGGTCGTCTGGATAAAATCGAAAAAACGACGCAAATGCCGGTGGTTCGCCCATCGGCATTTGTGTTTTAGTGGGGGGCTGCCGATCGGTTTTGACCGGGGGTTTTGCTTGCTTTTTTGATCGCCGAGGTATAGGATACAAGCGTGTCCTCTACCATGCTCGTGTTGACGATGCGATAAATTTGGTGAGCCGATAAAGATGCCCGTTGAGCGCCTGAATAAAAAGGCGCCGGAAGCGTGTATAGCCGTGAACCGCTTTTCGAAGCGACCGCGGATCACACAACCCGGCGTCCAGGTTGCTCCCCTCGCAATGACGGGCTCTCAAATGAGCATCGCCACGGCATTGCGGTGGAGGACTTTTTCGTTTTCAGTCGTCAGTTTTCGGTTTGTGGGACTCCGAGCCGCTGGCCACTGACAACGGACCACTTCCCATGCCGGACGAACTTTCCTCAAAACGCGATCGATTGCTCGACTTGCTGCGCGGATTGGGCAGTTGCGCCGTGGCGTTTTCCGGCGGATTGGACAGCGCGGTGTTGGCCAAGGCCGCTCGAATCGCGTTGGGCGATCGCGCCATGGCCGTCTTGGGCCGCAGCGCCAGTCTGGCGGCCGGCGAATTGGACGCGGCCCGGCGTCTCGCCGCCGAGATCGGCATCCATCTGGAAGTGGTCGAAACCGACGAGTTAAACATCCCGGCCTATCAGGCCAATCAGACCGATCGTTGCTACCACTGCAAGACGGAGTTGTTTCGTTGCGTCGAGCAGCGGGCCCGCCAACGGAATCTGGCCGCCGTGGTCGATGGGACCAATCATGATGACCTGGGCGACTATCGACCCGGTTTGCGAGCCGTGAAGGAGCGACACGTGCGCAGCCCACTGGCCGAGTGCGGACTGACGAAAGCGGAAATCCGCCGGCTGGCCGAACTCTGGGAGCTTCCGATCTGGAACAAGCCGGCCACGCCGTGTTTGAGCAGCCGCGTTGCATATGGCCAACGGATCACGCCCGAGCGATTGACGATGATCGACCAAGCCGAGCGGTTTTTGCGCGAGCGAGGATTTCAGCCGCTGCGGGTCCGATATCATCCGGGCGATGTGGCTCGCGTGGAAGTGTCGCTGGAGCAGTTGCCGCGGCTGGTCGAGCCGGAATTGCGTCGCGAGGTGGTCGAGCGGTTGAGGTCGCTGGGGTTCCAGTACGTGTCGCTCGACCTCGAAGGGTTTCGCAGCGGAAGCATGAATGCGGGGATTGAGGGATTAGGGATTAGGGATTAGGGATTAGGGATTAAATTTGGCGACGTCAAGAAAAGGCCGCGGGGCGGCAGGGGTTACGCTGCCGCCCCGATGGCTGCTCGGCAAGGGGATTCATGCTCCTTGCGATTATCTCACGTTACGGCGTGGTCAACGGATCCACTAGGAACGTGCTGTTGTTGGCAACCGGCATGTAAGGCATCCAGCACTTGCCGTTGAGCGAGTGGCTGACGGCATGACCGCCGAAGTACCAAGCAATGCCGCCGCCGACGTTCCACGCGCACTCCGCCGAGGCGGTGGCGCCGGCCACGGAACTCGGATGCACGTATTGGGCGTTTCCGTAAAGGGCCAACCGCTCGCTGATCGGAACTTGCACACTGGCGCCAAGGAGCCAATCATACAGGCTGCCGTCATTATTGAGCCGGTCCTGTTCGGGGAAGCCGAACCACAACCAGCTGTCGGCGCCCGAGCAGAACTTGTGATGCCAGAACAGATTGGCCTGGTTAATCGGCCGAGCCGCAGTGAGTTCGAAATACTTGGCGGTCCGATCCCGCAACGTGCCATAAACGCCGATTCCGTTGGTTTCGCTCAAAGCGTACTCGATCTGGCCTCGCCACTGTCCGAAGGTCGGATCCAGGGCTTGGTAGCCGGCGTTCGTATTGAGCATCCAATCGTACACGATGCCGGCGCTGAATCGCTGGCCTTCGCGGGCCTTGCGATAAAAACCGGTAGTGACGAAAATTTGCTGTTGCGTTTCGGCCGCGGAATCCGCGCTGGTGGCCCGCCCGTCAAAATCGTACGCGCCGTAGGTCATGCCCGCTTGCCAACCAATGCCGTACTCGGAAAGCCACGGCACAGGCATAGCGGCGTTCAACCCGGTGACGACGCCAAAGTTGTCTTGGTACACACTATCGCCGGCGCCCTTGAATGCATCGAAACCAAACTGTCCGACTACGCCAAACGAAGGATCGCAGTCGCAGCCGCCGAACATTTTGCAGCCATTGTCACAGTTGTTTTCGCAAACGCCGCTGAAGACCGCATCGTCGCTTGCGGCCTTGCTGCCCTTGTCCGCGGCAACCGAATTACCGCCCGAAACCCATTGGAAATCTTCAGCAAGCGCGAGACTTGCTTGGCACGCGGCGGCAAATGCCACAAGCATCGCCGCATTTCTCAGAAACGTCTTCATGACGTGTCCCCCTTGTCTGGAAGAATTAGACGCCCTAGCACATTTCTAATGCTTCGACGGAATTGACGGTTGAAATGACAATCTCGATGCCAGGACAAATAGTTTGTTTAGATTGCCGAGATTGCCGAGTGTGGCCCAACGGACAATCCGACATCGTGGCGATGTGAAACTTCGTCAGGGTGCGATATGCCAAGATAACACAGGCGGGGGGTAGGCTATCGCAGGAGCCGTAAAACAGCCGCCGCCAATGCCATGACCACAACCACCACCACGCCGCCAAACAACAACGGCCACAGCGATGGGGAAGGTTCGGTCTTTTGCAGATCGGTGTTTTTCAGGGGGACCGCTTTCGGCAACCGCTGCCGGCCCGTGTCCAAAACCTGCGAGTCGGACCCGCCGTACGGAGTTGCGTGCAGAATGCCGGAGTTTTTTGATTGCGAAACGCCCGATTCGGCGCTGCGGACCGCCGACAAGGGCGGAGGTGAGGTGCGCGGGTGCGACGACCCGGCGGCCGATGACTGCGGGCCGGTCGAACTGTGTCGCGAGGACATACCGCTCGAGCCGGACGTTGTGGCGGCGGATCGCAGTCCGGATCCGGTCAAACGTCCGCCGGAGGACGATCCGCTGCCGGCCGATCCCGGTTGGCAGCCGTGATGGACCAGCCATTGTCCGAGCACCTCGGCCACTTTGGCCGCCGACGGATAGCGATGTTCCGGCTTTTTGGCCATCATCTTCAAGCAGATGTCGACCAGATCGGTCGGGGCGTCGGGACGCTGTTGATAGATGCTCGGCGGCGGTTGTTTTTGATGTTTCATCAGCCGCTGCGCCAAGGTGCCGCCGGGAAAGGGCGGATGGCCGGTCAGGAGGAAATACAGCGAGCACCCCAAGCCGTAGATATCGGCTCGGGCGTCCGCGGCGTGGCTGTCCAGAGCCTGTTCGGGCGCCAAGTAGTCGGCCGTTCCCAACACGTTTTCCTCGAACGCGACAGTCAAGGATGTTTTCGCGGCGTCGGCTTCTTCGGAGAATCGGGCCAGGCCCAGATCGAGCAGTTTGACGACGTTTTTTCGGTCGACCAACAGGTTTGCCGGTTTCACGTCGCGATGGATCAGACCGGCTTCGTGGGCGTGGGCGAGTCCTTCGGCCGCTTGGCGGATATACTCGGCGGCGGCGGCGAAGTCGAGCGGCCCATCCTCCTGAACCATATGCTGCAAATCGCGGCCTTCGATATACTCCATCACCAGATAGTGATTCACCCCGTCGTTGTCAACGTCGTACGCCCGAACGATGTTGCGATGGTCCAGCGCGGCGGCGGCCTGCGCCTCGCGATGGAATCGGGCGAGATAGGACGTGTCGGTCACGCGTTCCTTGGGCAGCACTTTGATCGCCACGCGCCGCTGCATCAGCACGTGTTCGGCCAGATACACGTTGCTCATGCCGCCGCTGCCCAGATGGTCGAGCAGTTTGTACTTGCCGAGAAAGAATCCCTTATAACGACCCTCCAGCAGCTTATCGGCCTGCCAGCGGGTCAGCACACCGGTCTCGACCAGTCGGGCGGCAAGGGCGTCCACGTCGGCCGGTGGGTCCTTCGGCGAGGCGTGGATCGCGGACATCGCGGCGGCCAACTGGCTTTTTTCCACCAGCCCGCTGCGACGGACGAGATCGAGAAAGGTTTCCGCGTTCGGTTTGGCCATGCTGCCTGGGACTGGGGGGCAATCCGTTCTTCTCCACACCTCTTCCATCATAGCACGGCGGGACGCGAGGGACTATGACGTCTCCTGCCCCGGGGACGCCGTATCCGGCCGAGGGGGCGTCTGGACCAATTTCGGCAACTTGTTACACTGAAAAGCCGTCCGATTCCTGGTTTTTGGTCCCTAGCCCGCTCCTCCGCTTTCATGCCGAATCTATTGATCCAAAATGGCCGCGTCATCGACCCTTCGCAAGGCATGGACCGTGTGACCAACGTCCGGATCGTCGACGGGCGGATCGCCGCCTACGACGCCTCGCCGTCCGGCCGCGAGACCGTGTTGGACGCCTCGGGCAAGATCGTCAGTCCGGGCCTGATCGACATGCACGTCCATCTGCGCGAGCCGGGTTTTGAGGAAGACGAAACCATTGCGACCGGCACGGCGGCCGCGCTGGCCGGCGGATTCACGTCGATCGCCTGTCTGCCGAACACCGATCCGCCCATCGATAGCCAAGGCTCGGTCGAGTTCGTCCGCGATCGGGCGGCCCGGGCCAACGGCTGCAATGTGCTGGTGGTCGCTTGTGTGAGCAAAAATCGCGAGGGCAAGGAGTTGGCCGAACTCGGTCAGTTGGTCGAGGCCGGCGCCGTGGCTTTCAGCGATGACGGCGCTCCGGTCAGCGACGCCGAGTTGATGCGACGCGCATTCGAATATTGTCTGATGTTCGACAAGCCGATCCTCAACCATCCGGAAATCCGCGAACTGACCCAGCACGGCGTGATGCACGAGGGGTACACGTCGGTCGTGCTAGGGTTGCCGGGCATTCCCGCCGCCGCCGAAGACGTGATGACCAGCCGCGACATCGCGCTGGCCGAAGCCACCGGCGGTCGGCTGCACATCATGCACGTCTCGACGGTCAACAGCGTCGATGCGGTGCGTCGGGCGAAAAGCCGCGGCGTGCGCGTGACCGCCGAGGCTACGCCGCACCACTTCAGCTTGACCGACGAATGTCTGCGCACCTTCGACTCGAACTTTAAAATGAATCCGCCGCTGCGAGGCCGCGAACACGTCGAGGCGGTGATCGCCGGGCTGGCCGACGGCACGATCGACGCGATCGCCAGCGACCTCGCCCCACACGCCAAAGAGAAAAAAATGCGGGAACTCGACCAGGCGCCGTTCGGCATCATCGGCCTGGAGACGACGCTCGGGCTGGTCGTGACGAAGCTGATCGCGCCGGGCCATTTGGACTGGTCCGAGGCGATTCGCAAGATGTCGTGCAATCCGGCCCGGATTTTGGGCGTCGACAAGGGCACGTTGCGCCTCGGCGCCGAGGCGGACGTGACGGTGATCGACCCTAAGGTGCGTTGGAAAGTCAACCCGGCCGAGTTCCACTCGAAAAGCGTCAACACGCCGTTCACCGGTTGGGAGCTTTCCGGGCGGGCCGTGGCGACGATCGTCGGCGGCAAAATCAAGTTTCAACGCTAAATAGATCCACACCATAGCGACAGCGCCGGTAGGCGTAGACCACCGGCAAATGCGTGTTTTTTCAGTTACGGATCACCTCCGGTTTTCCGCGGTTTTTATTTAGCGATGTCTCTCTTGATCGACGGCTACAATTTGTTGTACGCCGCAGGCATTTCGGGCCGCGGCGCGGGACCGGGCGGATTGCAACGCAGCCGATTGGCGCTGCTGAACTTTTTGGCCGAGTCGATCGACCCGCAGGAGTTGCCCCGCACCACCGTGGTCTTCGACGCCCACGACGCGCCGGTCGGACTGCCGCGAACGGTGATGCATCGCGGCATCACGGTCCGGTTCGCCTCGCAATACGAATCGGCCGATGAGCTGATCGAGGAGCTGATTCGCACGGACTCCGCGCCGCGGCGGCTGACGGTGGTTTCGAGCGACCACCGGCTTCAACGCGCCGCCGGACGACGTCGCGCGAAATCCGTCGACAGCGATGTGTGGTCCGTCGAACTGATTCGCCAACGACAGCAGCGGAACATGCGTCAAATTGCGGACGAACGGACGGTGCGTCCGCCGGTTCCTTTGTTGGAAGAAGACGTCAACGATTGGTTGCGTCAGTTCGGCGGCGAATCGGCGTTGGCCGCATGGATGGCCCGCGAAATCGGCCCCTCGGCCGACACGCTGTCGAAACGTTCCAAAAAGCCGTCAAAGCAACGTCGCAACTCCGCAGACTCGGGAACCGACAAACCGATCCCCGACTCGTCCGACGCGCTGGACAATCCATTTCCGCCCGGCTACGGCGACGATTTGCTAGACGAGTTTTAATTGTTTGGTTGTAACGTGTTGACACGCAGCGGGTTGCGGCGATTCTGCGGCGTCTGCGCCGTTTTCGGGCCCCCGCGGAACTATAGTTGACCTGAGGCGTCATCTTTATGACGCGGTTCCGTGGTCCTTTTTTTGGGCGAGGGTCGCCGAATCATGAGTTCGCTGTCGAACGCGGATTTGGGTTGGTCGTTTCGACGTTGCTTGCCGATCGGATTGGCGGTGGCGTTGGGCGTCGGATTTTCGTTGGCGGTTTTCGGCCTGACTCGCCTTTGGGAACGGCGAGGCATCGAGCGGGCGTTCTTGTTGGCCGCCGAAGATCGGGCGAACGCCGTTAAAAATGCGTTTGAGACCGATGTGGCCATGATGGAGTTGGTCCGTTCGTCGTTGTTGAGCGACCAGCGAATCGGACGCGAGGAGTTCCGCGAAACCTTGGAGCCGTTTCTTGCTCGATCGCAAAACATCCAGTCGGTCGAATGGGCGCCGCGCGTTTCGGACGAGCTTCGACCGCAATACGAGGCGGCCGCGCGACGCGACGGAATCGAAAACTTTCATTTTCGCGCGCTCGGCAAGGACGGCGTTTTGACGGTGTCGCCGCGACGCGACGAGTATTTTCCAATCTACATCGTCGGGCCCCAAGAGAACAACAAAGCCATCTACGGCTTCGACATGGCCTCCGAGCCGATCCGTTTCGAGGCGATTCGTCTGGCGCGGGACACCGGCAAGGTCGTCGCCAGCGGCCAGTTCCGACTTGCTCATGAAGACAAACCGGTCGACGGCTTCATGGTGTGTTTGCCGGCCTATGAGAAAGGCAAGCCGACCGACACGACGGCCGAACGTCGTCGGCATCTTCAGGGTTTCATCTTGGGCGTGTTCCGACCGAGCGACATGATCGAATCGGCGTTGCGCCGGCTTCAGCCCGAAGGCATCGACGTCGGGCTTTACGATCCGTCGAACAAGAAGAACGAAAGTCGGTTTCATTTTCACGCGTCGCGGACACGGGACGACTACGGGGCGGGCATGAAGGCCCGCTCGCTGATCCGGTCCGACGGGCTTCGCTACGAAAAGCCGCTGGAAGTGGCGGGCCGTCCGTGGACGGTGCTTTGCACGCCCTCGCCCGATTTCATGGCCTCGCACGCCACATGGTGGCCCACCGGCGTATTGATGGTCGGACTGGTTTTCACCGGTTTATTGGCGGGCTATTTGATCTTGAGCGTTCATCACACGCTGCATTTGGAACAGCGTGTGCGGGAGCAGACGGCCGGCCTCCGCGCCGCCCAGGAGGACGTGATGTGCCGGTTGGCGTCGGCCGCTCAGTATTGCGACGCCGACACCTCGCAGCACGTTCGCCGCATCGGCCTGATGAGCCAGGCGCTGGCCCGCGCGGTCGATTGGTTCGGCGACGACCTGGACGCGATTCGCCAAGCCGCGCCGATGCACGACATCGGAAAGATCGGCGTCTCGGAGAAAGCCGATCCCCAGAGTCGCGAAGACTTGGACGCATGGAAAAAGCATACGCGCATCGGCGGCCAAATCCTCGGCGGATCGGACGCTCCGATGCTGCGCATGGCGCGAGAGATCGCCCTGCATCATCACGAGCGATGGGACGGACGCGGATTTCCCGACGGATTGGCCGGCCGCGATATTCCGGAAAGCGCACGCATCGTGGCGATCGTGGACGCTTATGACTTGCTGACGCATGACGCGCCGGACCACGCGGCGTTGTCCGAAAACGAGGCCGTTCAGGTATTGCGGCATCAGTCGGGCACGCGATTCGATCCGTTGCTGCTGACGGCGTTTTTCCGAAACATCGCCGAGTTTCGCCGAATCGCGGAATGGTATCCCGATCATCCGCGCAACGCGGTGTCCGGTGCGGCGCCGACGACGGCCGCAACCGTCCAGGACTGGTCCACGCCCTCGCCGGCGGAGTTTTGAAACGGAATCGTCGCCAAGAGGGGACGGCGGCTCGCGGATCGTCCGACGAGGATGATTCCTCGTTAGCTGGCCCGCATCGCTTTGTCGGAAATGTCTTTTCGACACCAAGCGCCGGACCAGCGGATGCACTTGACCGCCCGATAGGCGTTCAGTTTGGCCTTGGGGATCGTGTCGCCCAGGGCGGTGACGTTCAGCACCCGACCGCCGGCGGTCACCACGTGCCCGTTCTTCACGGTCGTACCGGCATGAAAAACCTTCACGTTGGGCATCTCGTCGGCGTCGACCAGCCCGCGGATCGGAAGCCCTTTCGTGTAGGGACCCGGATAGCCTTGGCTGGCCATCACGACGCACACGGCCGGACGAGGATCCCACTCGAGCGGTCCGAGTTGGTCGAGCCGTTCGTCGACGGTCGCCTCCAACAGATCGACCAGGTCGGTCTTCAATCGCACCAGCAGCGGCTGGCATTCGGGATCGCCGAACCGTACGTTGTATTCGAGCACTTTGGGCCCTTGGCGGGTCAACATCAATCCGGCGTAAAGCACGCCGCGGAACGGCCGCCTCGCCCGCTTCATCGCGTGGACCGTCGGCACCAACACGTGCTCTTCGATCCAATGAAGCATGGCGTCGTCGACCAGCGGAGTGGGGCAATAAGCGCCCATGCCGCCGGTGTTCGGGCCGCGATCGCCGTCGTAGGCGGCTTTGTGGTCCTGGGCCGGCTGAAGTGTGACGATCGTTCGTCCGTCGGTCACGGCCAGCACGCTGGCCTCTTGGCCGTCGAGCCGTTCCTCGATCACCAAGCGGTCGCCGGCGCCGCCGAAGATTTTTTGACCGGCGATCAACTCGACCGCCGCGATGGCCTCGTCGCGATTCTCGCAGACGACCACGCCCTTGCCGGCGGCCAGCCCGTCGGCCTTCACCACGATCGGAACGTCTTCGCGGTCCTTTAGGAATTTGATCGCGTCGTCGGCGTTGGTGAACGTCTGATATTCGGCGGACGGCACATCAGCGTGTCGCAACAGATCTTTGCAGAAAACCTTGCTGGCCTCCAACTCGGCCGCGTTGCGGCGAGGACCGAACACGCGGAGGCCGGCCGCCTCGAACACGTCAACCAAGCCGGCGGCCAACGGGGCTTCGGGCCCGACAACCGTCAATTGGACGTCGTTCTCTTGGGCGAAGCGGAGCAGGGCGGGGATGTCGGTCGCTTCAATCGGGACGTTTTCACCGTCCAAATCGGTGCCGGCGTTGCCGGGAGCGACGAAGACGCGGTCCGCTCGGGGGCTTTGCGCCATCTTCCAAGCCAGCGCATGTTCGCGGCCTCCATTTCCGACGATCAAGATGTTCATTCAGCCAGCCCCCTCCTTGGAAAACGCCCAAAACATCCACGATTGTAATGCGAACCAGACCGTCTGAACAGGGGCGGGCATGGCTAAAATCTAGTTGCAAGGAAGGGGATGTGACCGCTAAGGAAGGTTGGTTTGCATGTTGGTCCGTCAAAAAAATGCGGAGATTTCCACGGTTCGGTAGCTTTTGGTGCTCCCCTCCAAAGTGGAGGTGGCGGAGCGTTGGCCGTCCTTTGCGAGAAATTGAGCCGTTTGAGGCTTTTGCACACCGTACGCGTCGCCGCGGTGCACTTTCCAAACCTATGTTTTTGTGAGGTTTGGTTGTCCACCGCACGGGAGTACGACGTCCATGAGCAACCGCCCTGGGGCACGAAGAATCAGTTTGCGTCGCGTAATCCGACGTTGGCGACGGCGTTTGGCCATGAAGGTCGCGCGGTCCAATCGATCGGTGATTGGCGAGTCCTCCTTGCCGATGCGGCGCGATCATCGAAGCGACGTGACCAGGTTGACCCGCAACTTGGTCGTCTCGTTTGGAGCATTCGTGGTGAGTTTAGTGATCATCACCACGTGCGTCGTGATGATGACGCAGGCGGCGATTCGCTCCACCGGCGACGCCTTGGCGGAAGCGAAGGTCTACGCCATGAGCAAAGGCCATGACGACCGAATCGAGTCGCTTCTGGTTCAGAGCAATTCCGAGTCGTCGCGACTGATGCGTGATGCGTTTTTCACGATTTCCGTCGGCACGCTCGGCTGCGCGTTGGTTGCCATGTTGGCGGGCGTGGTGGGCTGGCGATTGCTGCGTCGTTATGCGTCGGACCTGCAACAGGCCGAAGCGGAACGGCGTCGCGAGATTCTCGAACGCAAGAAAGCGGAGCGGACGCTCTCGGCCAGCGAAATCAAATACAAAGCGCTTTTTGACGCCTCGGCCGACGCGATCTTGTTGCGAGACGCCGATCTGCAGTTGATCGCCAGCAACCGCGCCGCGGTGACGCTGTTTGGATGCGAGAATGAAAACGAATTGGCCGCCAGTGTGCCGCTGGGCGTCTCGCCCGAGCGACAACCCGACGGCGAGCCGTCGTTGGAAAAAGCCAAGCGGATGTGGAGTCTCGCCCTCCAAAACGGCTCGCACTCCTTCGAGTGGCTTTATCGGCGCAGCAACGGCGAGGAGTTTTACGCGACGGTGTTGTTGACCGCGATGCGGATCGACGACAGGCCGTTTCTCCAGGCGACGGTGCGCGACGTGACCGAACAGAAGCGAGTGAACGAGAAGTTGCAGGCCAGCGAACGGCGACTGCGGCTTTTCGCCGAAAACGTCAGCGACGTCATCTGGACGCTGGACTTCAACGGACGATTCACCTACTTGAGCCCCTCGCTCGAACGGATGCTGGGGCATGTGTGGCGGGAGGACTCGACGACGTTGGCCGATCTGATGCCGCCGATTTCTTTGGCCAAAGCGCAGAAGGCCCTGGCGGAATGCATCGCAGAGGTCCGTGCGGGGCAGCGGATTGAACCGGCCACCCTACGCGTGGAGTTGCTTCACAAGGACGGCTCGATGCGATGGGCCGACGTTACCGTCAGCGGAATGTACGATGAAATGGGGCGGGCTCTCGGATTGGTCGGCGTCTGCCACGATGTCACCGAGCAGAAACAGGTCAAAGAGGAGCTGCTGGCCAGCCAGACGAAGTATCGACTCCTGTACGAGTCGTCGGCCGACGCCATCATGCTGTTGGACACCGAAAAAGGGTTCCTCAGCGGCAATCCGGCGGCCATTGCGATGTTCGGCTGCCGGGACGAAAAGGAGTTTGCGTCGTTGTCCCCGGTCGACCTTTCTCCCACCTATCAGCCGGACGGCGTTTTGACGACCGTCAGGGCTCGAGAAGTGGTGTCGCTCGCCCTGAAGAACGGGTCGCACTTTTTCGAATGGACCCACCGACGCATGGATGGCCGCGAGTTCATTGCCACGGTCTTGCTGACGCACATGGTGATCGACGGCAAGGATTTTCTGCAAGCGACGGTGCGCGACATCACCAGTCAGAAGCGAGTGGAAGAGTCGTTGCGATGGAAGACGGCGTTTCTGGAGGCCCAAACCAATGCCAGCCCCGACGGCATTTTGGTCGTCGATCGCAATGGCCGGCGAATTCTGACCAATCGGCGGTTGGTGGAAATGTGGGACATTCCCCAGGCGATTCTCGATAACTTGGACGACGCGAAGTTGCAGCAGCACTTCGCCGGATTGGTTAAAAACCCGGAGGAGGTTCTGAAGACCATCCGACATCTCTATGCGCATCCGGACGAGACGTTGCACGAAGAAATCGAGTATGAGGACGGACGAACCGTCGAAGTGCACTCTAGGGCTGTGCAGGACGAGAACGGACGATATTACGGACGCATCTGGACATTCCGCGACATCACCGAATACAAACGCTTAGCCGCGCAGGTGCAAACCAACGAGCGAAGGCTGCGGCTCTACGTCGAGAACGTCAGCGACGTGATTTGGACCATGGATTTTTCCGGCCAATTCACGTATTGCAGCCCTTCCATTGAACGGTTGACCGGTTTCACCGGAAAAGAGGCGACGGAGTTCCATCTGACCGATACGATGTCGCCTTCGGCTGCGCCCGAGGGGCAAAAGGTGCTCGAAGACTTTGTCTCGCAGGTCAAGGCCGGCAAGCGTCCCCAACCGGTCCGCTTGGAGACCGAGTTGGTTTGCAAGGATGGATCGACTGTGTCCGTCGAGGTGAGCGCCGGCCCAATGTGCGACGAAACAGGCCGGATTTTCGGGATCGTCGGCGTCACCCGCGACGACACGCTCAAAAAACGAGCCGAGGTCCAATTGCGTGAAAGCGAAAATCGCTACCGTCAGTTGTTCGAGCAAAGCACGGACGCTATTTTCATTGCCGATGCGGAAACCAGGCAATTGCTCGACTGCAACGTCAGGGCGGAGCAGATGACCGGCTACAGCCGCGAGGAATTGCTCGCGCGACGGGCCGACGATCTTCACCCGGAAAAGGTGCGAGGGACAACAATCCAGGCGTTCATGACCTTCGCCAGGGATAATTCCAGCTCGGCGTTTGAATCCCAAGTCGTACGCAAAACGGGCGAGATGTTGCCGGTTTCGATCTCGGCCGGCCCGGTTCAGATCGGCGGTCGGTTGCTTTTGATTGGCGTTTTTCGGGACATCACCTCCCAAAAAGAGACAGAGAAGGAACGCGAGTTGATCAATCGGCGAATGGAGTCGCTGTTGACCTTGAGCCACATGGTCGATCAGCCCATGCAGGAGATCGACGCCAAAGTGGTCGAGGACGCGATCCAGTTGACCGAAAGCACGATCGGCTATCTGGCGATCGCCAGCGAGGACGAGTCGGAATTGAGCTTGGTCTATTGGTCGAAAGTGGCGCAAGCCGGGTGCAGCGTTGCGGACCCACCGCTGACCTTCAAGACAGAAGAGGCGGGCCTTTGGGTCGAGGCCGTCCGGCAACGCAAACCGATCATCACCAACGACTACGCCGCGGCGAATCCGCTCAAACGCGGCTTGCCCGAAGGCCACGTGCCGCTGGTGCGGCACATGAACATCCCCGTGTTCGACGGCGATCGGATCGTGGCCATCGCCGGCGTCGGAAACAAACCGACGGACTACAACGAACGGGATCTGCGCCAACTCCAGCTTTTGATGGACGGCTGGTGGCGCATCGCCATGCAGCGGAAATACGAACAGAAACTGGCCGCCGCTAAGGAAG
This sequence comes from Thermoguttaceae bacterium, assembly GCA_039698075.1. Lineage (GTDB taxonomy): Bacteria > Planctomycetota > Planctomycetia > Pirellulales > Thermoguttaceae > JAJFVC01. The sequence goes on along the minus strand of JBDKTJ010000066.1, from coordinate 25,148 downwards.
CCGCCGACGCCGCCAATCAGGCCAAGAGCCGGTTCTTGGCGGGCATGAGCCACGAAATCCGGACGCCCATGACCGCCATTCTCGGCTATGCCGACCTGTTGATGGAGCCGTCGTTGACGTCGAGCAACCGTTTCAATTATGCCAGCACGATTCGCCGAAGCGGCGAGCATCTGTTGTCGTTGATCAATGATGTGCTGGACGTGTCAAAAATCGAGGCTGGAAAAATGTCGTTTGAGATGAGTCGATGCAACGTCGTGGCCTTGTTGGCCGAAGTGGCCGGCATGTTGCGGCCCAGAGCCCAGCAGCGAGGCGTCTCCTTCCAAATCGAATTCCCGGGCCCCCTGCCCGAAACCATCCTGACCGACACCGTGCGGTTGCGCCAGGCCATCGTCAATCTGGCCGGCAACGCGGTGAAATTCACCGAGCAGGGAAGCGTTCGGATCGTCGCCTCGCTGCTGTCGGACTGGCGCGACGGGCAGTCCGCCATCCGTTTCGAGGTGATCGACACCGGCATCGGAATTCGAGAGGACGTGCTGCCGAAGCTGTTCCAGCCGTTCAATCAGGGCGAAGATTCGATCACGCAACGATTCGGCGGCACCGGCCTTGGGTTGGTCATCTCGCGCCATATCGCCCATTTGCTCGGCGGCGAACTGACCGTCCACAGCGTCTTTGGCGAAGGCAGCGTCTTCACGCTCATCGTGCCGACGGGAAGCCTCGAAGGCGTCCAGCTCTTGCAGCCGCCGTCGGAAGAGGAGCAGCAGCCCGCGTCGCAACAATGGCAGTCGATGCCGGAAAGCCTGCGAGGCTTCCATATCTTACTGGCCGAGGACGGATACGACAACCGCGAGTTGATCCAAACCGTCTTGCGAAAGGCCGGCGCCGACGTTTGGACCGCCGAAAACGGGCGGCTGGCCGTCGAATTGGCCCGGCAGGAATCGTTCGATCTGATTCTGATGGATATGAACATGCCGGTCATGGACGGCTACGAAGCCACGCGGTTGCTGCGATCGGAAGGCTACACGAAACCGATCTTTGCGCTGACGGCCAACGCGATGTCGGACGACTACGAGCAATGCCTGGCCGCCGGATGCGACCAGTATTTGGCCAAGCCGGTGTCGCGCACCCAGTTGATCGCCGCCATCGTGGCGAGGGTGGGGCGACCGACCGGCACTGAACCGGCGTCGACGCCCGTCGGACCGACCGAGGAACGCATCGTTTCGCAATATGCCGACGATTCGGAAATCGTGGAGATCCTGCCAGGTTTCGTCGAGCGATTGGCCGGCCAGTTGGACGCCATGCAGAAGACGCTGTCCACCGGCCAACATGAGGAATTACGCCGCTTGGCGCACAAACTGAAAGGGGCCGGAGGCTCCTACGGCTATCCTTTGTTGACCGAAACGTGCGCCGTGTTGGAGCAGGCCGCCATCTCGCAAGTCGGCGAGGAGGCGGCGTTGGACGTCGTCGCCGCGACGATTCGGGCCGTTCAGAACGGACTCCAATCGGGCGCCCCCGGCGCGAAACCCTGAAAGACAACATCTCCATCCTTTCCCATAAATTGCCATGATGAAACTCCTGATCGTCGACGATAGTTCCGATGCTCTGGAAGTCGCGCGCATTCGGCTGGCCAAAGAGGGCCTCGATATTTATTCCGCCGACGGCGGCCGCGTAGGACTGGAAATCGCCCGGCGCGAAAAGCCCGACCTGATCCTGCTCGACGTCGACATGCCGGAAATGTCGGGATTCGACGTGTGCCGCGAACTGAAGGCCGACTCGGACCTGTGCATGATTCCCGTGTTGTTCGTAACCGCGTCGTGCACGGCCGAGGATAAAGTGCGCGGGCTGGACCTCGGCGCGGTCGATTACGTCACCAAGCCGTTCGATTCCTTCGAGCTTTGCGCCCGAGTGCGGGCCGCGCTGCGAACTAAGCATCTGCAAGATCTGCTGGTCGAGTACGCCCACATCGATCCGCTGACGGGGTTGCCGAATCGTCGGGCGCTGTTCGAACGGCTCGAACGCGAGTGGGCCCGCATCGAACGCCACGGCGGGCGGCTGTCCTTCATCATGGCCGACATCGATCATTTCAAAGAGGTCAACGATCGGTTCGGCCACCATATCGGCGACAAGATGCTTCATGCGGTGGCGCGGGCGATCGCCAAACAGTGCCGCGAATTGGATTTGCCGGCCCGCTACGGCGGCGAGGAGTTTGCCGTCGTCGTGCCGTTTGAAACCGCCGACAACGCGGCCCATCTGGCCGAACGCTGCCGTCAGGAAATCGCCGCGATCGCGCTGCCGTGCGACGGCGAGACGGTCAGCGTCACCGCAAGCTTCGGCGTCGCGGAGGCCACGGGCCTGTCGTCGATTGCGGTGTTGATGGAGCGGGCCGACCAAGCGCTTTACGAAGCCAAACGGAACGGCCGCAACACGGTTCAAACAAGTCCGAACGTCGCGTCCAACACGCCGCCGCCCGTGGATCCGGCGGCGACATTCGGCGGAGACTCGACCGTCGTCGGCGGACTGGCCGACGGTTACGGCCCTTAGGGAGAATAATACGACGACGTCTTGCCGCGATGGCGCGACGACCGCTTGCGTCCAAACATTCCCGAGCGATCCTTGTCGGGATCTTCGTTGTAGTCGACCAGCTCCAAGGTGCTCCGGCGAACTAAGCGTCCGTTCTTATCGAGTTCTTTCGTGCTGCTGTGGACGACTCCGCCGGGCACTTCGGGCAAGACCATCGCCAACGTGGTGACGGATCCGCCGTCGTTTTTTGTTTGGACGGTTTTGACGTAGATGCCGCTCTTTTGATCGTCGTGAACCTTGACGGGCATGTTTCGCGCCACGACGTCGACGTTGGTTCGGCTCAGTTCGTGTCCTTCGGCGTCGACGGACATGCTTTCCCGTTTGAGAACGTAGGGCGCCAACACGGTCGAGTAATGCAGAGTCGTGACGGTTTTACCGCCGGGCGTGGTCGTCTCGAGTTGTTGCACCCGGCAAGGGATTTTTTGACCCTCGATGGTCACCTGTCCGCCCAGGGTCGGTTTCAGCACGAGGCGTTCGCCGAGCAACTCGCCGTGAAACCCCTGCTTGACGGTTTGCGGCTCCGCTTCGAACCGTTTGCCGGCCACATCCATGCAGGCCTGAATTTCCAACGTGACGCCTTCGTTGTCCAGATCGACCAGAGTGGTTTTCGTATCGGTTGTGCTGATGCTGAGCACTTGGCCCCGCTCGTCGAGTGTTTCGGTGACGACCCGCACGGTCTTCCAGGCTCCGGGATCAAACAATCCCCAGGGATGGAGTTTCGCGGAAAGACCAGGCGACGCATTCGAGGCCCACGCGCAGACCGCCGTCAGACAAAAAGCAGTCATCGCGGCGCGAATCGTTGGTCTTGGCATGCGTGTCTCTGTGGAGCGGTGTTCTTCAAGGAAGATGCGGTCTCCCTTGCCTTTCCAAAACGTACCTTGCCTTCTAGCGATCAGCGGGTCGGCGGAAACCGTCCTCGCGTCCCTGACAAGGATTCCACCGCGCTATTATAGCCGATTTGACTAGAGTAATCAGCCCTTGCGACGGCGAAAAAGGGAGGAGGGTTCCCCGCTGTGGGGTAGGGTGGTTTTGAAATTTCGGGTTGGGAAGAATGGGCGACAGCCGAAAACCGGCCCGCCTCAGAGCCCGACTTGCTTCGCCGAGGGGAATCGGTCGGCCTCGACCTGTTTGCGGAGGGTTTGGTCTTCGTGGTTCTTGGCAAAAGACGTTGGCAGTGCCTTGCATCCGACGCAGACAAGCATCGCGAGGATGGCCAGCCGGCCGACCCGTTGCGCCCAGCGGTTGGTGGTCGCGTCCTTCACGTTCGGGATCCTTTCCGACGAAATCGACCTAATCGGACAGTGGACGAATCGTGGTTGCGAGTCTTGTCGCCTTGGTGCGAGAAAACGACGGTCACGGCCGTGGGTTGTTCATCCAGTCGGTGACCTTCTTCGGCTTCTCCGGCTCGGACGCTTTGAACGGATTGTGCTTGCTCCACCACGACGGCTCGTCTTTTTTCGCGGGTCGCTGAACCACCGGCGTCCTGGGCACGGCATACGTAATTTTCTTGGGCTCCGGTTTTTTCAGACCGAGCGTCTCGCCCGTTTTGTTGAAGAAGTTCTTGGTGCCCGAACTGGTCTTATCCCACACGGACGGCTCTTGAGCGGTGGGTTTTGCGGCGGGTTTTTTGGCGCTGGACTTCGACGTCGAGCTGCCCGACGAAAGCGAAAGCGGATCCGTGATCGACCAACCTGCCGCCCGATCCGGAGACAGCGCGGCATGGAACACGATCACGAACAAAAAAAGGCTTACGATCGACGCGACGTTCGGCATTCTTGCGACCATGATGGCGGACCTTTCTCCTTGGGACAGGCGGACGTCCTACCCCGGGGTTTGGGGCGATTTGTGCCATGGAGGGACAGGTTGGTCGCCTGTCCTGCAAGACAAGGGCGGGAGTGTCGCAAAATGGGCTGGGCGTGTCCAGAGCAAATTTGTGGGCGAAAAAGTCAAAACGGCCAGTTCCGGACTTCGGCGACCCTTGGTAAGATAGATCCAATCGTGGGCGTTTTTTTCGTCCTTTAACTCGAATTTCATGGTGCAGCCCCCCCATGCCGGCGCAGTTCAATCGCTTGAACATCTCGTTCCAGTACCCCGAAAACTGGACCCTCGATGATTCCGACGCTATGTTGGGCCGGAAGTCGGTCACGGTGTACAGTCCCGGCGGCGCCTTTTGGAGCGTGGCCCTGCACTCCGGTTCGACCGACCCCAAAGAACTGACCGCCGCCATTCTCGAGTCCATGCGGCAAGAATACGGCGGATTGGAGTCAGAATCGGTCGAGGAAGACGTGGCCGGACACCATCTAGAGGGTTACGAGCTGGCTTTTTACTGTCTCGATCTTACCAATACGGCGCAGATTCGCGGCGTTCGCGTTGCCAACACGTCCTATACTATCTATTATCAAGCCGAAGATCGGGACTATGCGCAACTGGATCGCGTGTTCCAAGCGATAACGTTCAGTTTGTTGAGCAATCTGAAATCGTAGAGGTGATCTTATGGCAACCACATCGCCCGTTTTTGGTGTCGCGGCGATCGGCGAGGTGGCGGGCACGGTCTGGCGAACGCTGTCGGACGAGGGACCGACCACCTTGGCCCAACTAGTCAAGTCGGTCGGCGAGCCTCGGGACACGGTCATGCAGGCCGTCGGTTGGCTCGCCCGCGAAGGCAAAATCGGTTTCGACGACAGCGGTCGAAATCGAAAGGTTTTTTTGCAGTCGTAGCCGGTTGACGTCAGGTGGCAAACGGCGGCAGCGGCGTGCGGATGCGGTTCCGCTCGCTGACCACGTCCGACATGACGTGGCCGTCTTGCATGTGAATGGTCCGTTGCGCCCGACGCCCGAACTCCGGGTCGTGCGTGATCAACACGATCGTCATGCGTTGTTCGCGGTGCAGATACGCGAACAAATCAAAAACTCCCTCGGCGGACACGGAATCCAAGTTGCCGGTCGGTTCGTCGGCCAGCATGGCGATCGGATCGTTGGCCAACGATCGGGCGATGGCCACGCGCTGGCGTTCACCGACCGAAAGTTTTTGGGGCATATGGTTCGCCCGATGGCCCATGCCGACCATGTCCAACAACTCGCGGGCTTTTCGGACCCGATCCGAAGCCGACCGCCCATTTTCGAACATCGGCACCTGCACGTTTTCCAGCGACGTGAGGATCGGCAGCAGGTAGAACGACTGAAAAACGAACCCGAACTTCTGAATGCGGATGCGGTCGAGATTTCGGACTTTTGAGAGCGGCTGGCCTTCGAAATACACTTCGCCGGAGTTGGGTCGGTCCAGCGTGCCCAGCAAATTCAGCAGCGTCGATTTGCCGCTGCCGCTGTGGCCCATGATGGCCACGTACTCGCCGCGACGAATACTGATCGACACATCTTCCACGGCGTGGACCTGTCCGTCGGGATAGATTTTCGAGAGGTGCTCGGTTCGGAACAACATGGGGTCGCGCGGGGTGTTACTCATGTCGCAGAGCCTCCGTAGGCAGCATTTGTGCGCCGCGATACGCCGGATAGGCGGCGCCGAGCAATCCGACGACCAACGCCATGACGACGCCGAGCGCCATCGCCGGCGCGCCGATGTGGGCGTCGATCAAGCCGGCCACCGCCGGATGACGGCCCAAGAGCGGCGTCACCATGACGGCGCTCAAGGTCCCGACGATTCCGCCGGCGAGACTCAACAGCACCGACTCGATCATGATCATCCGAACGATGCGGCTGCGACGCCAGCCGATCGCCCGCAAAATGCCGATCTCGTGCGTCCGCTCGTAAACCGACACGATCATCGTGTTCAAAATGCCGATCGCGCCGATCAAGATGGCGATGGCCGAGGTGATCCAGGACGTGGCGCGGATGAATCGGATTTCCGTGGTCGAGGTAACCGAATCCGCCGCCGTTTTCGCCTCGATGTTCGAGCCGAGCGCCGCGATGGCCGCGCGGATTCGCTCCACCTCGGCGTCGTCGTCCGGATGGTCGACCACGACCGAATAGCCGGTCACTTGACCCTCGCGGCCCATGAACTTCTGCATCGCGGCCAGCGACACCCACATGCTGGTTGACTCATAAGGGATCGGGCTTTTGACGATTCCGATCACTGTGTACTCGCCGTCGTCGAACAGCGGGATTTTATCGCCGACCTTTTTTTCCAACGATCGGGCGAGGTCTTCGCCCAACAGCACGCCGCGACGATCGGCGGCGGTGAGCCAATGGCCGCCCGGCTGAACGTTCAACGCACGCATCGCCGCCGAGTCGGGAACCCAACCCTGCACGACCAGGGCGTTGATGCCCAAATCTTCGAGCGACGTGTAGTCGACCAGCCCGGTGTGGACCTGTTTGACGCCCGGGATTCGGGCAATCGACTCGCCCAGTTTTTCGCTCAGCGTGCTGGTCAGCCGCTGCTTGGCGCCGCGTTGCTGCACGATGATCGCAATTTTTTGATTCGTGTAAATGGCCATGAACGAATGGATCGAGCTGTTGGAGATGCCCACCAGCGCAACCACGGCGCCGACCGCCACGGCCATGCCGACCACAGTCAGGGTCGATCGGATTCGACGTCGCACCACGTTTTTCAGAACGAACGTGTGAAATCGCATGAGCAGACGCACCCCGGTCCAAAGATCCCCGAAAAGCCCAACACCAATTTTCCTGGGTGCGCAGGGGTTCTGTCAACGGCTGATCGCGGCCAGATGCGGGTAGGCTGAAAAAAACAGCGATCGAGGGGTGAGATATTGCGAAAAACCGCGCAGCTCGCCTTAGCTCCCCTGCTTTCGCGGCTTTCGTCGTCGGGAGTGCGAAAAATGCCGGGAACAAGACAGACTGTGAATGGCAAGCTTACGCCACAACCTTGTGGTGGACGTATCGAGAACGTTGGTGTGCGCAGCAAGCGACGCGGCTTGTCGGCGACGGGTTGGCCTTGTCCCGACGATCAGGCGTCACGGCCCGATGCTGGGCGGATTGTTGGCCAAAAAGTCGCGAGGACCGCGGGTCGTGTAGTACGGATAGGCGACCGCGCCGGTGGCGGGCCCTGCGGCCTGTCCTGCGGCCGACGATTCCGCATCTCGACCGCCGTGCAACCGACAACCCCTGCACTTCGCGCAGGATTCGTCGCAGGCTTGACCGTCCTCCGGGGCCTGAGCGCAACTGCCGTTCATGCAAGCCCAGGGGCGTCGTCCGCGTTGATGGATGCAGCCGGTCACCCCAATCAAAATCACCACCGTCAACAACGAAAAGATGGCGCGTTTCATGTCCGACGATTCCTTATTTCAGCTCTTGGTCTTCGGTGGGCAAGCCTGGGATCAGGCCTCTGCGGGAAGCCTCCGCCCTCGCCCTATTCAACACACATCGGCCCTAAAATCGTCAGAGTCCAGAAAAACGACAGAACCATCGCGTTCCGTAAAACCATTGCCGCCAACACGATAGGGGGTGGGTAAAGTGGCGAGAGTTTGCGGGCGGTTTGGCTGACGACCGACGCCAATGGACCGGCAGTCTTCGATCAGGGAGCGAGGCTTTTCTTTATTGCCTGAATTGCCTAAACAGCCAGTTGTGGTCTCGAAGTCTCGTCTCCAAGGGCCTCCAAAATTCCTCGTCTTGGCCTGCAACGCAAAATCTGCTACAAGTGCCGCGCTGGGCTCGCAAAGTCTCTCGATTTTCTGACGGAAGGTCTTGCCTACTATGAATTTTGGCCGAGTCGTGCGGATGGCGATCCGCTACAAGCTCGTGTTTGCAGCCTCGATCCTTTCGGCCTTGGCGGTCGCGGTCCTCTGGGGCGCCAATGTCAGCGCGGTCTATCCGTTTGTCCAAGTCGGGCTGTTCGGCCAATCGCCGCATCAGTGGATCACGGTCCGAATCGAACGAAGCCAGGCCACCGTCGAGGAAGAAACGGCCAAGCTGAAAAAAATCCAGACCCAATTGGCCGCGGCGTCCGACGACCAACGCCGTGCGTTGACCAGCGAGAAGATCTTTGTCGAGGGACGGCTCAAGCTCGAAAGCAAGTCGCTCGAGAGCTATCAAAGGCTGCGTCCGTACATCCTCGCGTATTTGCCCAGCGATCCGTTCATCATGATCACGCTGGTGATCGGCTTTCTGATCGCCGGCACGCTGGTGAAAGACGTGTTCCTGGTGGCCAACAACGTGTTGGTGTCGCGGTTGGCCGAGCAAGCCACGTTCGATCTGCGCAAAATGTTCTATCGCCGCACGCTGCGGTTGGACCTTTCAACGTTCAGCGAAGAGGGCACGGCCGACTTGATGAGCCGGTTCACCAACGATATGAACCGCATCGGCATCGGGCTGGAGGCGTTGTTCGGCAAGCTGATTCGAGAGCCGTTGAAAATGGTCGTCTGTCTGTGCGCCGCCGGGTGGATTTGCTGGCGGCTGCTGCTGCTGACGATGATCATCGCTCCGTTGGCCGGCTATCTGGTCGGATGGCTGGCGAAATCGCTCAAGCGGGCCAATCGCCACGCGATGGAGGAAATGGCCGCGATCTACGCCACGCTCGAAGAAACGTTCCGAAGCATCAAGATCGTCAAAGCCTTCACGAACGAACCGCGCGAACGCAAGCGATTCCACGACAACAACAAGAGTTACTTCAAAAAGGCCATGCGCATCGCCGGCTACGACGCCCTGACCCATCCGATGACCGAGGTGTTGGGCATCGTGCCGATTTCCATGGCCATGCTGGCCGGCGCCTGGATGGTCCTTTCGCAGAGCACGCACCTGCTCGGCGTCCGCATGACCAGCCAGCCGTTGGATTGGGCCGAGCTGCTGTCGTTCTACGCGCTGCTGGCCGCCACGGCCGATCCGTTGCGGAAGATGTCGGACGTGTTCAGCCGGCTGCAAGCCGCCAGTGCGGCGTCCGATCGCATCTTCGCGAGGCTCGATCGCCAGCCGAAGGTCCGCGATCCGCGCAATCCGGCGCCGTTCCATCGCCACCATCGCGATTTGGTGTTCGAGAACGTCGGATTCGCCTATCAACCGGGCAGGCCGGTGCTCGAAGGGATCAATCTGCACATCAACTTCGGCGAAACCGTTGCGCTGGTCGGCTCGAACGGATGCGGCAAGAGCACGCTGGCCAATCTGATTCCGCGTTTCGCCGATCCCACGACCGGAGAGGTCAAGCTGGACGGCGTGTCCTTGCGCGACATGCGGATCCGCGACGTGCGGCGTCAGATCGGTCTGGTCACCCAAGAGACCATGTTGTTCGACGAGACGATTTTCAACAACATCCGATACGGCGCGTCGGACGCCACTCGCGAACAAGTCGCCGCCGCCGCCAAACAGGCGCATGCCCATCGGTTCATCGAAACCGAGCTGCCTAACGGTTATGAAACCTCGGCCGGGGCGCTTGGCAACTGTTTGTCGGGCGGCCAGCGACAGCGGATTGCGCTGGCCCGGGCGATTCTACGCGACCCCCCGATCTTGATTCTCGACGAGGCCACCAGCCAGGTCGACTTGGAGAGCGAGCAGGCCATCCAGCAGGTGTTGGAGACGTTCACGCGCAACCGCACGACGATTCTGATCACCCACCGCCTGGCGGTGCTGTCGCTGGCCGACCGGATCGTGGTCATGCAGGGCGGTCAAATTCTGGACGTCGGCCGACACGAAGAGCTGCTGACCCGCTGCACGTTCTATCGCCGGCTCTACCAGATTCAATTCGAAGACCTTCGCCAAACCGCTTAAAGGTGGGGGGCGGATCGCCGCCTTCCGTTCTTCCGCTTCCGCCGTCCCCCAAGCTTCCAATTTCTAGCCATCCGGCTGTTTGGCACGCCGTTTGCAATGTCTTCTTGTCGATTGGCGGGCGGTTCGGGGCGAAACGAACTGCGGCGTGCCGATCGGTGAGTGGGGCCGTGACAGAGAAGAGGCCATTTGAGCACAAAAAGTTTGGTCGTCGCCCACGCGGCGGCGACCAAGCTTCTTGCTCGGAACAAGAAATGTCGCACGTTTCCGAAGGCGAAACGTCGCATTTCAGCCCGCGTAGAGTGTAAGAGCGACGGGGCTCGGAGACGGCAGTAAGAGGCATTTGCGAGCGGGGAAGAGAAGCACCCCCCCGACGGATCGGAAGTCAGACTTCCGAACTACGAGTGGCGAGCTGGGAACTGGTTTGCCCGAGCCAACCCAGCTCGCCTGTTTAATTTTGCTACAGCAAAATTGAACACCTGTGGCAGTTCAGGACAGTATAGGGTAGTGGTGCTCAACACGCTACGGCGAGAGTGTTGGGTGCCATGCCCACGCTTGTCGTGGGCATGTTTTCCCGAGAAAACCGGACCATGGCCACGCAAGCGTGACCATGGCACCCGCCACCCACTACACCTATTGTGAATCTGCCCTAGCTTGAAAAAAGCTATCGTTGAATATGAGGATTTTGGGGCAGTTTCCTCCGAACTTGACGTTCGTGATCGGCATTTTGCGGCCGGTCCGATGGACGGTCAGGGCCGCGCGACCGTGGTCCCGCTCAGACGTCGAACCACGCGGCGCATCTCCAGCACGCTCAACGTGGAAAGCACCTGGGCGACCGGCAAGCCCGTCTCGGCGACGACCCGATCGATCGACGTAGCCTCGCCGCCGATCGCCGAAAGCACCTGCCGCTCCAAGTCGTTTAGCAGCAATTCGGCCGGATGGTGAATCACCTGCCCGTCCGATTGCGGGGCGGCCTCGACCAGCGGGCCGAGTTCTTCCAGCACGTCGTCGGCCGATTCGACCAGCTTCGCGCCGTCGCGGATCAACCGATGGCAACCGCGCGACGTGCGGCTGTCGACGTTGCCCGGTACGGCGAACACTTCGCGGCCTTGTTCCATGGCGTGTTGGGCCGTGATGAGCGCGCCGCTGCGTTCGGCCGCCTCGACCACGAGCACGCCGAGCGACATTCCGCTGATCAGACGATTGCGCTGCGGGAACGTGCCCGAAAGCGGTTGCGCATGGGGCGGCGATTCGCTCACCAGCGCGCCGTTCGCGGCAATCTGCTCGGCCAATGGAGCATGTTCGGGCGGGTAGATGTTCAACACGCCGCTTGCCAGCACGGCGATCGTGCGTCCGCCGGCGTTCAGAGCCCCACGATGCGCCGCCGCGTCGATGCCCCGGGCCAGGCCGCTGACGATCGTCAATCCGGCCCGGGCCAGCGAGCCGGCCAATCGTTCGGCCTGGCGCAGGCCGTATTGCGTGCCGTGCCGCGTGCCGACGATTCCGATGGCCAGGGCGTCGCGCGGCTGAATCTCGCCGCGAACGAAAAGCACGCCCGGCGGATCGTGAATTTCACGAAGCGCCCTGGGATACGCGGCGTCCGATTCCATAAGGATTGCGATGCCGTGTTGGCGGCAGACGGCGATTTCCGCTTCGACGTCGATCTGATGATCGGCCTCGACGATGCTTCGGGCCAGTTTCGGTCCGATGCCGTATACTTCACGCAACTGACTGGCGGACGCCGCCAAGACGGCCTTGGCCGTGCCAAACCGTTCGAGCAGATCCTTGCGATGCCTGGGCCCGACGCCGGGGATCAACGAAAGCCGCAACGCGTCGACCAACTCGTTGTCGGAAACAGGATCGTCGTGCTCGGACATCGCATCAATCCCGAGGAGGACCGTCACGGAGACGTTTTGCGTTCCCCGCGTATTTATTCATTCCTTCAGTGCGGCCGCGATGTTCTCGGAGTCAATATCACCGACCAATTCGACATGGCCCATCCGGCTGGGCAGCACGAATCGGAGCTTGCCGCGTTCCGCTTTTTTGTCGTGTCCCATGGCGTCGAGGATCGCTTGCCGGTCGAAGTCGGGCACGTCGATCGGCAGCCCCAGCGAGCGCAAAATCGAAAGCAGCCGCCCGGTGAAATGCGAATCGACTCGTCCGAGCCGCTCGGCCAACCGCGCGGCGCACGCCATGCCGATCGAAACCGCCTCGCCATGAAGCAGGGGGCTGCAGGAGAGATTTTTACTCTCCCCTCTCTCCTCTTCTTTCCTCCATGAAAGCATTTCGATCGCGTGGCCGTAGGTGTGGCCGAAGTTCAGAATCGCTCGCAGGCCGGTTTCTTCTCGTTCGTCTTGTTCGACCACGTCGGCTTTCAAGCGGCAGCAGCGGGCGACCACGCGGACCAGCGCGTTGTGATCGCGACGGTTGATCGCGGCGACGTTCGCCTCCAAGAAATCGAAAAACTCGGCGTCGAGAATCACGCCGTATTTGACCACTTCGGCCAGGCCGGCGCGATATTCGTTGTCAGGCAGTGTCGTCAGCGTTTCGGTGTCGATAAGCACGCCTTGCGGCTGCCAAAACGCGCCGACCATGTTTTTGGCCTCGGGCAGATCGATGCCTACCTTGCCGCCGACGGAGCTATCCACCTGAGCCAACAGCGACGTGGGCGCCTGGAAGAACCGCAGCCCGCGCGCGTAGGTGGCGGCGACGAACCCGGCCAGATCGCCGACCACGCCGCCGCCGACCGCGACGACGACGGTATTGCGATCGGCGCCCAGTTGCAGCAGCCCGTCCCAAAGACCCGCGGCCACCTCGACCGATTTGCTCGATTCGCCCGGCACGACCAAAATCACGTCGGTTTCGAGGTCTTGCTGGCCGAGGCTTTCGGCCACGCGCATGGCGTGCAGCTTGTGGACGTTTTCATCGGTGAGGACGATCACGTGCGTCGTCTGGACCCGATCGACCAAGAAACGGCCGAACTCGGCGAGGTTGCCTGCGCCGATCTGGATGTCGTAGCTGCGAGCAGCCAATTGGACGCGGACGGTTTGGAGCGGAGCGGTCATGGGGCAACCCGTTGCAGGTCGGACGCCGCGACGGTGATTTTGCGGATGAACCCGGCCGGAATCTTGACGTATTCCAATTGCGTCGCCTGGGCCGGATCGGCGTGCAGACGCTCTTCGACGTGCCGACGCTCGGAATCGGCCAGCGGAGCGCCGGGCAAGTCCTTGGGCCAAACGGTCAACGTCTCGACCACCAGCGCGTCACGATAAGGATCAAATGGGTTAGGCATAGTAGAACGGACACAAAACTTTAATGGGTTGTCTCTCAAAAATTCCAAAGGTGCAGGGCGTCTGGAATCGTGCCTTCCTTGGTCTCCAGATGGGACGAGGAGCCGTCCTTGTCGAAAACGAGCCACTGCTTTTTCGCATGGACCGGATACGTCAACTGATAGGGCTTGCAGCAGGGAATGGCGGCCACGGCTCGTTTGGCGCCCTCGTAGAGCGCCTTGCGGGTTTCCGCGAACGGATAGAGAACGGCGAACTCCCGCGTGATGCCTTTTTTGACTGCCACGGTGACGCATTCGTCGCCGAAGAATTTTTTCGATTCGCGGCAGGTCGCCTCATCGCCCGTGACCATGATCGGAGGCACGCCGTAGTAGCCGGCGATTGCCGCCAGTTGGGCCAACTCGCCCGACTCGACGCCGTTGTACCAAACGCGCGTTTCGTTTTTGGACGACCGTGTGTGGTGCAGCACTCCGTCGGGCGTGCCCATCATCGCATGATGCCCAAACAGGATCAGACCGCTGTAAGTTTTGTCCAGCCCCTGCAACGTACCGCTTGGCCGGTTCTTGCCGACGAGATATTTCGCACCCGGTTCCATCAGATGCGGAATGATCGCCCCGGAGCCGTGGTTGTCGAGTACGGTGATTTCACCGACGCCGGCGTCGCGAAGTCCGCGAATCACAGCCGCCAGATCGCCCATGAAATATTCTTTCGCCTGATCGTTTGGCGGGGTGTTCGCCGCATGACGCGTTTGGTCGAAGGTGTATACGCCGCTGACACCCTCCAAATCCGTCTCGATATAAATTTTGATGTCGGACGCGGTCGAAGGAACGCTGACAACCATTCCCAACAGAGCGGCGATCGGCAAGCAGAAAAACCAAGGTCGGCGAAACATCAAAGTAAGCTTCCTTTTCGACGGTTTGGCTCTTAGCGTTACGGAAACGAGCGAGGAACAACCAGCGGAACGTTATTTTACGCCCGATCGAACGGAAACGCCACCACCTCGGCGATGGTTTTTACGCCGAGGGCCAGCATCGCGAGTCGGTCGAACCCGAGCGCCACGCCGACCGAGGTCGGCAGGCCCGACTCCATCGCCGCCAAAAGCCGGCTTTCCTCGGGCAGCATTTCCTTGCCATCGGCGACACGCTGGGCGTTCACGCGAACATTTCTTGCCCGCAATTCCGACGGATCGAGCAATTCATGATAGCCGTTGGCCAGCTCGACGCCGTTCGCGTACAACTCGAATCGTTCGGCCACGGGCGGTCTGCCGGCGTCTTGCCGCGTGCGGGCCAGCGCCGCCTGGCTGGCCGGATAATCGTACAACAGGACGGGCCGACCGACGCCCAAGTGCGGCTGGATGCGTTCGACCAACAGCAAATCGAGCCAGCCGTCGCGGTCGTCCAACGAAAGACTCTCCGGCGACGCGACGCCGAGTTTTTGGGCCGTCTCGGCCAGTTGCCGGCCGTCGCTCGTGTGCGGATCGACGCCGACGCAACGGTCGAACGCTTCGGCATAGGTCACGCGATCGGCCGGTCCGCGCCGTAGCGTTTCTTCGCAGAGGTCGCTGGTCAGTTGCATGCCGGCGTCCAACCCGTCGCCCGGCTGATACCATTCGACCAGCGTGAACTCGGGATTGTGCAGCGGCCCGATCTCATCTTGGCGAAACACGCGGGCGACCTGATAAATCCGGCCCGCCCCGGCCGCCAACATCCGCTTCATGGTGAACTCGGGCGAAGTCTGGAGCCAAACGGAGGAATTAGGGATTGGGGATTGGGGATTAGTGTTTTCTGAACCGACCACTGGCCACTGGCCACCGACCACTCGAAACGGGTCCAAATGCCGGTCGACGACCGTATCGGCCGAGAGAATAGGCGTTTCGACTTCGAGAAATCCGCGACGATCGAAGAACGCGCGAAGCCGCCGGAGCAACTCCGCGCGCCGTTGCAAATTCGACCAACTGGCGGTGGGGCGAAAATCACGGCTCATAAATGATCGGACGATTTCTCGCCCCCAATCCCTCGTCCCACGCCCCCGCGTCTTACTCTTTTACGCGCTCCAAATACTCACCGGTGCGGGAGTCGATCTTGATCAGGTCGCCGATGTTGACGAACGCCGGGCAGGGGAATTCGGCGCCGGTGTCGACTTTGCAAGGCTTCGTGACGTTGGTGGCCGTGTTGCCCTTGGCGCCGGGCTCGCAATACTCGACGCGCAACACGACGTGGTTCGGCGGCGTTATGCTGATGGGCTGTCCGTCGTGCAGGATGATGCTGCACACCATGCTCTCTTTGAGATATTTCCAGGCGTCGGCGACCTGTTCGGCCGTCAGTTCGTACTGTTCGTAGGATTCGTTGTCCATGAACACGAAATGATCGCCTTGGCGGTAGAGATATTGGGCTTGGATTTCGTCGATCTCGGCGGCGTCGATCGAATCGCCGCTCTTGTAGGTCCGGTCAAGCACGGTGCCGCGGAGCAAATTGCGCAGCTTGCACTTATAAAGGGCCTGACCCTTGCCCGGCTTGACGAAATTGCACTCGATCATGATGTAAGGATCGCCGTCCAATTGGACTTTCAATCCCTTGCGAAACTCGCTGGTGTTATAGCTGGCCACGACTGTTCTTCCCGTTTCACTTTCTGTAGAGACTTGGTTATGGTAAGTTTGCCGTTATGGCAAGTTGCACTCCAACGCACCGTGGGACGAATCTTCCCGCCGATTGGCCGTCGCTGCTGGATCAATCGATCCGCAGCCCCGTCGAATTGTGCCGGCGGCTCGACTTGGACCCGACGTTGGGCGTCGAAGCCGAATCGGTCTGCGGCGGTTTTCCGTTGCTGGTCCCGAAACCCTATGCGGCCCGCATCCGACGCGGCGACCCGAACGACCCGTTGTTGCGACAGGTTTTGCCCCGGACGGAGGAAACCCTGGCAACGCCCGGATTCGACGCCGACCCGTTGGGCGAGACGGCCGCTCGGTGCGGTCCCGGTTTGCTTCGGAAATACCGAGGCAGAATCTTGATGGTAACAGTTGGCGCGTGCGCCGTCCATTGCCGGTTTTGCTTTCGCCGGCACTTTCCTTATTCCGATTGTCCGCAAAATGCCGTGCAAAGGGCCTCCGTGCTGGGACGCATTGCGGCCGACCGCTCCGTGCATGAGGTTATCCTCAGCGGCGGCGACCCGCTGATGCTGCCCGACGCCGAGTTGGCTCGGTTGCTGACCCAGTTGGCCGAAATTCCCCACGTGCGGAGGGTTCGCGTTCATAGCCGGATGCCCGTCGTTTTGCCGCAGCGAATCACCCACGAACTGGTCGATTTGCTTCGATCGAGCAGGTTGACCCCCATTGTGGTGGTTCACGTCAATCACGCGGCGGAGATCGACGGCCCGGTGGTCGACGGGTTTTCGCGGTTGATCGACGCCGGCGTTCCGGTGCTTAGCCAGACGGTGCTGTTGCGCGGGGTGAACGATCGGGCGGACATTTTGGCGGAGCTTTTCGGTCGGCTGGTCGATTTGCGGGTTGTGCCGTACTATTTGCATCAGTTGGACTCGGTGGCCGGGGCGGCGCATTTTCAGACGTCGATCGAAACCGGCAAGTCGCTCGTGGCGGCCCTTCGAGCCCGATTGCCCGGTTACGCAGTGCCGCGCTATGTCCGCGAGACGCCGGGCGGCGATCACAAGGAGATTTTGGCGTAAACGAGGTCCACACCAGAGCGAACGTGCCGGTGGGCGCAGACCGCCGGCCAATGCGTGGTTTTTTCCATCACGGGTCACTTTCGATTTTCCGCGGTTTTATGAGATCATGGGGCAACCGCTTCCTCATCCGCCGGCGATGTTGTTGATGGCTGCGTTCAGTCGCTATGACGCCGCGTTGGATTGGGCGCGCCGCCGCGCCGTCGACGCGTGGGGTCCGATCGCGTTGGAGAGCCCGCGGTTTGAGTTTTCCGAGACCCGATATTACGACGCCACGATGGGACCGGGCTTGAAAAAAACATTCTTCGCGTTGGAGCGGCCATTCGATCCCGCCGAATTGGTTGAGATCAAGTGGACGACCAACCGATGGGAGGAGGAGTACGCCGCGATGGCGTCCTGCGAGGAGCCTCGTCCGTTGAATCTCGATCCTGGCTACCTGACCCCGGCCAAACTGGTGTTGGCCTCGACGAAGGATTTCGCCCACCGGCTGTATCTTTCTCGCGGCATCTACGCCGAAATGACGCTACAATATAAACATCACCGTTGGCAACCTCACGAATACACGTTTCCCGACTATCGCCGAGCCGATTACCAAGAGTTTTTCACGCGATGCCGGGAGGGGCTGAGAAGAAGGGATTAGAGATTGGGGATTAGGGATTAGAATCTTGAATATGGTTTCTTGGCGGGTCTAATCCCTAATCCGCAATCTCTAATCCCTGATTTCCGGAGCGTTCCTTATGCACTGGCTGATCCTTGGCTGTCTGATTCCGAGTTTTGCGGTCTGTCTGTTGGCGGCCTTCGCCGTGCGGCGGTGGGGGCCTCGGTTCGGATGGGTCGATCGACCGGGCCATCGAAAGATCCACGACGTGCCGATGCCCACCAGCGGCGGATTGGCCATTTGGTTGGGTCTGGTGTTGCCGTTGTTTTTGGGGCAGATTTTTCTGTGGGCCGCGGCCACTTGGTCCATTCCGCTGCCCGATTTCGTCGCCGCACACGTCTCCGGTTTGTTGTATCGTTCGGGCAAACTCTGGCAACTGCTGGCCGGCGGCACCGTCTTGATGCTGCTCGGGATGGCCGACGATCGTCGCGGATTGGATTGGCGGCTGCGTCTGAGCGTGCAGACCGCCGTGGCCGTCGTGATGGTTTGTCTGGGCTGGCGGTTGAGTTTGTTTATCGACGCCCCGTGGCTGACCGGCGCGATCAGCGTGCTTTGGATCGTCGGACTGGTCAACTCGTTCAACATGCTCGACAACATGGACGGGCTGTCGGCGGGCGTGGCGGCCATCGCCGCCGCGATGCTGGCCATGGTGATGCTGTTGACGCCTCGGCCCGACAACCATCAGCCCCAGTTGTTCATCGCCGGCTTGCTGTTGGTGATCGTCGGTTCGCTTCTGGGGTTTTTGTGGCACAATCGTCCGCCCGCCCGACTGTTCATGGGCGACGCGGGCAGCTATTTGATCGGATATTTGCTGGCGACCACGTCGCTGACCGCCACGTTCGCCGGCGGCAGTCTGCCTCGTTACGCGATTCTGGCGCCCCTGTGCGTGTTGGCCGTGCCGCTGTACGATACGGCCAGCGTGGTGTGGATTCGCCTGCGGTCGGGCCGCAGTCCGTTTGTGGGCGACAAGAGCCATTTTTCGCACCGGCTGGTCGATCTCGGCATGAGCAAGCCGCAAGCCGTGCTGACGATCTACCTGGCCACGGCCACCTGCGGCTTGGGCGCGCTGCTGTTGCATGAAGTCGACCTGGGCGGCGCGGCCGTCGTGCTGTTGATGGTCGTCTGCACGTTGTCGCTGGTTGCGATTCTGGAAATTGCGGCGCGTCGCCGACCGTAACATTCGCCCACCATGAACCAACGCAAAACACGACCAACCCGCGTCGTAGGGCCGCCTGCAACTTCGCACGGCGACCGATTGCGTCCGTGGCTGCTGGGCGCAACGACCGCGCTGTTCGTCGCGCGACCGTTGTTTCCGAGCGAGTCGGCGGCGCTGTTTGGCGACGGGCTGACGATGGTCATGCTGTGGATCGCCCTGGCCGTGGTTTGGCTGCTCGGCGCGATCGGCCGTCCGACGTTTCGTCTGCGGTTCAGCGGGACCGACGTCGCCGTGCTGTTGTTGATCGGATGGCACACGATCGCCGCGCTGTGGGCTGTCGGCGGCGCCAATCCGCGGCCCGCGTGGAACATGCTTTGGGAATGGCTTGGCATGGCCCTGGCCTATGGGATGGCCCGACAACTGGTCGACACGCCGCGCGAGGCGCGCGCGATGGTCGTCGTCATGATTGCGTTGGCGGTCGCGTTGTCGGGCTACGGATTGTATCAATACGCCTGCGAGTTTCCGGCGACGCGGGCCGAGTACGCCGCCGATCCGGATCAGGCGATGCGGCGGGCCGACTTCTGGTTCCTGCCCGGCTCGGCCGAACGAAAACTGTTTGAAGACCGTCTGCAAAGCACCGAGCCGATCGCCACGTTCGCGCTGACCAACTCGCTGGCCGGATATCTCGCACCCTGGCTGGCCGTGTTGGCGTGCTTGTGGTTCGCCGCGAAACAAAACCGCCGCCGACAAACCGTCATGTTCGCGGTCGGCGCGGTGGTGGCCGCCTGCTTGCTGCTGACCAAAAGCCGCAGCGGTTATCTCGCCGTGGGCGCGGGTTTCGTGTTGGCCTGGTGGCTTTGTCGGGATCGGGTTGTTCGATTCGGGTGGAAATGGCCTTTGGCGGCCGCCGGGTCGCTTGCCTTGTTGGTGGCCGCGGCCCTTGCGGTCGGCGGGTTGGATCGCCAAGTGCTCGGCGAGGCGTCCAAATCGTTCGGCTACCGGCTGCAATACTGGCAATCGACCGCGCGCATGATCGCCGATCATCCGGTGGTCGGTTGTGGGCCAGGCAATTTTCAAGACGCCTATCTGCAATACAAACTGCCCGAGGCCAGCGAGGAAGTGGCCGATCCGCACAATTTTTTGATGGAGATCGCGGCGACCGCCGGAGTGCCGGCGCTCGTGGCGTTTTTGATCGTGTTGGGGTGCTTTTTCGTCGGACAAGTTGTCCATCGGTCTAGCCGTTCCGGTCCCGTGGACGACTTATCCGGAAGTTTTGGGCAGGTCGGCAATCCGTCCTGCGTGTGGATCGGCGCGATGGTTGGCTTTCCGTTGTCCGTCGCGACTGGCATATTCAGCGCCGCGCCGCCCGGCAATGCGGCCCTTTGGATCGGATGGCCGCTGGCCGCCGTGACCGTGGCGATGTTGTGGGGGTGGATTCAAAACGGGCGGATGCCCTATTGGACGCCCACCGTGGGAATCGTGGTCTTGTTGGTGAATCTGCTGGCGGCCGGCGGCATCGGGCTGCCGAGCGTGGCCGGCACGTTTTGGTTGTTGCTGGCCTTGGGGCAGCAAGGTGGATCGGTTCGAGCGGTTCGAGTGTGGGTTGCGTGGATTGGGTTGATCATCGCCTTGGGGATTGTTGCGGCATGTTATGCGACGGCGTACCGCCCGGTGTTGAACTGTCAGGCCGAGATCCAACAGGCCCAGCGCGAGCGCGAGCCGGATCGGGCCGTCGAACATTTACAGGCGGCTGCCGCGGCCGATCCGTGGTCGGCCGAGCCGTGGCGTCGTTTGGCGGCCGTCGAGTTCGCCGATTGGGTCCGCCAACCCGATCCGGCTCCATGGCAACGATTCCAAAAGGCGTCGGACGAATATCTGCACCGGGCGAGCCGTTCGGCCACGGCGTGGCGGACCGTGGCGGCCTGGCGGCTTGAGGCGTTTGAAAGGACCCAACGGCGCGAATGTTTGGAGTCGGCCATTGCGGCGTTTCGACAGGCCGCGGCGATTTATCCGAACAATGCGATCCTTTGGGCCCAACTGGCCGAAGCCGACCGGACGGCCGGACATCGGGCGGAGTTTCGCCGCGCGGCGGAAACGGCACTAACGTTGGATAAGGCCACCCCCCACGTTGATAAAAAACTCCCCGACCCGCTTCGCCAACGATTGCAGCGAGGACTGGTCGACGTTCCGTAGCCGCAATTCGTGTGGTCTTCCGCCAAAAATTGGATTAAACTAGGCCTAGCGAACCAAGGATGGCGGGATACGTTGTTGTTCCACGGTTTTGGGGACAAGTTCGGCGACCTCTGCGGCGTGCCATGAAGAAAACGACTTTCCTATTGCTGGTGATTTTGTTGGGCATCGCCTTGGGGGTTGGCGTTGCGCAGTTCCGATTGCGGCGGGCTGTCTGGGATCCTCAAAGCGTGCAATCCGTCGACATGCCTGTGCAAAAAAAAGTCACCGGACCCGTGCCGAAGGTGGTTGTCGACCAGCCCGACTACGCATTTGGCGCGCTGGACATGACGGGCCAAGGCGCCCACGATTTTGTGTTGACCAACCGCGGCGCGGCGCCGTTGGTATTGACCAAGGGCGATACGTCGTGCCGCTGCACGGTGAGCGAGCTTGGTCACAAAGAAGTGCCGCCCGGCCGATCGACCAAGGTGCATCTTACCTGGAAGCCGACCGACGAGACCGGTCCGTATCGACAAACGGCCACGATTCTGACGAACGATCCGACTCAGCCGCGGGTGACGCTGACCATTTCGGGCGAGATCGTGGCGGCCGCCCGATTCGTGCCGTCGTCGCTGGTCTTCAGCCGACTGACGCCCGGCCAATCGGTCTCGGGTTCCGTCCGGTTGTTCGGATATGCCGACAAGCCGTTGAAGGTGCTCGGCCAATCCTGGTCGAACGCCGAGCTGGCTTCCTATTTCGAGGCGAGTCTGCAACCGTTGAGCGCCGCGGAAATCAAGGAAGAGCCGAACGCCCGCAGCGGCGTGTTGGTTCAAGTGACGATCAAGTCGGGACTGCCGCTGGGCGCCGTTCGTCAAGAACTCGTGCTGACGACCAATCTGAAATCGGCGTCCAAACAAACGCTCCCGATCGAAGGCATGGTCGGCGGCGAAATCGCCGTGGTCGGAGTGGGCTGGAATCCCGACGCCGGCGTGTTGAATCTCGGTCAGGTGCCGGGTCACGAAGGCGCCCGGCAGCAGGTTTTGCTGGTCGTTCGCGGATCGGCCCGAAAAAACGTGGAGTTCGAGATTGTCGAGGTGACGCCCGCGACGCTGAAAGTAAGTCTCGGGCCGAGGCAAGAAATCAACCGCGGGGCGGTCGTGCAGTTTCCGCTCACGGTTTCGGTTCCGCCGGACAGCCCGCCGGCCAATCACTTGGGCTCGCAGCAGGGCCGATATGGCGAAATCCTGCTGAAGACGACGCATCCCAATGTGCCGCGAGTGCGAATCTTGGTGCGGTTTGCCGTCGAAGGTTGAGGCGGAGCGGTTTTTTTCATCAAGGACGAGCGCATGATCCTGAACAAATCGAAAATTCTTCCAGGGTGCGATGCACAAAAGAATCGCCGGAAGTCGTTGGTCTCCGGTTATTTCTTTCGCTGGTCAACGCTTCTTATGGTCGGGTGGGCGACGATCGCTCAAGCGGCGCCGCCGAAATCGGACAGTCCGTCGCGTGGGCTCGAATCGCCGTCGACGTTGAGAGAGCCGGCGTTGGTTGCGCCAGCCAAATCGGCCGTTGAGTCTCCAGAAAAGTCGCCGTCGCCGCCCGTCGGACGTCCGAACACCGGAAAAAACAGCGGCATTCCCTTTGATCCGATTCGGGCGAACGGCAAGATTTTCGAGGGTTGGAAGAAACCCGCCGTCGCATTGGTCATCACCGGTCTGGAGGAAGGCTATTTGGAGCCGTGCGGCTGTGCGGGCATGGATCGCATGAAGGGCGGCATGGCTCGCCGCGCCTCGTTGTTCCAGCAACTTCGCCGGGACGGCTGGCCGGTCGTCGGGCTCGACGTCGGCGGGTTGGTGCATGAATTCGGCCGCCAGGCGGAGTTGAAATATCAGACGGCCGTCGAAGGCAAACGTAAGATGGGCTACGACGCCATCGCGTTCGGCACGGACGACTTGCGGCTGCCCGCCGGCGAGCTGATCGCCGTGGCGTCCGGCGTGGACGGCAAGCCGAGTCCGTTCGTGGCCGCCAACGTCGGGCTGTTGGGCAAACCCGGCGAGATCGTTCCGCAGAGCAAGGTGATCGAGGCCGGCGGCCTGAAAATCGGCGTTACGGCCATCTTGGGCAAGGCTTTTCAAAAGGAAATCCACAACGAGGAAATCGAGCTCAGCGATCCCGTCGCGGCGCTGGAACGGATCGTGCCCGAGTTGAAGCGGAAGGCCGATTTCCTGGTGCTTTTGTCGCACGCCACGATCGAGGAGTCGAAACAACTGGCCCGGCGATTCCCGGAGTTCAACGTCGTGGTGACGGCGGGCGGATTCGCCGAGCCGCCGAAAGAGCCGCAGTGGATCGAGGGGACCAAAACGCCGTTGATCACCGTCGGCTACAAGGGAATGAACGCCATCGTGTTGGGGTTGTACAACGATCCGAAGCCGACGGTGCATTATCAGCGGGTGCCGCTGGACTCGCGATTTCCCGCCTCGCCCGACATGAAACTACTGATGGCCGCGTATCAAGAACAACTGAAAACGACGGGATTCGCCGGGCTGGGGCTCCGTCCGGCCGTGCATCCGCTGGCGGAACGAAACGGCCGATTTATCGGGTCGGCCAAGTGCGAGTCGTGCCACGAGACGTCGTACGCCATCTGGAAAAAGAGCGGCCACGCCCGAGCGTATGAGACCTTGACGAAAACCGATCCGCCGAGAAACTTCGATCCCGAATGCGTCAGTTGCCATGTAATCGGCTGGCATTCGACGAAGTTCTTTCCTTTTGTGGGCGGGTTCGAGAGCCAGCAGAAGACGCCGACGCTGGTGAACGTCGGCTGCGAAGATTGCCATGGGCCCGGTGAAAAACACGCCGCCGCGGAACTGCGCAACAACGAAGCCGAACAGCTCAAGTATCGCAAGGCCGTGACCGTCACAAAGGAAGAAGCCAGGAAGCAACAGTGCTACTCGTGCCACGACCTGGACAACAGCCCCGACTTCGATTTCGACAAATACTGGCCGTTCGTCGAACACCGCGAGAAGGACTGACGAGCGTTTTTCCTGAAAGACGGTCCGTCGCGTCTGGGTCAATCCAGGATGCGGACCAAGGTTTCCAGCGGGCGTTTCTTGGGGCCTTCGGTCGTTTTGGCCGGATAGCCCAGCGGAACGACGGCCATGAACTCGCCGGCCGGCTCGCCCAAGAATTCGAGCACCTCGCGTTTCATCAAAAACAGGATGCCCAGCCACACCGAGCCGATGCCCAGCGACGTGGCGGCCAAGAGCAGGTTTTCGACCGCCGCGGCCGAGCTTTGAATTTCCATCGTGCGGAAGAAATCGAAGGCCAACTCGCCGTCGACGCGGACCAACTCGGCGCCGTTGCGGATCAGCTCGCCGGTGTTGGCCACGGCCACGACGACCGGCGCGCCTTGGATGCTGCGGGCGGCCATGCGCATCAGGATCGACGCGGACCGCGGAAAATCGACGGCGCGATGGCTGACCAGTTCGGCCAGCGCGTGCTTTCGTTCATCGCGCAGAATGAGGAATCGCCACGACTGCTGGTTATGGGCGGACGGAGCGCAATTGGCCGCGTCCAGAATCGTCCGAATGTCCTCGTCCCGCACTTCCTGATCGGTGAACATTCGGATGCTGTGGCGATGATGAATCGAACGCAGCGTTTCATTCTCGGCGAAGTCGGCGGGTGAGCTCACAAAAAACTCCTTTCAACAAGACGACCGGTTCAGGTCGAGGGTCGATTCGAGACGCCGGGTCACGGTGCATTCACCATAGGATCGACGACGGATGGACCGGCCATTGTACCGTCGCCCACGTTTTGCGGCTAGTGCGGCGTTTTGGGGGGTGCAGTAACGGATTGTTGGGCTAGCTGACGGCCCAGTAGGCGTTCCATAGGTTGCTATAAAGGAGAGAACACAAATTTGCCATGCGGTTGGCTCGCCGAACCCGCCATCGGGCACCCGTTT
>JBDKTJ010000065.1:0-1893 GCA_039698075.1 Thermoguttaceae bacterium | reverse complement strand
ACAAGTTTCATTGTGAGCCTCCTTGCTCAATGCCTGGGTTGTTCAATCACCAAGCATTGTCCCGGAGGCTCGCGTTATAGTGATAGGTCAGTTTTTGCCCTTAAAAAGTGCAAAAGTCGAACTTAGCCCCCTCCTACCTTTTTTATGCACATCGATTCGCTCGATCTGTACTACCTGGGGTTGCCGTTTCGTTCACCTCGGTCGACGGCCGTCGGCGACTTGCCGCGGCTTGAGACCGTGCTGGTCGCCATGCACGGCGACGGGGCGACGGGTTGGGGCGAGGCAAGTCCCGGCAGTGCGCCGCAGATGGGCTCCGAATGGGCGGCCGGCGCGTTCGCCTTGTTGCGCGACTGGCTCGCTCCGAGGGTGGTCGGCCGCAACGTGTCGTCCGGCGACGAGTTGACCAAGTTGCTCGCGTCTTTTCACGGCAACCCGTGGGCCAAGTCCGCGTTGGACGTCGCGTGGTGGGACTTGGAGGCCCGGCGTCAGAACCGCCCGCTCCATCAGTTGCTCGGCGGATGCCGCGACGCGATCGAGGTCGGGCCCACGTTCGACCGGATGGACTCGATCGACGAGTTTCTCGAACAACTCGACGCGGCCGTGGCCGAGGGATTCGATCGAATCAAGCTCAAGTTTCGGCCCGGCTGGGATATTCAGGTGGTCGATCTGGCGCGCAAACAATGTCCGACCCAATCGCTTCACGTCGATTGCGAGGGCGGACTGCACTTGGGCCATCAAGACATGCTGTACCGGCTCGAAGATTTTATGCTTTCGTCGATCGAGCAGCCGCTGCCGGCCGACGACCTGGTCGGTCACGCGATGATTCAGGAATCGCTCCGCACGCCGATCGTTTTGGACGAGAGCGTGGCGAGCTTCGCGCAGGCCGAGATGGCATTGGAGCTGGGCAGTTGCAAGGGCGTCAATTTGAAGCCGGGCCGCGTTGGGGGGCTGACGACGGCCGCGGCCATTTGCGAACTGTGCCACGAGCGATGCACGCCCTGCTATGTCGGCGCCGTTCCGCAAAGCGCCCTCGGCGGACGCATTGCGATGGCGTTGGCGTCGAAGGAAAACTGCTCCTGGCCGGCCGACTTCTTCCCGAGCGATCGGCAACTCGCCGAGGACGTCGCCGAGCCGCTTCTGCCGGTCCGTGACACATCGGACGGTCGCCCGCGCGTGCATCTGTCGTCGTCGCCGGGCTTGGGGATCGAACTCCATCCATCGCGATGGGACAAGTTTTGCATTGCCAGCGCCACCGTTCGGCCCGGATGAGAGACGTTTCGTCGGAAAGACGCTCTCCGCCGAATCTCACGCACCAAGAAAAAATGGCGGCGGCGGTTGTGGCCCCCTTTTTTTTGTTTCTCCAAACCAGCGGCGTCCCCGTTTCGACTCCCCTGCTCCCTCTGTGTAGGGGATTACGTGACGGTTTTGCTACGCCCGTTGCCATCGCAATCGCTGTGGCTGTGTCTTCTGAGGCTGATACCAATCTCACATTGAAGCTGCGCGTTTGAGGTACGGGGCGTTAGAGACGGTTTCCATCAGGTCAGGCTGCAACACGGCGGCTCGCCAGGCGTCGATGGCGGCCTCTTCGAGTTCTTCGTAGTCGGCGTACGCTCGGTTGGACCAGTAGTGGCTCTTAAGGTAGTGCCACAAGTTTTCCATCGGGTTCAGTTCGGGACTGTACGGCGGCAGTTGCAGCAAGGTGATGCTCTTCTGTCGGCCCGGCATTGATGCGTTTTCGGACCAGCTCTTCTTGTTCGTCGGTCAGCGGCGCAGCGCGACCACCACCATGCTGATCGTCTAGGCCAAGTAATCCGCTTTCGTTGAAGCGATAGACCCACTCCTGGCAATCGCGTCGCGACAGCCCTACCGAGGTGGCAATGGCCGGCGCGGTCC
>JBDKTJ010000064.1:0-9650 GCA_039698075.1 Thermoguttaceae bacterium | reverse complement strand
CACGCCCTGAGCGCCACCGCGCGGCTCGAGTTTGTGAGTCCGCATCGAACGCAGCCCTCGACCGTCGCCGTGCTTTGGATGGCCGATTCGTGCGTGTTGGGTTCGAAATCGCACAGCCATGTGGTCTGCCGCCGATGGACCCGCGAAGTGATTTTGTACGCCGGCGCGGAGCCCGACGGCTTGCGATGCCGCGTGGACGGCGGGCCGCTGGTGATCGACGGCGTCGCACACGACCGCGACGGACCGATCGGCCCCAAGTCCCGCGTCGAAGGCGACGGGTTTTCGTTTCGTTTCGAGCCGATTACAATGTAAAATAGGGCGGAAGAGGAGGGCGGGGGACGGATGGCCCTTCCCGTTTCCGCTTTTCGCCCTGAGGGGATCATCTTGGACGAAAACCCGCACGACACGTTGCCGCATCTGGCCGCCCCGTCGGTCGAGCCGCGGGTGCGCGCGTCGGGCCGGTTTCAATACGGCGGCGGCGATCGGCCGCTGGCCGGCTACACGATCCGCCGCGGCGTCGGTCAGGGCGGATTCGGCGAAATCTACTATGCCACCAACGACGCCGGCAAAGAGGTCGCGTTGAAGCTGATTCGCCGCAATTTGGAAGTCGAGTTGCGGGGAATTCGCCAGTGTTTGAACCTCCGGCATCCGCATTTGTTGGACCTTTACGACATCCGCCAAGACGACCAGGGCGACACGTGGGTCGTGATGGAGTACATGGCCGGTCGGAGCCTCGAAGACGCGCTGGCCGATCGGCCCGATGGAATGCCGCCGTCCGAGGCGCTGGCGTGGATCCACGGCCTCGGCGCCGGCGTGGCCCATCTGCACGATCACGGCATCGTGCATCGCGACCTGAAGCCGGGCAATATTTTTTGCGACGGCGGCGTCGTCAAGGTCGGCGATTACGGCCTGGCGAAGTTCATCTCGTGCAGCCGCCGCAGCCGACACACGGAGAGCATCGGAACCGTGCACTACATGGCGCCGGAAGTGGCCGGCGGTCGCTACGGCAAGGAGCTCGACGTCTATGCGATGGGCGTGATCTTGTACGAGTTGCTGACCGGCCGCGTTCCGTTCGAGGGCGAAAGCATCGGCGAGGTGTTGATGAAACATCTTTCGGCCCAGCCCGACGTGTCGATGCTGGACGAACCGTATCGCAGCGTCGTGGCCCGGGCGTTGGAGAAAGACCCCGCACGGCGATTTCCGTCGGCCGTGGATATGTTGGCTGCGTTGCCTTCGCCTTCGCCGTCCGACGGGTTTTGGCGCGACAACGCCTCTCAACAGGTGGACAAGGGTGACGATTCGTTGCACGACGCGGAAAGCCCGACCCTTCCAATTTTGTTTCGCGGATTGCCGCGACGCGAGCCGATGGCGGAATTGTCATTGCGTGAGCGGGTGGCCGAGTTGCTGGGATCGATGCTGGGCGGGGCGATGGTCGTCCTTGTTCTGGGCGTGGCGGCGACGTTTTTGGAGTGCGGGCTCGGCCCAGACCGCGACGGTCCTTGTCTGGAACGGTTCGCCTGGCTGGTCACGACCGGCGTGTTGGGCGTTTGGGGCGTGTTGGTTCCGGCCAAGTTCTGG
Source organism: Thermoguttaceae bacterium (assembly GCA_039698075.1). GTDB lineage: Bacteria > Planctomycetota > Planctomycetia > Pirellulales > Thermoguttaceae > JAJFVC01. The sequence continues at coordinate 8,072 of JBDKTJ010000064.1, read as the reverse complement.
AGAAACGAACGCGGCGACGCGATGCTTCGTCGGTTGGTCATGCTGGTCGTCGGCATGGTCGTCGGGGCGGCGGCGTTTGCCGTGTCGCAATGGCTCTTGGTGCGTTTGCCGGCGGGGCGAAATCCGCTGGAGACGATTGACGTCATCGAGCCGACCGGGTTTTATGGCGTCGACGGCCGGCCGTTGCTTTTGGCGTTCGCGGCGTGTTTCGGCATGTTGTTCGCGCTGGTGCGTTGGTGGCGGCAAACCTCCGCCGCGCGGCCGGCGCGGTTGCGGATTCGCAGCTTGTTGGCCGTCCTGCTGGCGGCCTACGTCGTGGCGCTGTTGTGGCATTTTCCGCAGCCCTGGCTGCCGATGGTCGCCGTGATCGTCTCGGCGTCGGTTCAATTGGCTAGCCCTTGGACGCCTCGGGGCAAAGCGACGCGAACGAAAACTTACCACGGAGGCACGGAGAACACAGAGAACGGCAATTGCGGATGAGGACGGGCGGTTAGGGACGGGACGGCAAGTGCGTCGTTCTTCCGCGGTGGTTGTTTTTCTTTTATCGGAAAGAACATGCCGGCGATCTCTTGGCGATTCATTTTGTTGTTGTCGGTTGTGGCGGTCGTCGCGGCGGCGATCGTCGTTCCGCTTTTCGTACATCCGAAAAGCCGGTCGGCGACGTTGACGATTTTGCCGGGCGTGGGGCTTGTCGCCGCGTTGCTGTTGGCCGCCGTGTTTTTCTTCCGGAGTCAACCGTTCGAGCAGGCGGCGACGCCCGACACCGTCGAAAAAACCGTCGACGCCTATTCCCAGGCGATTGCGTCGCGGACGGTCGGGATGGCTCGGGCGATGGCTCGGGCGCTGAGCCGCGCGCTAGCCGAGGACCAGCGTGCCAAGCCGTCGGGTCCGTCGGCCGCCGCCGATCCAAAAACCGGCGAAGGCGAAAACCGACCGGGCATGATCGCCAGCGCGATCGGATTGGCATTGTCTCAGGGAGAACGCGGTTTGGAGAATCGGCCCGCGTGGGTCGAAACGCCGCCGGGTGTGGTCGACGGCGCGTATCAAATGACTGTTCGCGTGGGCCCCTATGCGACACCGGCCGAATGCGAAGTCGCGCTGCCCGACGCGCTGCAAAAGGCCGCCGCCCGATATCTCGCAACCTGTTGGAGCGACGGCCCGACCGGCAAGGCCGCCTTGTCCGTTGATGTTTTGAACCGGCTCGTTCAAGATCGTTGGCTGGAGACTCGCCAATATTCGGTGGGTCCGATGGTTCAGCTCCATGCGTTGCTGCGGATCGATCGCAAGTTGAAAGACGTGTTGTTGGAGGAGCATCGCCAAGCGATCGTGAGTCTGCGGTTTCGGACGTGGGCGGTCGGATCGATTGCGGTTTTGGGGCTGCTGGGCGTGGCGTTGGGCTACTTGAAGGCGGATCTGGCGACCGGCGGTCGTTATCGAACCCGCTTGCGATGGGCCGCCGCCGGCGTCATACTAGTGCTGGTCCTGGCCGTGATGGCGTAGTTATAAAAGGGATTGGGGATTAGAGGTTAGGAATTAGAACGAGCCTTGGCGGCGTCTATTTCCTTTCTCATCCCTAATTCCTGATCCCTAATCCCTATTTTTTCCCATGTCCGCCGACGCTTTGTTGATCCGCCGCGTTCGTCAGGGCGATGACGAGGCTTGGAACGAGTTGATCGCACGGTTTGAGGGCCGGCTGTTGGCCTATGTGGAGAATCGAACCGGCAATCGCTCGGCGGCCGAGGACTTGGTTCAAGAGACGTTCATCGGATTTTTGACCAGCCTGCCGAACTACGACAATCGGCGCCCGTTGGAAGGCTATTTGTTTTCGATCGCGGCCCACAAGCTGACCGACCATTTACGGCGCGAAGGTCGGCGTCCGACGCTGCCGATGGTGGCTCGCCACGGAACGTCGAGCCCGTGGGAACCCGTCGGAAACGGTCGGCCGGCCAGCAGCATTGCCCGGAGCGGTGAGCGGCGTCGATTGGAGGAAGACTCGCTGGCGGCGGCGCTGGCGGGTCAGATCGACCACCTTCGCCGCCACGGCCAGTGGGATCGGCTCGAGTGCCTCGAACTGTTGCTGGTGCGGGGCTGGTCGAACCAAGACGTCGCGGCGCGATTGCAATTGACCGAGCAGGCGGTGGCCAATTACAAGTTCGAGTTTGTGGCGAAGCTGCGGACCGCCGTTCGATCGCAGAAATTGCCGAAGGAAGTGTTTCCGGAGTTGTACGAGTGAGTGGGCGGTGACAGACCGAACTGCCGATATTTCTCGCCACGAACCAAGAACCATGGATGCCATGTCTGACTTTTGCCAATCCGATCTGGAAGCCTATCTGGACGAATCGCTGCCTTTCGAGAGGATGGCGAGCGTCGAGAAGGCGTTGCGTGCGGATCGGTCGCTGGTCGAGCGTTTGGCGGCGATTCAGGCCCGACGCGACGAAGGGGTGCATTCGTTGGGCGAGATCTGGCGGCGTCATCGGCTGAGTTGTCCGACGCGCGACCAACTGGGCAGTTTCGTGCTGGGCGTGCTGCCCGAACCGCAGGCCCGATATGTCGCCTTCCACATCGAGACGGTTGGCTGTCGTTACTGCCGGGCGAATTGGGACGACCTGCGGGCTCAACAGACCGAAGCGGAGTCGGCGGCTCAATCGCGACGCCGCAAATATTTCCAGTCGAGCGCCGGAAAGCTCAAGAAGGGCGAAGGCTGACGCGGGGGACCGCCGCCCGCGAATGGTCTCGTCCGTCCCCCTGCGTTCTTCGTTATTTCTTTTCAGCCTTTACGCAGCCGTTGACCAACGGGGCCAAGCGGGCCAGTTCGACGTTGGGCTCGATGCTGGTCGGCATGCGCCAGATCACGAATATGACGGACTTGCCCGCGTCACGCAGATAAAACTCGAGCATGCCCGGCACGTTCGGATATTGCGACTGGCCGTCCTTGGTCTTGTAGTAGAAATCCTGGTTGGTCTGCAAGCGGAGCTTTTTCCAGGTGGAGACCTCGCCGTCGGGCGACTCGGCCTGCACGTCGGTCCAATTGAGCGACCCGTTGAGCTTGGCGGCCGTCAACACGGTCTGCATTTGCGAAGTGATCTGTTGCAGCGGAACGGGCAGCACGCCGACATAGCAGTAGTACGGCAACTGTCCGCCCGTCGAGTCTTGAACGAAACCTTCGTAGGTTTGGTGGGCGTCGGGAATCGGCAGCGCGCCGGCGTTCATGCGTCGCTGGTCGCCGGACGAGAGCGCCGTCATCTTTTTCGGGATGCGGAACGAAACGTTCGTGCTGGCCAGATTTTGTTCGTTGCCCAAATCGGCGAATCGGGCAACGGCCTGCGCCTTCAATCGGGCGTCGCGGCCCGCCAAGCGTTTTTCGTATTCGCCGGTTCCGCAGCCGATCAACATGGCCAGCCCACACGGCAGCAAGACGGACACGACCGCACGATGAACCGCCGAAAATGAAAAGTGCTGCATCGCACCAGACCTTTGACGTTTGATGGAAATTGCAGGAAAAATAGCAAAATTGGCGAATCCCGTCATTATACCGGTCGGGGGTTTTTGCCGCAAGAATGGCCGGCGGCTTGTTGCGGAATCGGCGTCGTGCCATAATCGACGCGATGCGGTCGGCCGCCCGACATTCGGTTTCTGACCCTCAATAACGGAAGGAGGACGCCATGATCTATCGAAAACTCGGCTCGTCGGGGATCGACATTTCGGCGGTCGGGTTCGGCGCTTGGGCCATCGGCGGATGGATGTGGGGCGGCTCGGACGAAAAGCAGGCCGTCGAGGCCATCGTGGCCGCATTGGACCACGGCGTGACGCTGATCGACACTGCGCCGGTCTATGGATTCGGCCGCTCCGAGCGATTGGTCGCCCAGGCCATCCGCGGCCGTCGCGATCGGGTCGTGCTGGCCACCAAATGCGGGCTGATCTGGGATCGCGTGGAAGGCGAGTTGCATTTCCACTCCGACGCCGACGGCATCACGTCCGGCCCTTCCGAACGCGACGTCTATAAATGCCTTCGGCCCGAATCGATCCGCGACGAACTGCACGCCAGCCTTCAGCGGTTGCAGACGGATTACGTCGATCTGTACCAGACCCATTGGCAAACGACGACCACGCCGGTGGCCGACACGATGGCCGTGCTGCTGAAGCTCAAGGAAGAAGGCAAGATCCGAGCCATCGGCGTCTCGAACGCCACGGTGGATCACATAAAACAATATGGGGGCATCGACGCGGATCAAGAGCGGTTCAGCATGATCGACCGCGCGATGGAAACCGACGGCGGTTTGGAATATTGCCGTCAGCATAAGATCTCCGTGTTGGCTTATTCGCCGCTGGCCAACGGACTGTTGACCGGCAAGTTGCGGCCCGATCGACAGTATGGCCCGGGCGACCTGCGCAACGGCAGGCAACGTTTTTCGCCGGCCAACGTCGAACGCATGAACGCCGCGCTCGAACGGTTGCGTCCGATCGCCGAACGCCATCGAGCGACGACGTCCCAGTTGGTCATCGCCTGGACGATCGCGCAGCCGGGGCTGACCTGCGCGCTGTGCGGCGTTCGCAACGCCGCGCAAGCGACCGAAAACGCCGAGGCCGGGCAAATCGAGCTTTCGGCCGAGGAATGGGACGCGATGAACCGGATCGTGTGCGAGTAGGGGGCGAGGAACTGGGGTGATGAAAAATTTGCAAGTTCCGGCCCTTGCTGTTGTCTCTTCAAAAAAGTCTTACAGGAGATCTAAACATGCGACGCCGCGAGATGTTGTTGACGGCCGGGGCGATGGTTGTCGGGGCCTCGACGTTTCCGATGGGATGGACCGCCGCCGAGTCGAAAAAGCAAAAAGTGTTGTATTTCACCCGGAGCGCGGGCTTTATCCACTCGGTGGTGAATCGACACAATCGGTTGAAGGCTTACAGCGAAACAATCTTTGAAGAACTGGGCCGAAAACACGGCTTCGAGGTAGTTTGCAGCCAAACCCCGACCGTTCTCGAAAGCAGCCTTGACGCTTATGATGCGATTGTCTTTTACACGTCCGGCGATCCGCTGACCGCGCGGGGCAAGAAAAACCTGTTGGCGGCGATTGCGTCGGGCAAGGGGTTTGTCGGCCTCCATGCCGCAACCGACACGTTTCTCAGCCCCGGCGTCGATCCCTACATCGCGATGATCGGCGCCGAGTTTGTGGTCCACGCCAAGCAACAACCAGCCGTTCTGCGGGTGGTCGATCCGAAGTTTCCCGGCATGGAGGGCCTCGGCGATCGGCTCACGTTGCTGGAAGAGTGGTACACCTTCGGAAAGTTCGCCCCCGACCTGCATGTGATTCTGATGCAAGAGACGGCCGGCATGATCGGCGATCCCTATCGTCGGCCGCCCTATCCGGCCACGTGGGCGCGGCGACACGGCAAGGGCCGGGTGTTTTACACGTCCTTGGGGCATCGCGAAGACGTGTGGACCAATCCCAAGTTCGAGCAGATCTTGCTGGGCGGTCTGGCCTGGACGCTTGGCAACGTCGAGGCCGACGTGACGCCGAACCTGGCGCAGGTCGCGCCCGGCGCCAACGAGTTTACGCCGCCGCCGAAAAAGGCGTCCTAGCGATCTCCGTCGTTACGGGCGGTGCGAGAGCCGCGACTCAAGATCGGCCGCTGGCGTGAAATGCCATGTTTTTTTGTGTTTCTTCGCCACAAGCAGTCCGCGTTGGGCGAGGTCGAGCAAATCCTTGCGCGCCGTTTCGTACACGACTTTATGGCTGGTTTGGTGTGATTCCACCGTGTAGATCTGGTGGGGATGGCGAATGGCGTGGGACATCAACGCTCGTTGCCGATGATTGAGCGCGGCGAGACCCTGCAGCGAGATTTCCATTTTACGGGCTTGTTCCGACTTGCGATGAAGATATTCATGAAGTTGCCGCAACGCCCGATGCAGCAGGTCGAGGTGGTAGAGAATGAAATACGTCAAATCGTTGTCGTCGATTTCCGTGTGAAGAAAGGCGAGTTGGTATCGACTCGGGGCCTTGAGGATCAGCGGAGAAATCGACAAGAACTCGCAAAGCCAGTAGCGATGACGAAGCATCGACCAATAGAACAACGATCGAGCGGTTCGTCCGTTGCCATCGACAAACGGGTGATCGTAGGCCAGCCAAAAATGCAACAGGATCGACCGGAGAACGGGATGGACGAACCCGCCGGGCGTTTTGCCGTTAGCGAAATCGCACATCGCCCGCATCCGATGGTCCAGCTGCGAGGCCGGCGGCGGTTGGTGGTAAATTTCTCCATACATGTCGCCGACCACGATGTTTTCCTCGGCACGACGAAAACGTCCGGTCGCCGTCGGATCATCCAGGGTGCCTTCCGTGATCAGACGATGGATTTCCAAGACGAGGTCCCGGGTGAGCGGCTCGTCCTTCAATTCCCCGATGCGCCGCATCGTGATGAAGTTGTTGAAAATCATTTTTTCGCTTCGATCGTTCGGTGTTCGTCCGGATCGGAGCATGTCCTCGGCGATGACGCGAGTAGTCACGGCGCCTTCGAGTTGGCTCGAGGTGATGGCTTCCTCGATCAGCGAGCTCACGTAGTACCGATCTCGTAGTTGCGGATTGACGATCGGGTCGGGCATTTGAATGTCGCCGCCTGCGCCAAGATCCATTTCGTGCAGTTGTTCTGGGATCGGGTCGACCTGCAAATATTTGAAGGGCAGGCCAGAGCCGGCTTGCAACGGGATCGGTTGCGTCGAAGCGCGTTGCAGCTTGAGTCCCAGCCACCATTCCTCCAACGACAAGCCAGTCGGCGGCGTGTGGTATTGAAGTTCACCCCAAGAAAGGTATTTGCCCTGAACCAGCGGGGTTGTCACGGCGTTGTGAATTTTGGCGAGGCGGTCAGCCTGGGCGGCGTTGGCTAGCAATTCACCAAACTCAGGGGGGGGCGATGGTTTTCTCATCGGCGCAACCCTTGGCAGGAGAGTGAGTTGAGAAATACTAGAGATATACTACTTTGTGCTAAAATAGTATATCGTGGAATGGGCTGGTCGTCAATGTACTATTTTTTGGAAAAATAGTACAAAATTAGTGCGTCTAATCGAGCCAGTCCTTGGCCTTGAGCCGGGCGGGGGTGTAATGCTCGGTGACGTAGCTGATGTCCTTGCTGATGAGCGCTTCGACTTCCAGCTTGAAACCGTTGTCCAGCAGTTGCTTGATTTCCTTTTGCCACTCCTTTTTCGGAGCGAACCACGGATAGCTGGCGATCTGCTTGGCCCGTTTCCGATCGATGTCGTTCAGCGAAATTTTCACGCTGTCGGACAATTGGCATTCGCGGAAATCCTTGGATCGCAGCCCGACGAACTTGGCGTCCGGGATCGCCATCCGCTGCGACTCGTAGGCCAGATTGATCGAGCCTTGTTTGATGACGCTATAGATGTAATATCCCCACGGATCGTTATCCAACAGGCAATAGATGGGCAATTTCAACTCGTTGTGCATCCGGTGCAAGAGCCGTCGGACGCCGCGGGGCGGTTGACCTCCGCCGTGCGTCAAGATGCAGTTGTGCTTGCGCCAAAACTTGTCCTCGTTGAACCGCTGCCAGACCGTGTCTTTTTCGACGTGCAGGATGAACTTCGCCGAGCATTTTTTGAACGCGATCGCCTCGGGCTCGACGATCGACGGGACGCCGTAGCCGCCGGAGCCCATCCGCGAGCAGTCGATCTCGTCGCCGCGATCGATCAGGACGATGTCGCCGACCATGTCGCCTTTCTTTTGGGCGTACAAGTGCAACTCCTCGCGCAGGCTGTTCAACAACACCTCGCAATCCTCGATGACCGGATCGCACTCGCCCTGGTCGCCGAACGTTTCTTCCTTGGTGCCTTCGATCGTGTGCTTTAGCAGGTAGTAGAGACCGCGGATGCTGGTGGTCTTATTTTGCTCGATCAGTTGCGTGGCGCCGCTGGCCACCAGCATGGTTTGCATGTAGGTTTTGGCCTGCGACAGGTTGAACAAATGGCGGCGATTGGTCGCCGAGCCCATCTCGATGAACCGCCGCGACTTGTTGTATTTCACGTTCGACAGCGACCGGGTCGGCACGTCGACGTAAGGGTCGCG
>JBDKTJ010000063.1:0-11007 GCA_039698075.1 Thermoguttaceae bacterium | reverse complement strand
CCACGGCCATGCTGGTCAGCAGCAGCGTGCTCAGCGCGACGACGATCACCAACACGCCGGGCACGAAGAAGTTGCGGCTTTCGAGGTTTTCGTTGAACCACGCCCTCGCGCGGAGCGAGACCGTGCCAACCCGGCCGGCCGGCCCCAGCGCGCGTTCCGCCCGTTCGACCAGAAGGTTTTGCGAAAAGGCCGTGGCGATTTTCACGGCGTAGCTCATAGCGATGCTGGCCGTGTTCGAGTCGGTTCCGTCGATCAGCACTTGGAGCCGCGCGGTCCGACCGGCCTGCAAATCCTCGGCGAATCCGTGGTTGAACCGCAGCACGGCCGTCACATCGTTGCGGTCGAGCGCGTTGCGGATGCTCCGGTCGTCGGACGCCGCCATGACGACGTCGAAATAGCCCGATCGGACAAACCGCGCCGCCACGTCGCGGCTCTCCTGGCTGTTGTCCAGATCGCACACGGCGGTCCTGATGTGCTTCACGTCGGTCGACACCGCATAGCCGATCACCAGCACTTGGACGCAGGGGATCAAGAAAATCACGATCCGCATCCGAGGGTCGCGGAAAACCTGGATGAACTCCTTGATCAGCATGTGTCGAACGCGTTCCAGCATGGGTCGACTCTACACCAATTTCTTCTTGAACTTCCACTGGGCCAACGCCACCATCACGATGGCGTAACCGATCAACAGCGCGACCTGACCTCCGAGAATTTCCAGTCCGACGCCCTTCAAATAAACACCTTTCAAAATAACGACGAAATACCGCGCCGGCACCAGATAGGTCACCCACTGAATCACTTGCGGCATGTTGGCGATCGTGAAGATGAAGCCCGACAACAAAAACGCCGGCAAGAAGGTCGCGATCGTGGCGATCTGATTCGACAGCAACTGGCTCTTGGTCAGAATGCTGATCAAGATGCCCATGGCCAGCGCGCCGGTCAAAAAGATCACCGACGCGCCGAACAGCAGCGCCACGTTGCCTCGCAGTGGAACGTGGAACACAAACTCGCCCATCGCCACGGCGATCGCGACGTCGCATAGGCCAATCACGAAATACGGCGTCAGTTTGCCGAGAATCAATTCGGCGGGCTTCACCGGCGTGGCGATCAGTTGCTCCATCGTGCCCTGTTCCCACTCCCGGGCCACGGTCAACGAAGTCAACATCGCGGCGATGACCATCATGATCACGGCGATCAGGCCCGGAATGATGTAATTTCGCGATTCCAGGTCCTCGTTGAACCAAACCCTCGGGCGGACGTCCAGCGGAATGGTCAGCCGTTGGCCGCGATGGCGCTCGGTCTGCTCGATCATCAGGTCCATCGCGTAGGTCTGCGCGATCACCTCGGCGTATCCCAACGCGATCGTGGCGGTGTTCGAGTCGCTGCCGTCGACGATCAACTGCACGGGGGCGTCGCGGCCGGCGTCCACCCGCTGGGCGAAATCCCGCGGAATCACCAACCCCATCATCACCCGGCCCCGATCGATCGCGTCGATCAAGGCGTCATAATTGTCGAAACGTCCGCGCAGCGAAAAATACCGCGACCCGTCGAACCGGCTCGTCAACTCTCGGCTCTGCGCCGTCCCGCTTTGGTCCCAGACGCAAAACGGAACGTGGTCCACATCCAACGTCAAGGCGTATCCGAACAGCGTCAGCATGAAGACCGGCGTGGCCACGGCCATCAACAGGCTGCGCGGATCGCGCACGACGTGCAGCGACTCCTTGCGAGCGACGGCCCAGACCCTGCGCCACTTCATCATCGCACCCTTGTTGCAAAAGCGAATGGCTTTCCTTATTGAGCGAACTGGCCCTGCGCCGCCTCGGCGCGATCGCGGGCCTCGATCCTTGCCACGAACACGTCCTCCAGCGACGGCAGACTGCCGTCCGGCCGGATCATTTCGGTTTTCAGCGCCCTGGGCGTGTCCAACGCGATCATCTCGCCGCGATAGACCAGGCCCAGCCGGTCGCAATACTCCGCCTCGTCCATGTAATGCGTGGTGACGAAAATCGTCGTGCCCCGCTCCGACAGGTCGTAGATCAATCGCCAAAACTGGCGTCGGCTGATCGGGTCGACTCCGGCGGTCGGTTCGTCGAGAAACACGATGGGCGGCTCGTGCAAAATCGCGCAACCCAAGGCCAGCCGCTGCTTCCACCCGCCCGACAGGATCGCCGTCGGTTGATGCCGGTGATCGGTCAGGCCGGCCATTTCGAGCACCCACTGTTTGCGTTGCTGTTTTTTGTCGCGCGGGATGCAATACACGCCGCTGTAAAAATCGATGTTTTCTTCGACGGTCAGATCTTGATAGAGCGAGAACCGCTGGCTCATGTAGCCGATGTGCGCCTTGATGAGCTCGGGTTGGGTCAAAATGTCGAAGCCGGCGACCGTGCCCGACCCGCCGCTGGGCCGCAAAATGCCGCAGAGCATTCGGATCGTCGTCGATTTGCCGGCCCCGTTGGGCCCCAACCATCCAAACACCTCGCCGCGGCGCACCTCGAAGCTGACGCGATCGACGGCCACAAAGTCGCCGAACCGTTTTTCCAGTTTTTCGACCGCAACGGCAGGTTGTTGGACGTCTACACTCATGGCAAACTCAAAAAAACGGAACCGAAACAAGGAACCGCCGATGCACGCCGATCAACGCAGATATTTTCGGAAAACGTCATGGATCTCTCTTTTTCATCTGCGTTCATCCGCGTGCATCGGCGGTTTCCTTTTCGTCTTTCATCACCGAAATAAACACGTCCTCCAGCGTGGGCGCGATCGTCTGCACGGCGATCACTCCCACCCCGGCCTGCTCCAAGGCCGCTCGGGCCTCGACGGCCGTTTGCTCGGAGTTCTCGCACGCCACATGGACTCGGTCGCCAAACAGTCCGATCGAACGGTCCGGCCATCGGGCCCGCAACGCGACGGCCGCTTGCCGCGGTTGATGGGCGCGGACCTCCAAAATGGCCGCGTGCATCAGTCGCTTGACTTCCTCGGGCGTACCGCAGGCCAAAAGCCGTCCGTCGTGGATCAAGCCCACGCGATGGCAGCGTTCGGCCTCGTCCAAGTAGGACGTCGAAACGAAAATGGTCACGCCCTCCTGTTGCAACTGGCCCAAGATGCGCCAAAAATCGCGCCGCGAGACGGGATCGACTCCGTTGGTCGGCTCGTCCAGCAGCAACACCTTCGGCGTGTGGACCAACGCGCAGGCCAGCCCGAGTTTTTGTTTCATGCCGCCCGACAAATTGCCGGCCAGTCGTCGCTGGAAGGGCGTCAGATTGCTGAACCCTAGCAGCCGGTCGATTTTTTCCTGCCGTCCGCGGCGTGGCTCGCAATAGATGTCGGCGTAAAAACTCAGATTCTCGATCACCGTCAGGTCGGCGTACAATCCGAACCGCTGGCTCATATAGCCGATCCGCTCCTTGACCCGCTCGGCCTGACGAACCACATGGCAGCCGTCGACCCAGGCGTCGCCTTCCGTCGGATCGAGGATCGCGCTCAACAGCCGCATCGTTGTGGTCTTGCCGGCGCCGTCGGGCCCGACCAATCCAAAAATCTCCCCCTCGGCCACGTCGATCGAAAGCCGTTCGACCGCCGCAAGGTCGCCAAACCGTTTGGTCAGGTTTTCGGTATGGATGGCGTTCATGGCTGGGGGCGAGGGACAAGGGACGAGGGATGGGAGGAATCGGTCTCAATCTTTTTGGCCGCCCGTCCTTCGTCCTCAACTCCCGTTTCAATGATCGCGTCGGCCGGCATGCCCGGCTTCAGATCGAAGTCCGGATTGTGGAGGTCAATCTTGATGCGATACATCAATTTGACCCGTTCTTTTTGCGTCTGCACGTTTTTCGGCGTGAACTCGGCCTCCTCGGCGATGAACGACACCCGGCCCTCGTAGCGTGTTCCCGGTTTTGTGTCGGTCGTGACCCAGGCCCGCCGTTCCGGCTTGACGCGCCCCAGATCGATTCCGTCGACGTAGCCGCGGAGCCAAACGTTCTCCAAATCGCCGATCGTGACGACCGCCGTCCCCGGCGCGACGTATTCACCGGACTCGATGTTTTTCGACAGCACGACGCCGTCGATCGGCGAGCGAACCGTCGCGTAGCTCAACTGGGTCTCGGCCAATCGCAAGGCCGCTTTGGCCTGCGCCACACGCGCCTCGGCCTGCTCGATGTCCTCGCGCCGCGGGCCGGCCATAACCAGCTCCCATTGAGCCTTCGCCTGATGAAACGCGCCGCGAGCTTCTTCGATGCGTTCTTTGCGAAATCCTTCTTCCGCCAATTTCAACTGCTCGACGGCCTGCCGGTGTTTTTCGATGGCCACGTCGGCAGACGCCTTGGACGCGTCGTACTCCTCGGCCGAGATGCTTTTACGTTGGAACAGCGCCGTCGAACGATCCAAGTCGGACTGCCGACGGCTCATCTCGGCCGCGGCGGCGGCCACGCCCGCCTTGGCCACGACGATCTCCTGCGGACGCGAACCGGCCTCAAGGTCGGCCAGCGCATGGGCTGCACGGTCCATCGCCGCCCGAGCCGCGTCCTTCTCTTCTTGACGCGAACCGGCACGCAATTCGGCCAGCGCCGCCTCGGCCCCACGCAACTCGGCCTTGCGTAGATCGACGTTGCACTGCAAATCGACCGTGTCGAGCACCGCCACGACGTCGTTCTGATGAACGCGCTGGCCCTCGTCGAAACGCCGCTCGACGACTCGGCCCGGGATTTTGAAGGCGATCTGCACTTCCGTCGTTTCAATATTCCCGGACAGCCGGATTTGCCCATCGGAGTCGCCGCGCCACGGGCCGAATTGCCAGACGGCCACGGCCGCCACGGCCAAGAGCAACAGGGCTGCAAGAATGCGGAGTTTTGCGAGCATACCGAACCTCAACGGTGTGAATTAGTGTTCACGTTGCTGTGAATCTACGGAACCTACAGGGATCGTAATGGCCGTGCAAAAAAGCTTCCACGCCTTCAACGCGTGGCGCGTCACGTCGAATCCGCCGTCGGTCAGATGCCACAAAATGCCGGCCGGCACGATGATCCCGAAAAACATCAGCGCGACCGTCTTGGGTTCCACGTCCGACCGCAGCGCGCCTTGGGCCTGGCCCTCGCGAACGATCTGCCCGATCTGTTCGATGTAGTGGGTGAAAATGCGAAGGACATGCCGCCGTCGCTGCGGGTTGCCGACGTGCACGTCGTCGGAGAAGATCGTGCGGGGGATGAAAATGACCTTTCCCTCCCGAAGAAACCGGATATGCCGCATCAGCACGCTTTTGAGACAATCCAGCGGATCAGCGTTTTCCCGCCGTGCGGCCTCCACGTTGGCCATCAACTGCCGCTCGACGCGATCCAACAAGGCGGCGATGATGTCGTCTTTGCTTTTGAAGTGGCGATAGATGCCCGAGGGCACCAGCCCCACGCGACGAGCCACCGCCGCCACGCTCAGCCGACGCAGACCGTGTTCGGCCGCCAGCGTCAGCGCCGCCTCGACGATCTGCTCCCGCCGCACCTCGGTGTCCAGCTTTGCCTCGGCCATCGTGAAACCTCCATTGTGATTATAGATTCACATTGCGTGGAAATCAACCAAAACCCCTCTTGCGTGGTATTTCTCCATGTGATAACCTTGTCGGGCACGGGAAGACCACCATGAAACCATCCAATCCGTCGCGTCGCGACCTGTTGAAAACCAGCGGCGCCTTGATGGCGGGAGCTCTGATCAGCCCCGCCGCGCCCATCCCGTCGGGAAACCTCCACAGCGGCGAGTTGACCGTCGACGAGGTGCTCCAGGCGATCGAACGAGCCAAGACGTTCTTGCGCGGCCAGCAGCAGCCCGACGGCACGTGGCCCAATCGGTTGAACTACGACAACGGCCTGACGCCGCTGTGCGTATTGGCGCTGCTGACCGCCGGCTGCGCGCCCGACGATGAGACGATCGTCAAGGCGATGCCCGCCGTCCGGGCGTACTCGCCGTTTTCCACTTACAGCACGTCGATCCAAACGATGGTGCTCTGCGCGGTGGAGCCCGACCGGGACCGCGGCCTGATCCTGCGCAACGTCCAATGGCTGCAAAGCCGGCAAGTGCAAGAAGGGCCGGAGCGCGGCATGTGGGCCACGCCTTCGCCGGGCTCGACCGATCACATCGACAATTCGATGACCCACTTCGCCATGCTGGGGCTGTATGAAGCCGAGCGGATCGGCGTGGCTATCAACCCGCGCACTTGGCGGATGGCGCTGCGCTATTGGCGGCAATCGCAAAACGCCGACGGCTCCTGGGGTTGGAGCCACGATTACCAGGGCACCGGCAGCATGACCTGCGCCGGCATCGCCGCCCTGCTGATCGCCTCCGGCTCGTTGGGCTCCGAGGACGCCCGGGTCGAAGGCGACGAGATCCTTTGCTGCGGCCAGCAACAATCCACCCAGCACTTCGACAAGGCGATCGGCTGGCTCGAACACAATTTTTCCGTCACGCGCAATCCGCAGTACAAGTTCTGGCACTCGTATTATTTATATAGTCTCGAACGAGCGGGCCGGATGACCGCCCGGCGATTCATCGGCCGCCACGATTGGTATCGCGAGGGCGCCCGGCTGCTGTTGGAGACGCAGCGCGACACCGGCGCGTGGCCGTCCGACGAGCAGTTCGATCACAAGGAAGACCAGTGCGTTTCGACGTCGTTTTCGCTGATGTTTTTGGCCAAGGGGCAGCGTCCGGTGCTTGTGGCCCACCTGAAACACGATCCGCACGACGATTGGAACCGCCACCGCGGCGCGCTGTTCAATCTGGTCGATCACGCCAGCGTCGCCTGGCGTCGGCCGTTGACCTATCAGATCGTCGATCTTTCGGCGGCGTCGGTTGAAGACCTGCTCGAATCGCCCGTCTTGTACGTCAGCGGGCGCGACACGCCGCAGTGGTCCGACGACGACCTGCAAAAGCTGCGGATGTACGTGGACCGCGGCGGATTTCTGTTCGCCGAACAATGTTGCGGCGGCGGAGATTTCGACGTGGGCCTGCGTCGCGCGCTGGAAAAAATGTTTCCCGAGCCCGATCGCGCGTTGCGATTGTTGCCGCCGGGCCACGCCGTGTGGTTCGCCGAGCGGCAGGTTGATTCGCGTTACCTCCGCGAACTTTGGGGGATCGACGTCGGCTGCCGCACCGGCGTGATTTACTGTCCCGGCGATTTGTCGTGCTATTGGGAACTCGCCCGCTTGGGCCGCGACCGCGATTGGTCGCAATCGGTGCGCGACCGGGTCGCCGCGGCGATGTCGATCGGGCTGAACGTGCTGGCCTACGCAACCGGCCGCGAAGTGAAATACAAGAGCCCGACCGCGCCGAAGGTTGAACGCGAAGATCCGCGTCGCCGCGGCAAGCTGCAAGTGGCGGCCGTCCTGATGCCCGGCGGCTGCGACGCCGCGCCGGCGGCGATTCGGAACCTGATGCGGTTGGTTTCCGAGCGGTACGGCGCGCCGGCGACCCTCCAACCCGGCGAAGTTCGGCTGACCGACGAGTCGCTGTCCCAATATCCGCTGGTGTTTTTGCACGGTCGGACGAGTTTTCGATGGACGCCGGCCGAGCGAGCGGCGTTGCGGCGTTATCTGGAGCGCGGCGGCACGGCCTTTGCCGACGCGTTGTGCTCCAGCGCGGAGTTCGCCGCGTCGTTGCGGCGGGAATTGAAGGAGATGTTTCCCGAGCAGCCGTTGCGACGGATTCCGGTCGACGATCCGCTGCTGACCCCGCAGTTCGGCGGCGAGTCGCTCGCAACGGTTTCACGGCGGCAGCGTCAACTGGGCGCCGCGCGCGGCCGCGACGCGTTGGTCGTGCGCCACGGCGAGCCGGCGCTGGAAAGCCTGACGCTCGACGGCCGCCACGCGCTGATTTTTTCGCCCTACGACGTCAGTTGCGCGTTGGAAAGCCACGGCACGCTCGATTGCGAAGGCTACGCGCGCGAGGACGCCGTGCGAATCGCCATGAACGTGCTGTTGTACGCGTGCCAATGACGCGACGTCAGAGACACGCCTTCAAGAACTGCCCGGTGCGATTATCCGGCATCGCGGCGATTTCCTCGGGCGTGCCGACGGCCACTACCCGGCCGCCGTCCTCGCCGCCTTCGGGCCCCAGGTCGATGATCCAATCGGCCGACTTCATCACGTCGAGGTTGTGTTCGATCACCAGCACCGTATTGCCTAAATCAACTAGTCGGCTCAACACGACCAACAGCTTGCGAACGTCGTCGAAATGTAGGCCGGTGGTCGGCTCGTCCAGGATGTACAAGGTCTTGCCGGTGTCGACGCGGCACAGTTCCGCGGCCAGCTTGACGCGTTGGGCCTCGCCGCCGGAAAGCGTCGTGGACGCCTGCCCGAGGGTGATGTATCCGAGCCCCACTTCCGACAGACCGCGAACCAATCGGGTAATGACCGGAAAGTTTTCAAAAAACTCGGCGGCCTCTTCGACCCGCAAATCGAGCACATCGGCGATCGAGTGCTCGCGATAGAGGATTTCGAGCGTTTGTCGGTTGAAGCGTTTGCCGTCGCAGACCGGGCAATCGACGTACAGGTCGGGCAGGAAGTTCATTTCGATCCGTCGCTGGCCCTGGCCCTGGCATTCTTCGCACCGTCCGCCCTTGACGTTGAAACTGAACCGTCCGGCCTTGTAGCCGCGTTGCCGGGCGTCGCGGGTGTTGGCGAACACTTTGCGGATTTCGTCGAACACGCCGATGTAGGTGGCCGGATTGCTGCGCGGCGTCCGTCCGATCGGCGACTGGTCGATCTGCACCACTTTGTCGATGTGATGAACGCCGCGCAGGCTGGTGTGCGGGCCCGGTTTGGCGGCGATTCCGCCGAGCCGCCGCACCAACGCCCGAGCCAACGTTTCGTCGACCAGCGAGCTTTTGCCCGATCCGCTCACGCCGGTCACGCAGACCAGCGCCGACAGCGGAAACTGGACGTTGACGTTCTTCAAGTTGTTGGTCGTGACGCCTTCCAACGAGATCATGCGTGTTTTGGCGATGCGTCGGCGCGGCTGCGGGACGGGTATTTTTTCGCGGCCCGACAGATATTGGCCCGTCAGCGAGACCGGATGCTCGGCGACTTGTTGCGGGGTGCCCTCGGCCACCAGTCGGCCGCCGCGTCGACCGGCTCCCGGCCCGAGGTCCACCAACCAATCGGCCTGTCGCATGATCGTTTCGTCGTGCTCGACCACGACGACCGTGTTGCCGCGCTGCTGCAAATCGCGGAGCGTGTCGATCAGCCGCTGGTTGTCGCACGGATGCAGTCCGATCGACGGTTCGTCGAGTACGTAGCAGACGCCGACCAATCCGGAACCGAGTCCGGCCGCCAGGCGAACGCGCTGCAATTCGCCGCCGCTGAGGCTCTCGGCGGGTCGTTCGAGCGTTAAGTAGCCGAGCCCGACGCGGTCGAGAAACTCCAACCGCGAGGCAATTTCGCCGACGATCGGCGCGGCGACCGCGTGTTGCGATGCGTCGACCTTTTCGAAAAACCGCCGCGACTCGGCGACCGACAGGGCCGTCAACTGATGAATCGCCAATCCGGCGAAGCGGACCGATCGGGCCTCGGGCCGCAGGCGCGAGCCGCCGCACTCGGGACACACCACTTCGCCGCGAAACGTTTCAAAACGCTGCCGTTTGGTTTCGCTGGTGGTGGTGACGTATTCTTTTTCGAGCATGTCCAGCACGCCGAGCGACCGCTTGCCGGAGCCCCGCAACAACTGTTCGAACAGCTTGGGCGAGAGTTTTTCCAGCGGCGAGTTCCAACGGATGCCGGCATTTTCCAAGAACGGTTGCAGGTGTTTTTGGTGTTTTTTCAGCGCGCCCGGCGTTTCGCCCTTCCAGGGAGCGACGGCCCCGGCGGCCAACGAAAGCGTGCGATCGGGGACGATCAAATCCGGATCGAACGCCACGCGCGAGCCGAGCCCCTCGCACGTCGGACACGCGCCGTAGGGGCTGTTGAAACTGAACGTGCGCGGCTCCAATTCCTCGTAGCTGATTTTGCAGTTGGGACACGCATACAACGTGCTGAACAGCCGGTCGTGCCACACGCTGCCGCCCGGCGTTTTCTCTTCGTGGGCGGCCAACACCAATCCGTCGCCGTGACGGATCGCTAGTTGAATCGACTCGGCGATGCGGTCGCGGACGCCTTCGCGAACCACCACGCGGTCGACCACCGCCTCGATGTGGTGCGTTTTTTTGGACGCCAGCGCCGGCGGCGTATTGACGTCGACCACTTGACCGTCGACCCTGGCCCGCAGGAAACCCGCCTTGCGAATCGACTCGAACACGTCCAAATGTTCGCCTTTGCGTCCGCGCACCATCGGAGCGAGGATCATCACCCGAGTGCCCGCGCTGAGCTCCAACAAGGCGTCGAGGATTTGGCCCTGCGATTGTTGGCGGATCGGTTCGCCACACTGATAACATTGCGGTTCGCCGAGCCGGGCGTACAACAGCCGCAAGTAGTCGTAGATTTCGGTGACCGTGGCCACCGTGCTGCGTGGATTGTTGACGCCCGACCGCTGGTCGATCGAAATGGTCGGTTGCAGGCCGTCGATCAGATCGACGTCGGGCCGCTCCAATTGATGCAAGAACTGCCGGGCGTAGGTCGAGAGGCTTTCGATGTATTGCCGCTGTCCCTCGGCGTACAACGTGTCGAAGGCCAGCGAGCTTTTGCCGGAACCGCTCGGCCCGGTGACAACGACCAACCGATCGCGCGGCAGGTCGAGGTCGAGATTTTGCAGGTTATGCATCCGCGCCCCGCGAATGCGGATGCACTGATCAGCCGCGACAGGTTCGATTTCCGAAGCCATCCGATTCACGCGCGGTACAGCCGGCTACCCTAAGAGGTCATCAAACCATTCAGTGTAACACGGCCAACAGGCAATGTAAAGCACGAACCGGGCGGGTGCGTGACCAGCGTTCTGGGCTGCGTTAAGTCGTGGCGTAGCGGGCATTTGGCCAGACTTGACGCCATTGGCCGTTTCTGTCCAGTGAATCCAGGGCCGCCACAGCCGTGGCGTTGGGCCGATCCC
>JBDKTJ010000062.1:0-67128 GCA_039698075.1 Thermoguttaceae bacterium | reverse complement strand
TGCTGCTGTTTTTGGTGTTCCGACGCATGACCGGCGCGGTTTGGCCCTGCGCGATGGTGGCCATCGTGTTCGCCATTCATCCGCTGCGGGCCGAGTCGGTCGCCTGGGTGTCCGAACGAAAGGACCTGTTGAGCGGCCTGTTTTTCTTTCTCACGCTTTGGGCCTACATCGATTATGTGCAACATCGGTTTTCATGGCGGCGCTATCTGACCGTCATCGTGCTGTTCGCCTTGGGGTTGATGTCGAAACCGATGTTGGTGACGCTGCCATGCGTCCTGTTGCTGCTGGACTATTGGCCGCTTGGGAGAGTGGCCAGTGGTCAGTGGCCAGTGGCCAGTGATCGGTCAAGAGACTCGAACTCGGCGTCTGGCGCGGTTTCGTGTTCTTCACTGGCCACCGACCACCGGCCACTGACCACTTTGCTGCTCGAAAAGCTTCCGCTGTTCGCCTTAACACTGGTTTCGTGCCTGTTGACACGCTGGGCGCAGACCGAGGCGATCGTGTCGACGGCGACGATCCCGCTTGTTGACCGCGTGGGCAACGCCTTGGTCGCATACGTGGCCTATCTGGGTCAGTTTTTCTATCCGGTCGGGCTGGCGCCGTTGTATCCGCATCCGGGCAGCGCCATTTCGATTGCGGTGGTTTTTTTCGCGGCATTGCTGCTTGTGGGCGTTTCGGTGGCCGCATGGTTGGCGCGGCGTCGATGTCCTTACTGGCTGGTCGGCTGGTTTTGGTATCTCGGCATGATGGTCCCCGTGATCGGACTGGTGCAAGTCGGCATCCAAGCGAGGGCCGATCGTTATACGTATCTGCCGCAGATCGGCCTGTGTGTCGCGTTGACCTGGGCGGCGGTCGACCTGACGCGACGAATCCCGCAACGTCGCTGGATTCTTGGCGCGGCGGCGGCGGTGATCCTGCTCGACCTGACGGCGATCGGCTGGCTTCAGGCGTCCTACTGGCGCGACGGCGAGACGCTTTGGGCCCACGTCGTGTCGGACCATCCCGATAACGCGGTCGCCCACAACAACCTCGGCACGCTGCTGGCCCATCGCGGACAACTCGACGCGGCGTCCGTCTGTTTTCAGAAGGCGTTGGAAATATCGCCCAATTTTCCCGACGCCCACAACAATCTCGCCGGTGTGATGATACGCCGCGGACAGATCGACGAAGCCATCGTCCATTATAAAAAAGCGATTCAAATCAAACCGGACGTCGCGGAGCCGCACAACAACCTCGGCAATCTCTACTTTGGTCGCGGTGAGCTCGACAAGGCCGCCGCCAGCTACCAAGAAGCGTTGAAAATCAACCCCGACCTCGCGGAAGCCCATAGCAACCTTGGACGAGCTTTGTCTGCACAGGGAAAATTCGACGCGGCCGTCGCCCAGTTTCGCGAGGCATTGAGAATCCAGCCCGATTATGTCGCGGCCGGCTACAATCTGGGCGCGACGTTGGCCCAGCAAGGCCATTTCACCGAGGCCGTCGAGGCGATCCGCCACGCCATCGCATCGGCCGAGCGACATGGCGACGCAGCCACGGCCAACGCCCTGCGCGAACGTTTGAGGCTCTGCCAGGCCGAAATCGAACGATCTCAATCACCGTCGCGGAGCAAGCCGTAACATGCCTGCCGATCATGCCGCGAAAAAATCATCCGACGGGATCGTCACGACGGCGATCTGCGCGATCTTGGTCGCCGCGGTGTTTTTGGTGTTCGGCCAGACGCTCGGCCATGGGTTCATCAACATGGACGACGACTTTTACGTCACCCGCAACCCCATGGTCCAGCGCGGCTTGAGCGCGTCGGGAACCGCCTGGGCCTTCACGGCAACCACCGCCGCCAATTGGCACCCGATCACCTGGCTCTCGCACATGGCGGACTGCCAGATTTACGGCCTTCGACCCTGGGGCCACCATCTGACCAACGTGCTGCTGCACGCCATAAACGCGGTGCTGCTGTTTTTGGTGTTCCGACGCATGACCGGCGCGGTTTGGCCCTGCGCGATGGTGGCCATCGTGTTCGCCATTCATCCGCTACGGGCCGAGTCGGTCGCTTGGGTGTCCGAACGAAAAGACCTATTGAGCGGCCTGTTTTTCTTTCTCACGCTGTGGGCCTACGTCGATTATGCGCAACATCGGTTTTCATGGCGGCGCTATCTGACGGTCATCGTGTTGTTCGCGTTGGGGTTGATGTCGAAACCGATGCTGGTGACGCTGCCATGCGTCCTGTTGCTGCTGGATTATTGGCCGCTTGGGAGAGTGGCCAGTGGTCAGTGGCCAGTGGCCAGTGATCGGTCAAAAGACTCGAACTCGGCGTCTGGCGCGGCTTCATGTTCTTCACTGGTCACCGACCACCGGCCACTGACCACTTTGCTGCTCGAAAAGCTCCCTCTGTTCGCCTTAACACTGGTCTCGTGCCTGTTGACTCGCTGGGCGCAGACCGAGGCGATCGTGTCGACGGCGACGATTCCGCTTATTGACCGCGTGGCCAACGCCTTGGTCGCGTACGTGGCCTATCTGGGTCAGTTTTTTTATCCGGTCGGATTGACGGTGTTTTATCCGTATCCCAGCGGCGGCCTGCCCGGTTGGAAGACGTTCGGAGCGATGTTGCTGCTTGTGGGCGTTTCGGTGGCCGTCGTGGTCGTGCGACGTCGGTTCCCGTATTGGCTGGTCGGCTGGTTTTGGTATCTCGGCATGATGGTCCCCGTGATCGGACTGGTGCAGGTCGGTTCGCAGGCGATGGCCGATCGGTACACGTATCTGCCGCAGATCGGACTCTCGGTTGCTTTGGTGTGGGCGGCGGTCGATTGGATGGGCGTGCAATCGGGTCGTCGTCGGCTTGGCGTCGTGGTGGCCGTAATCGTGACGCTCGAACTGACCGTTTGCGCGTGGCAACAAGTCTCGTACTGGCGCGACAGTCGATCGCTTTGGAGCGAGGCGCTGGCCCACACGTCTCGTAACGGGATCGCCCACCATCATCTCGGGCTTGCGTTGCTCGACGAAAACCGAAACGACGAGGCGGCCGCGGAGTTTCGCAGTATGGTGAAGTTGAAACCCGATTTCGACGGCGCCCACCGCCTGTTGGGCGTGGCGCTGGCCCGCGACGGTCATTTTCAGGAAGCCGTCGCCTGTTTTCAAGAGGCGTTGCGGCTGCGGCCCGACGCGATCGAGACCTACGACGCTCTCGCTTGGTCATTGGCCTGTCTTGGGCGAAAGGCCGACGCCGTCGAAGCCGCCCGACGCGCCGCCGTGCTGGCCGAACGTCGGGGCGACGTCCAAGGCGCGGCGGAACTGCGGCGCCGTTGGAACGCCTACCGGAACGATTCCTTGCCGGGAAAATCGACGACCTCACGAGGCGAGTCCACCCCATGAACGCCAAACGACGTCGAAAACAACCGGATCGGCCGACGCCGGCGACGATCGCCCGGCCTTGGCCGTTTGCGGCGACGGTCATTTCCGCTCTCTTGGTTTTGGCGGTGTTTCTGGTCTTTGGCCAAACGCTCACGCACGATTTTCTGAACTATGACGACAATCTGTACGTGACCGAAAACCCACAAGTCTCGCAGGGACTGTCGCTTCCCAACGTGCTTTGGGCGACAACCGCCCGATGCGCCGGCAACTGGCATCCGATCACGCTGATCTCTCACATGACCGACTGTCAGATTTACGGTCTTCGGCCGTGGGGCCACCATCTGACCAACGTGTTGCTGCACGCCATGAACGCGGTGCTTTTGTTCCTCGTGCTGCGGCGAATGACCGGCTCGATCTGGCCCAGCGCGTTGGCGGCGGCGCTGTTCGCCGTGCATCCCTTGAGGGTCGAATCGGTCGCCTGGGTTGCGGAACGCAAAGACCTGCTCGGCGGCCTGTTCTTCCTTCTCACGCTGTGGGCCTACACCGGCTACGTCCGCTGCGGCGGCTGGCCGCGATACCTCGGCGCGATGGCGTGGTTCGCGTTGGGCCTGATGAGCAAGCCGTCGGTGGTCACGCTGCCGTTCGTGCTGTTGCTGTTGGACTATTGGCCGCTGGGAAGAGTGGCCAGTGGTCAGTGGCCAGTGGCCCGTGATCGGCCAAGAGACTCGAACTCGGCGTCTGGCGCAGCTTCGTGTCCTTCACTGGCCACCGACCACCGGCCACTGCCCACTCTGCTGCTCGAAAAGCTCCCGCTGTTTCTGCTATCCATCGCCTCGTGCGTCGTCACGCCTTGGGCTCAAGGGTCGGCCGTGATGTCGCTCGATTTGATTCCATTTTCTCTGCGGTTGGCCAACGCCTTGGTCGCCTACGCGGTCTATTTGGGCGATTTTTTCTTTCCGGTCGGACTGGCCGTGTTTTATCCTCATCCGGGCCCCGGCCTGGCATGGTGGAAACCGCTGGCGGCCGCCGTTTTTCTGGCAGCCGTCAGTGCGGCGGCGATCGCTACGCGGCGGCGATTCCCTTACGCGGCGGTGGGCTGGTTTTGGTATTTCGGCATGTTGGTCCCGATGATCGGACTGGTGCAGGTCGGCGTCCACGCGATGGCCGATCGCTACACGTACTTGCCCGAGATCGGGTTGTGCATCGCCGTTGCCTGGGGCATTCGACACGCGTGCGTCACGTGGCCGGGCGCGCGGCGCACATGCATCGCGACGGCGTCCGCGGCCGTGGTGGTTTTGATGGGCGGCGCCTGGCAACAGACAACCTATTGGCGCGACAGCGAGACGCTTTGGCGCAGGGCCGCGCAATGCACGTCCCGCAACGCCCGGGCGCACAACAACCTCGGCATTGCGATGGCCGCACGCGGCGATCTGAACGCGGCGACGGCCGAGTATCGCGCGGCGTTGGACATCAAGCCGGATTACACCGACGCCCTGAACAACCTCGGCGTCGCGCTGTCGCAACAAGGGCGGACCGACGCGGCCATCCAACAATTTCAAAAAGTCTTGAACGTCAATCCCCAATACGCCAAAGCCCGATTCAACTGGGGAACGGCGTTGGCCAAACAAGGACGAAACGACGCGGCGGTTCAACAATTCCGATTGGCGTTGGACGCCGACCCCAGCCTGGACGGAGCGCGTTACAGCCTGGGCGTCGCGTTGGCCGCGTGTGGACGAACCAACGACGCGATCGACGAGTTCCGCGAAGTCCTCCGGCAAAAGCCGAACCTGGCCGACACCCATTTCAATCTCGGCGCGCTGTTGAGCGAGCGCGGCGATTTCGAGGAAGCGCTGACGCACTGGTTCGAGGCGATTCGTCAACGGCCCGACGACGTCGGCTATCTGGACCAAACGGCCTGGACGCTGGCCACTTGCCCCAAGGCTTCGGTGCGCAACGGGCCCGAGGCCGTTCGACTCGCCCAACGAGCGGTCGAGTTGTCCGGCGGCCGCGATCCGGCGCGATTGGATACGTTGGGCGCGGCGTTGGCCGAGGCGGGCCGGTTCGACGAGGCGCAAGCGGCGGCCCGGCAAGCGCTCGATCTGGCGGCCCAACAACATCGGACCGATCTGATTCAACCGATTCGCGTGCGACGGTCGCTCTACGAAAAAAAGCAACCCTACCGGGAATCGCCCCAACGGTGAACTCGCAAGCGACACGGCAACCGCGAGAAAAGCAACGCGGCTTCAGCTCGTCTTTCGTCGGTGGCGCCATAAAACGCCCGACCAACCGACCAACGCGACGACGGCCAGCCCGGACAGTCGCAGCCCCCACGCAAAACCGATCGGTTCGTAGCGGAACTCCAGCGTGCCGCGACCCTTCGGCGCGACGACGCCGCGCAGGGCGTGATTGGTCCGCAACACGGCGACCGACTTCCCGTCGAGATAGGCGTTCCAACCCGTGTCCCAAAGATCGCCGAGCACGACCAGACCCGGCGTCTGCATGTCCAACGAGATCGTGACGCGGCTGGGGATTTCGTCGACGATCCGCGCCTCGCCGCGGCAGCGCTCGGGCAGTTCGAGCGGTTGCTCCACGTAGGCCACCTGCCGTGGGTTGAACCCGGGATTGCCCAAGCGAACCAGACGTTCGGCGTCGTCGGCGACCGTTTCAACCCGCTCGGGCACGAACGCCCGCGGCAAAACGTTCGGATTGGCCACGACCCAGTAGTCGGGACTGGCGAACTGCGGCCGCAGCGGCGACCGCGGCTGTCCGCGAAACACCAACCAGCGAACGTTCAGCAGATCCAAGACGGGGGAAAGCCGCAAATCGCCTTTTGGCGAAACGTAGATCTGCGGAATGAACCACTGCGTCATGGCGTACATCGGCGAGGCGGTGTTTGGGGCGACGGCCAAATGCATCAAGTCCATCAGCCTGGCGGGGTCCACGGCGTCGTAGCCGCGGATGTCGCGGAGTCCGTGCGTTTGGGCCAGCGCCGCCGGCAGACACCCGACGCCGAGGATTCGGCCCGGCCCCGCGGCCGCCGTTTCTTCCAATGC
This sequence comes from Thermoguttaceae bacterium, assembly GCA_039698075.1. Lineage (GTDB taxonomy): Bacteria > Planctomycetota > Planctomycetia > Pirellulales > Thermoguttaceae > JAJFVC01. Next base: position 60,730 of record JBDKTJ010000062.1, on the reverse strand, counting down.
GGGAATCCGAGGATAATACAACGCGGGATCGCACTGCGAGCTGCGTCCGAACGCAAACCAAACGAGATCGACCACCATCAGGCCCGACAACACGGGCAATAGCCAGCGTGCCGCCGTTTTCTGACGCCAAATCAGCAGCCACGCCGCCGCGCCGACCAGACACAAGGCCGCCGCCATGGCGTAATGGACCGAAAAATTCTCTTGAATGCGTCGCACGCTTGCCGCATCGGGCACGCGAAACACCTGTTGGCCCGAGGCCACCGCCTGGCCCAACTGCGTGGCGATCGGCTCGGGCGGCACGACCGTCCGCCAGAGACACCAAAGCAGCATGGCAGCCAACACGCCCGCCCCGATCAAGAACCACCCGCGAGGCCGGACCTCGTTGCGCCAAAGCACGTCCAATCCGACGGCCGCCATCGCCAACAGGGCCATCGACGTGGCGAACGTGAACCGATTGTGCGACATCATTTTCAAACCCGGCAGCCGCAACAGATCGACGACCCCCGGAACGTCCAGGCACCAACTGACGCCGAGCACGGCGAGAATCGCCCAAAACACGTTCATCGAGCGATGCCGGCGGCTGCACCAGGCCAACGGCGCGGCCAGCAACGTGATCAACAGTCCCGTGTACGTGACCGATGCGCTCTCCAACTGGTTGCCTTGGCCTTTGGGGAAGATCGGAAAGTTGCCGATCTGGGTCGAGCCGTACACGTCGGGCAAGACGATTTCGGGCAGCGCTTCGAGGCCCACCGGCGGACGCTCTTCCTCGCCTTGGCTGCGACGAGCCATGCGTGAGCCGGTCCGCGAATACTCGACCAACGGAATCCAATAGGGCGAGGCCAACAGCATGCCCAGCAGCCAGGCGATCGTTACCGCCGCAATCGCCGGCAGCACGGCCCGACTGAAGCACTGTTTGCCGTATTGGTCGATGAAACACCAGACGGCATACAAACCCGACGCCAGCAACACCTGAGCGGCCACGTCGAGCTGTCCGCTGACCAACAGCAGCCCGGTGGCAACGGCCAGCGACGGCGCCGCCCAAGGCCCCGTCCGACGAACCGTTCGGTCGACGGCCAACAACAACCACGGCAGCCACGCCGCGGCGAACACGGGTCCGTAACCTTGCCAAAAGACGAAAAAGCCCGCCATGGGCCAGCACCACGCCGCGACGGTCGCAGGCCAGGGGCCTACGTGCAGCGCATGCCGACAAAACCAATACGTGCCCGCCCCGATGAACAGCGCCAGCAACAGTTGCGCCCACGCCAAGGCGATCGGCGAACGGACGCAATAGCCGATCCACTCGAACGGCGAGTATTTTGAAAAGCCCGCGAACGGACAGCCGGCGAATTGATACGGCATCCAAAGCGGCAGCCGCCCGGCGCGAAACTCTCCGGCGGCGAACTGGCGATTCGGTTCGCCCATCAAAATCAGATCCGACCGCACGTAATTGTGCAGCGGCAGGTTTTCGGTCTCCGGCGACCGCGGCAGGTAGACGCCGGGACTGGCCAGATAGTCCAACGGCAGCAGAATTTTCCAGCCCACCAGCGACGGACCGAACAAAATCGCCTGGCAAACGACGATTCCGACCGCCACCCACGCCGCGCGGAGCCACGGTCGATCGGCCTGCGTCGCGGCAGCCGGCTCTTGCGGGAAATTGGCGGAAACGTCGTTCTTCGTCTTCTTCGAATTGCGTTTTTCAGCCATGGATCTTTGCCCATGTCGCCGCTCGCGTGAAACCGCCTGTTAACCGGCGGCCTGACGATTCGCGCGGCGCCGATCGGTTTCCTTCAGGAGAATTTTGCGCAGCCGGATCAGACTGGGCGTCACTTCGACCAGTTCGTCGTCGGCGATGAACTCCAACGCCTCTTCGAGCGACATTTTGCGGGCCGGCTTCAGCAGGATGTTGCGGTCGTGGCCTACGGCACGCATGTTCGACAGCTTCTTTTCCTTCGTCGGATTGACGTTCATGTCCTCCGGTCGACTGTTCTCGCCGACGATCATGCCCTCGTAAATCACGTCGCCGGGCGAGACGTGCAACTCGGCCCGCTGCTGGAGACTGTCGAGCCCAAACGCGACGGCCTTGCCCGCGGCGATCGACACCAAGACGCCGGTCGTGCGGCCCGGGATCGATTCGGCCATGGGCCGATAGCCCTCGAACCGATGGTGGATCACCGCCGTGCCTTGCGTGGCGTTGAGCAATCGGGTGCGCAGGCCGATCAGGCCCCGGGCGGGAATCGAGAAAACCATGAACGTGTAGTCGTTGTGCGAGGTCATTTCGACCAACTGGGCGCGGCGTTCGCCGACCAACTCCATCACCGGACCGGTGCGTTCGGACGGCGTCTCGACGACCAGACTCTCGAACGGCTCGCACATTTGGCCGTCGATCTCGCGGAAAATCACCTGGGGCTTGCCGACCGACAGTTCGTAGCCCTCGCGCCGCATGGTTTCGATCAGCACGGACAGATGGAGGATGCCGCGGCCGGCGACCGAAAACTGCTCGGTGCCGGGAATCGGCTCGACCCGCAAGGCCACGTTCCGCTCCAACTCGCGCATCAACCGCTCGCGCAAATGGCGGCTGGTCAGATATTTTCCTTCGCGTCCGGCCAGCGGCGACGAATTGACGCCGAAGGTCATTTTCAACGTCGGCTCGTCAACCTTCAGCCGAGGCAACGCGCGCGGCTCGGTCGGCGAAGCCACGGTGTCGCCGATCTCGACGCCTTCGAGCCCGACGATCGCGCAAATGTCGCCGGCGTCCACCTCGTGAACCTCGACGCGGCCGAGGTCCTCGAACACGTAGACCGAGACGGCCTTGGTCGAGACGATCCGATCGTCGGCCTGCATCAGCGCGACGTTTTGACCTTTGCGAACCGTGCCCGACTGCACCCGCCCGATGGCGATCCGCCCCACGTAGTCGGACCAGTCGAGCGTGGTGACCAACATTTGCAGCGGCAGGTCGAGATCGACGTCCGGGCCGGGAATTTTCTCCAAAATCATGTCCATCAGCGACTGGATGCTGTCGGTCGGCTTGGCCGGATCGTCGGTGGCGTAGCCCAACTTCGAGCTGGCGAACAAATACGGGAAATCGGCCAGCGTGTCGTCGGCGCCCAACTGCAAAAACAGCTCCAACACCTCGTCGACCACTTCGTGCGGCCGAGCGTCGGGCCGATCGATTTTGTTGATCACGACGATCGGACGCAAACCGCACTCGAACGCCTTGCCCAAGACGAACCGGGTTTGCGGCATCGGGCCCTCGGCGGCGTCGACCAACACCAGCGCGCCGTCGGCCATGCGCAGCACCCGCTCCACCTCGCCGCCGAAATCGGCGTGACCGGGCGTGTCGATGATGTTGATCTTCACGCCTTTGTAGGGAACGGCGATGTTTTTGGCCAGAATTGTGATGCCGCGTTCTCGCTCCAGATCGTTCGAGTCGAGAATCTGCTCGCCAACCAATTGGGTTTCGCGGTATCGGCCGCTTTGATGCAGCATGCAATCGACCAAGCTGGTTTTGCCGTGGTCAACGTGGGCGATGATGGCGACGTTGCGGATGTCAGTGCGGCGCATGGGGAAGTGGGCTAAAGGATTGCGAAACCAATCAGCCTATCAGTCCGGCCGGGGGGAGTCAAGCGGCCAGGGCTTCACCACGGACAAGATTGCATGGACAAAACCAAAAGTTTTGGGTAAAATAATGCCCATGACGCTGCAAACCTACAATCCCGAACAACTCGACCGTTTGGCCCTGCGGATGCTCGATTTGGCTTCGATCGTGCGGCACATGGCCAGTCGAAGCCGAGAGCACGACATCGCCGACTTCCCGCTTCACGACAAAAAAGCCTTGGAATGGTGCGTAAATTTGGAGCAATGGGCCCAAAAGACCCAGGGCGATCTGGAAGTGCGGATTCTCCAACAAAAGGCGGAGCGTCGCGGCCACACGGCTTCGCGGTAGCGCGCGGAGCGTCCATTCAAGAACACGTCCGTGGATGGATCGCAACGAACGCAAAAATCTTGACGTTTGGGCGATTTGATTCGGACGAATCGGTCGAAGAACCGCAAACCGATGGATTTGAGCCGGACGGACGCATGGGTCGATGAGAATTGCAGACCCCTGACGGATTCCGATTCAAAGCTGCGTTTTTCTTGGTGAGAAAATCAACCTGTTTACCCCCAGCACCGGGTCAACAGGCGACAACGCGCACGTTTGAATGGTCGTTGGCATCCATCGTTCACCCGCCCCCCGAGACTCGCCATGCCCGTCGAAATCGTCTATTCCCTTGTCGGCGCGAGCTTTTTAGCGATCTGCTTTCTGGCGACGGAAATCCTCGTTCAGACGCATCGCAAGAAGGCCCGAGACTAGGCCGCACTCTTGTTTGCTCTGCTTGCAGGAAGCATCGCCGATGAAAAATCGGTCCGCCCGGGTTGCGCGCGACGTCCGGCAAGAGGGATGGACCGGGATCCGCTCCACTCTTGTCTGAAAAGCCGCGTGTCAGGCCGCTTCGGCCGACGGTTGCGACTCGTCCAACGTGCGTTTGTATTGCAGGGCGTCGAGCAATTCCGCCAGCGTGAGAGTCCGGTTTTCGAACTCCAACGGGATTTCCAAGCCGGGGTCGCAAACCACGTCGACCGTGCCGTCTTCGCCCAACAAGGGATCGAACTCCCGAAGCAGCCCATCTTGAACGGCTTGACGGACCAGATGTCCCCGGGTTGCCGAGACCTCGTGAGAGCGTTCGCCTAAGCTGTCGGCCGCTCGTTTGGCCAATGCCGGCAAATACTCGCTGGGAATCTCGATGACCTTGGGAACATAGACCTTGATTTGCATAGTGTCGGACTCCTGGAGAGAAAGCCGCGGCGGCGATCGGCGTTATGCCCCTATTGGGGAGTACACGTTGACCGCATCGGCCGCGCAAGCGCATGCCTGTATCACGTATCGGCAGACCAGGAATGCCGATTGCACCGTTTCTGCCGGAAATCTTTTCGGGCCGGTTCCAAAGCGGTTCGACGCTCCCAACCGAGGGAGGCCCGACGGACGGCCTTTGAAGAAGTTCCTAGCACTAACTCACCACGGAGACACGGAGAACACCGAGAAAGCAGAAAAGAAGGTGCTCTTGCAGGCCGCCACCTGGCGCGGCAAGGTCGTCGCATTTCTGAGAACGGCGCCATGGCCCTAAGTTCTTATCCCTTTTACGCTTCTGTCTCAGTGTCCTCCGTGGCTCCGTGGTGAACCCAGCGCTGTAGTGCTAGCGGCTCAGCACCATCACCGCTACGTCGGCGTTCCGGTTCGGATCGTCGTGCACCAGCACGTCGGCCTCGGTGTCCAAGTCGATCTGCTGGTGAATCGTCACGCCTTGTTGCCGGCAGAAATCCTCGAAATCGGCGATCGACAGCCAGCGAAGATACGGCGTGTTGTACCACTGAAAGCCTTGGTCTGCTTGAACTTGCGGCGAACGCCCGAGCTTGGCCAACTCGTCGCGGCGCTTGTGAAAACCGATGTTCGGGAAACTGACGATCCCGCGACGGCCCACCCGCAACATGTCGTGCAACAGCTTGGACACATCCAAGACAATTTGCAGAGTCTGGGAAAGCACGACAAAATCGAACTGCCCGTCGGCGAAGGCCGTCAACCCTTTGTTCAAGTCGGCCTGGACAACGTTGAGTCCGCGTCGGACGCAGGTCAAGATTGCCTGTTCATCCCACTCTACGCCGACTAAATGTTGATGTCCTCGTGCGCGCAGTCGGGCCAACAGCCCGCCCGAGCCGCAACCCAAGTCGAGCACGCTCGCGCCCGGCGGGATCAAGTTCAGGATGGTTTCGTAATCCAACCGGTGATGGTGGAAAATACTCGAAGAAGGCGGAAGCGGAATGGCCGCAGGCGCAGGATCGACCTCCGCGATTCGACCGTTGGCGGCATCCCCGGTTTCGCTTCCCAGATTCTCCAAAAACGCCCGAACCATCTCGCCGTAAATGTGCAACTGGTTGGGCAACAAAAAGGCGTCGTGGCCGCAATCGGTCTGGATGCTGCAATAGCTGACCGGCTTGTCGCTGGCGATCAGGGCGTCGACCAGCTCTTGCGACTGGAACGGCGGGAAGAGCCAATCGCTGCTGAAGCTCATCAGCAGCCAGCGGCACGTCGATCGGTTCAACGCCTGGCGCAGCGATTCGCCCGTGGCGCCCAGGTCGAACAGGTCGATCGCCATCGTGAGCGTCAGATAGCTGTTGGCGTCAAAACGCTCGCCGAACCGATCGCCTTGATAGGCCAGATACGAGCCGACGGCGAACTTGGTCTCGAACTGCGTGTGGACGTCGCGCGGACGAAGTCGTTGGGAGTCGAACTTCTGCATCATCGCTTCGCGCGAGAGGTACGTGATGTGGCCCAACATCCGCGCGATGGCCAGTCCGACGGTCGGGCCGTGTTCGAGATCGTAGTAGCGACCCTTATGGTAAGTCGGATCGCGCAGAATGGCGTTTCGACCGACCACGTCGAACGCCAACGCCTGGCTGGTCAACCGCGGTGAAGTGGCGATGGCCACGGCGCCGACCAATCGCTCGGGCAGCCGCGTGGCCCAAGTCAGCACGGCGTGGCCGCCCAACGATCCGCCGACGACCGCCCGAAGCCGGCGAACGCCCAAATGGTCGATCAATCGCCGTTGGGATTCGACGATGTCGCCCAGCGTGACGACCGGAAAATCCGTGGCGTAGGGCTGCCCGGTCCTCGGGTCGATGCTGTTCGGACCGGTCGAACCTCGGCAACCACCCAAGAAGTTCGGGCAAATCACGAAATACCGATCCGTGTCGATCGCCTTGCCCGGCCCGACCATGATGTCCCACCAACCGGCGTCGTCGGCCTCGTCGTGCCGCGCGACGTGCGAGTCGCCCGACAGCGCGTGGCAGATCAGCACCGCGTTGTCGCCGGCGGAGTTCAACCGGCCGTAGGTCTCGAACGCCACGGTCACCTCGGGCAATTGGCGACCCAACTCCAACGGGATCGGCTCTCGAAACGTCACGGTTTGTAGATGTTTCAGCGGCTGAGCGTTGCGAAGGCTGTCGCTGCTGTCAAAATGATCGTTTGGCATAATGGCGAGTGGAGAGTGAAGAGTGGAGAGTACGGATGAGAACGCCGCGCGACGTGGTGAGACTCTCCCTGTTTCCTCTCCTCTCTCCCCTTATTGAAGTGCTTGATCGAAATCGGCGATAATGTCGGCGACGTCCTCCAAACCGACGCTGACGCGAACGTAATCGTTCGTAATGCCGGCGGCCGTCAATTCCTCGGGCGTCAACTGGCTGTGCGTGGTGCTGGCCGGATGAATCACCAGCGTTCTCGCGTCGCCGATGTTCGCCAGATGCGAGGCCAGCTTCACTTTTTCGATGAAACGGCGCGCCGCCTCGGGTCCTCCGTGGAATCCGAACCCCAAAATCGCGCCGCAACCGTGCGGCAAGTATTGTTGGGCCCGTCGATAGTCGGGATGCGACGGCAGTCCCGGATAGTTGACCCAGCGAACCCGCGGATGGGCCTCCAAAAACTTCGCGACCGCCAAGGCGTTTTCGCAATGGCGCGGCATCCGCAGATGCAGCGTTTCGAGCCCCTGCAAGAACAAGAACGCATTGGCCGGACTCAACACCCCGCCCAAATCGCGCAGCCAGTGGGTGCGGCACGTCACAATGTAACACATCGGGCCCATGGCATCGTGAAACACCATGCCGTGGTACGAAGGGTCGGGCGTGGTGAACTGCGGCCAGCGATCCGGCTGGCGTCCCCAATCGAACCGGCCGCTGTCGACGATCACCCCGCCGATGCTCGTGCCGTGTCCACCAATGAATTTCGTCGCGCTGTAGACCGCAATGTCGACGCCGTGCTCGAACGGACGGAACAGCAGCGGCGTTAGCACCGTGTTGTCGCAAACCAGCGGCAGCCCGGCCTGATGAGCCACCTCGGCAATGGCGTCGTAGTCGAGCACGTCGTTTTTCGGATTGGCCAGCGATTCGACGAACACGGCCCGGGTGTTGGGACGAATCGCCCTGGCAATTTCGTCGGGCCGCGTGGCGTCGACGAACGTCACATCAATGCCCAGCCGCTTGAACGTCTGTCCCAGCAGGGTGACGGTGCCGCCGTACAACGCCGCACCGGAGACGATGTGGCCGCCGGAATGCGCCAGATTCAACAGCGCCACGGCGATGGCGTGTTCGCCGCTGCTGGTGGCCACGGCGCCGACGCCGCCGTCGAGCGCGGCCATCCGTTGCTCGAACACGTCGGTGGTGGGGTTTCCCAGCCGGGTGTAAATCCAGCCGAGCTCCTTCAGCGCGAACAACTTCGCGGCATGTTCGGCGCTTTTGAAGACGTAGCTGCTCGTCATATGGATCGGCACAGCGCACGAGCCGGTCGTCGGGTCGGGCTGTTGTCCGGCGTGCAGCGCCAAGGTGCCAAGTTGAAGATTTGCTTTGGATGGGGGGGTCATGACAATCCCGCCTTTCTGTTTCACGTCCAGAGGGGGTGAATTTTTGCCTTTTGATTATGAGTTCGATCAACCAAGGAATCAATGGGAGTCTTTGAAACCGCCTTGAAAATGAACGCTGCCGCGTCTGGAAACAATGCAAGGTGGTAAAAAAACCTTCATTCCGCCAGACTTTTGGAATTTTTTGTACGAAAACCCATCCGTGGTGACACTAATACCCAGTAGGAGGTGATCTCATGCGATTGACGTTGCGAACTTTGCTGGCCTACCTGGACGGTATTTTGGAACCCCAAGACGCCCAGGACATCGCTAAGAAAATCGAAGAGAGTCCCTACGCTTCAAATCTGGTCGAACACATCCGCGACGTGATGCAGCGGCTTCGCTTGGGCGCGCCGAGCCTGACAGACCGCAACGCGAAGCTCGACGCCAACGCGGTGGCCGAATACCTCGACAACACGCTTAGCTCGGACGACGTCAGCGATTTCGAGAAGATCTGCCTCGATTCGGACATCCATTTGGCCGAGGTGGCCGCCTGCCATCAGATTCTCACGTTGGTGTTGGGCGAGCCGGCCGACATCGATCCGGTGTCTCGTCAGCGGATGTACCAGCAAAAGGATCGGCTGGAGGGCAGCGTGCCGACGCCGCCCCCTCCGCCTCCTCCGCCGCCGATCGGTTCGGTCTCGACGCTTGTCCCGCCCCAGTTGGATCTCGGCGAGAGCGACGTCAACGGTCAGCGCGTGCGGCCGATGGTGCCCGAGTACCTGCGCGAATCGCAACGGCGGCGTCACTGGTTGTCGACGGCGATCGGCGCGGCGCTGGTGTTGGGCTTTGTGGTGGTCGGGCTGTTGGTTACCCCGGGCAAGCCGTTGAGCAAGTGGTTTGGCCGCAAAGAGGCCGCCGTGTCGGTAAAGACAACGTCCGCAAAAGCCGCACCCTCCGCATCGTCAACCGACGAGTCCGCCCAACCCAGCGCGGCCGAGCCATCCGGCGTGGCGGCTTCGGAGTCGGCCCCCTCGTCGGTCAAGCCGGATGAAAAACCGTCGGAAAGGACGTCGGTCGCCGGGCAGCCCGAAACACCGCCCCAAAGTCCGCAGACGGAAAAACACCCAACGGCTCAACCATCCCAGGAGCCGACGACGGTGAAATCGTCGCGTGAAAAGGAACCTGCAACAAAAGTCACGCCGGACCATTCGACCGCGGAGATCAAGATCAAGCCGACGCCCGAGCCGGCCGTCAAGGATCGTCAAGAGCCCTCGAAGGACTCGGAGGCCAAGCCGGGCCAGGTCGTCGAATCGCCGTTGCCCGTCGAACCGCTTGCGCGGATGATGTCGACCGATCAGGTGTTGTTGCGTGAAGACGCCAAGAACGGCTGGACTCGCGTTGAGCCGAACGAAGCCTTGATGCCGCAACAACTTGAGGTGCTGCCGACGTATCGCGTCAAGCTGGCGTTGACCAGCGGCGTCACGTTGGAAATCCTCGGCGGCACGCGACTGGAATTGTTGCCGGCTCGTGCGAAGGATCCGCCGGGTATCCGCGTGGTTTACGGCCGGGTGGTCATGATGCCGTTGGCAAGGTCGGATACGCAATTGCGTGTGGAGTTCGGCAAACGCGTCGGCGTGCTGACTTTTTCCGACACGCAAGCGGTCGCGGCGATCGACGTGCGGCGTCGCGTCCCGCCGGGCCTGGATCCCACGGAAGACACCTTGCCCATGACGGCCGACCTTTACGCCAGCTCGGGCAACCTCGTCTGGCACGAATCGGAACCGGAAGAAAAGAGTCTCGTTCTCAAGGCTCCGCGATGGGTGGGGTTCGATGCGAATCAAACCTCCGAGCCCATGACGAAGGAATCGCCCAAATGGATCACGACGGATCCGATCAGCCTTTTGGACCGTAAAGCCTCACTGGCGATCGCCTCGCCGGCGTTGTGGCCAACGGATCAGTCGGCGCGCGTCGCGCTGTCGGAATTGTCGTCCGCTTCGCGACCGCAGAAGGAAGTCCGGTGGCTCGCGTTGCGTTGCCTGGCCTTCATCGACCAATTTCAAGAAATGGCGATGGTGTTGAATGACCCGGCCTACCGACTCGACTGGTCCGACTACGTCGACGAGCTTCGCCAAGCGGTCACTCGCAGCGCCGAATCGGCGAAAGCGGTCAAGCACACGCTGGAAAAACATTATCCCCAACAGGCGTCCAAGCTATTCCGGATGCTCTGCAATTACAGCAACGACGATCTGGCGGCGGGCGAAGACGTCAAACTGGTCGATGCCTTGAACGACGAGGTGCTGGCCGTTCGCGTTTTGAGCTATTGGAACCTGAAGGATCTAACCGGCGTCGGCGGCGGACTGTACCGGCCCGATCAAACACAGGCCAAGCGTCAACAGCCGATGCGACGTTGGCAAGAGCGATTAAAGGACGGCAAAATCCGCGTGAAAGAAACGGAGTCGACCACCGGCCCCGCCGAAACGAAGGCGTCCGCGACGGGCAAGCGCTCGCCATAACCGTTTGTTGCCTCGGCGGTTGCATCACGCTGATCAATCTCGGCGACCCTATGCCGTGATGAGTCGCATTTTGACGGTTTGGTGGCCACGAACCGTCGCCGCTCGGTTGACGATGGCCCGCGGCAAACGCTTTTTTCGGGGGGTGTTCTATTAACGCCACGCGGTGGATTTTACCAACCCGCAAGAATGGCGTCTTGAGGATTTTCGGTTTTACCGACACGCAGACGTAAAATTCGGGCGGAAATTCTTGGGCCAATCCGGCTCTGTTTCAAGGCACCCCCCTTGCGCCAGACGCATAACAAGCTAGACTGTCAGAGACGACGGGAACGACGTCCCGCCGACGAAACGAAGTTTGCATTTGTGCCGCCGGCGACAAATCGCTAGAATTGTTTGCTCTTACCAAGGAGTGGGTTCTGTGCAGCAGATGAACAACATTTCCATTCGGCATGGGCACGTCAGTGACGCGACCCAGGCCATGATTCAGGAAAAGCTGGAAAAACTCCCTCGCCTTTACGACCGCGTCAGCGCGATTGAGCTGACCATCGATCTGGAGCATCGCGATCAACCCGCGGTCGATCTGAAGGTGTCCGCCAAAAAGCACGACGATTTTGTCGCCGTGGCGCAGGCGGAGAATCTGTTGGCCGCGGTGGACGCCGTGGTCGAAAAGATGGAGCAGCAACTGCGCAAACACAAGGAGAAAGTCCAAGACCGTCATCGCGGCGTCGGGCACCGGGAGTAACGGTGTCGGGCGACGCTTTAAGACAAGCGGCCGGCGGCCAGTCTTCGATTCGCCCTCAAGCGGGCGAAGACCGTCGCGCCACGAAGGAGAAGGTACGCATGAAATTTGCCGACTTTATTTGTCGCGACGCCATCCTCGCACAACTGACCGCACACGACAAGGAAGGGGCCATTCGCGAGATGGTCGGAGCCCTGTGCAAGGCGGGTCAGGTTGAAGCCGAGGAGTCCGAGAGCATCATCAAGGCGATCCTCAAACGCGAGGAATTGGGCAGCACCGGCATCGGCCGCGGCGTCGCCGTCCCCCACACCAAACATCCCAGCGTGGATCATCTGGTGGGCACGGTGGCCGTCAGCGGCCCGGGCGTCGATTTCGCCAGCCTCGACGGCGAGGTCGTCCATTTGTTCTTCCTCTTGATTTCGCCTCCCGATCGGCCCGGTGACCATTTGCGAGCCTTGGAAAACATTTCCCGTCAGCTTCGCGACGACACGTTTTGCCGGTTCCTCAAACAAGCCAAAAGCGTGGAGGACGTCCAACAGCTATTAAACGAAGCGGACAACAACCAGTTCGGGTCGTAAAAGCAGCAGCCATGTCGGAGCCTTCCGTAACCCGCACCGTTGTTGTGACGGACCCCTCGGGCGTGCACGCCCGAACCGCCGTCGCCATCGCCGAAGCCGTGCGCCGCGGCCAGTCGCGGGTCACGTTGGTGAAGAGCGGCCGCCAGGTGTCCGGCACCGATGTGCTGCAAATCCTGACGATGGTCGCCGGACAGGGCGAAACCGTCACGATCGAAGCCGAGGGCCCTGACGCCGAGTCGGTCGTCGCCGGACTGGAGCCGTTGTTCGCCGGACGTTTCGGCGACAACGCCTGACGCCGAACCAACCCGTCCACGTTGAAAAACCCATGATGCAAAAACTTCAAGGGATTGCCGTTTCGCCGGGCGTGGCCATTGGCGAAGCGCTCGTGATGGACAACGAGGGATTTCGCATCCCTCGCCGGTTCGTCGCGCGCGATGCGGTCGTCGATGAAGTCGAGCGACTCGACAAAGCCGTCGCGGCCGCCGCCGCCGAAATCGCGCATCACCGCGAAACGGTCTCGGCCGAATTGGGCGAAAAATACGGTGCCATCTTTGAAGCCCATCTCCAGATGCTCCAGGATTCGCGGCTCCGCAGCGAATTGGAGGAGATGATCCGCCAGCGGCACTACTCGCCCGAGTACGCCGTCAGCCGAACACTGCGACGTTACGCCCAGGTCTTTCAGCGTCTGGAAAGCTCCTATTTGGCCGAGCGGGCCAGCGATATTTTCGACATCGAAAAACGGTTGCTGCGCCACCTGCTGGGCCGGCGGCGCGAAGGCATCGCGCATCTGACCTCCGCCGTGCTGGTGTTGGCCCACAACCTGACGCCCAGCGAGACGGCCAATCTGGACCGCCGTTACGTCCGGGGGTTCGTGACCGAGATCGGCGGACCCGGCAGCCACACGGCCATCGTGGCCGAGGCGTTGGAAATTCCCGCCGTCGTGGGCACGGGCCCGTTCTTGACGGAAGTCTCCGGCGGCGACCAGGTCATCATCGACGGCGACAAGGGGTTGGTGATTCTCCAGCCCGACGAAGAGACGCTGGCCAAGTATCGCCACGAGGCCGAGGAGATCCGCACGTTGGCGGCCCGGTTGGAGCCGCTCCGCGATTTGCCGGCCGAAACGCGCGACGGCGTCCGGGTTCAACTGCTCGGCAACATCGAGTTCCCCTACGAGGTCGACCATTGCGTCGATCGCGGGGCGGACGGCGTCGGACTGTACCGCACCGAATTCCTGTATCTCGGCGCCGAGGTCGAGCCGACCGAAGAGGTGCATTATCAAGCCTACACCCGCGTGATCCAGGCGATGGGCGACAAGCCCGTGGTGATTCGCACCTTCGACATGGGCGCCGACAAGATGCCGAACATGCCGCATCCCGACGACGAGCGCAATCCATGCCTGGGGCTGCGGAGCATTCGCCTGGCGCTTCGAAACTTGCCGATTTTTCGGACGCAATTGCGGGCGATCCTTCGCGCGTCGGCGATGGGCAGCGTGCAGATCATGTTCCCCCTGGTCTCGACGATGCTCGAACTGCGTCAGGCGAAGATGGTGTTGGCCGACGTGATGGAAGACTTGGAAGAGCACCACATCGCGTTCAACGACAAAGTTCCGGTCGGCATGATGGTCGAGACGCCCGCCTCGGTGATCATGATCGATCGGTTTGTCGAGGAGGTCGACTTCCTCAGCATCGGCACGAACGATCTGATCCAATACACGTTGGCGGTCGACCGGAGCAACAAGGACGTCGTCGGGCTGTACAATCCTGCCGATCCGGCCGTGTTGCGGCTGATTTCGATGGCGATTCGAGCGGCGGTCGAAAAAAACGTTCCGATCAATATGTGCGGGCAGATGAGCGGCAGCCCGTTGTACACCATGCTGCTGCTTGGGCTGGGTTTGCGTCGGTTCAGCGCCACGCCGAGCGCCATTCCCGAGGTGAAAAACGTCTGCCGCAAAGTGACGATCGCCGAATGCGAGGCGGTCGCCGCCCGGGCCATGACGATGGAGAACGCCCGCGACGTGCGCAGCTTCCTCAAGGAGGAAGCGAAGAAGCGGGTTCAAGAGATTGTTGAGTAATGGGTAACGTGAATCAAGAAAAGGGTTCCTCGCCGGCAACGGCAGTGGCGAGGGAAGTCGAACGCATCGTTCGATTACGAGTGCGTATTCGTTTTTCCAAGCAGGGAGACCTGCGGTTCATCGGACATCGCGATTTGATGCGGTGTTTGGAGCGGGCGTTTCGCCGTGCGGGGTTGAAACTGAGTTTCAGCGAGGGGTTCCATCCGAAACCGAGGATGACGTTCCCCTTGGCCCTGGCGGTCGGGATCGAAGGAGTCGACGAAGTGATGGAGTTCGAGTTGGCCGAAAGGCTTTCCTCTGACGAGTTGCAGCGGCGCGTGTCGCCGCAGTTGCCGTCGGGGCTCGATTTCCACACGATCGAAATCCTGCCCGATGGCAGCCGAAAGGCTCAGGTGCGAAGCGCTTCCTACGAGGTTTCGATTCCCGTCGAGCGCCGCGCGGCGTTGGGCGAGCGGATCGAACGGTTGTTGGCCGCCGCGTCGTGGCCGATCGAGCGTGACCGTGGGCGTCCGCCGATCGATCTGCGTGCGTCGGTCGCGGAGCTTTCGCTCGGCGACGGCGTATTGTCGATGCGGTTGCGAGTGCATGCTCAAGGCAGCGCCGGACCTCGTGAAGTGCTGGCCGCCTTGGACGCGGCCGACCTGGAATCGCAAGGAGCTTGCTTGCGGCGAACCGCCGTGGAGGTGGCTGCATGAACGGTCATTGCCGCTTTTCCGGACGAATGTGCATTGGTCGGTATTGCCGAACAAGAAAGCGACACTATGAAGCAGGAAATGTTGATCAACGTCGCGCAGCCGGAAGAATGCCGGATCGCGATCGTGGAGGATGGAATCCTCGAAGAGTTGTATGTTGAACGTTCCGGACAAGACAATTACGTAGGCAATATCTACAAGGGCGTCGTGGTCAACCTGGAGCCGAGCATCCAGGCGGCGTTCGTCGACTTCGGCGTCGGACGCAACGGCTTCTTGCACATCAGCGACATCGAGCCGCAGTATTTCCGCCAAGGCGGCTACGATCCCGCCAAAGCGATGGGCTCCAGCGCTCCGCATCGTTCGCACAACGGCGACTCGGCCGTCGGCGATGAGACGGACGACGTGGCCGACGAACACGACGAACACCCGCGCAGCCATCGGTTCGGCGGCCGTCCGCGTTTCAAGCCGCCCATCCAGGAAATTCTGCGCCGCGGCGACGAAGTCCTGGTCCAAGTGATCAAGGAAGGCATCGGCACCAAAGGGCCCACGCTGTCGACGTACATCAGCATTCCGGGCCGATACCTGGTCCTGATGCCCGCGTTGGGACGCATCGGCGTCTCGCGGAAGATCGAGGACGAAACGATTCGGCGCCGTCTGCGCGACATCATGTTGGAACTGAAGCCGCCAAAGGGCGTCGGATTCATCGTCCGCACCGCCGGCAGCGATCGGACCAAGCGGGAATTGTCTCGCGACATGGCCTACTTGCTGCGGTTGTGGAAGGTGATCGCCCGGCGCATCAAACGCCAACCGAGCCCGTCGGTGATCTATGAAGAAAGCGACATGATCATCCGCACGATCCGCGACATTTTCACCGGCGAGGTCGACGCGATTTACATCGACGAACCGACGGCCCACGAGCGGGCGAAAGAATTCTTGCAGATGACCATGCCGCGGTACGTCCATCGCTTGCAGTTTTACGAAGGCCGCGAGCCGTTGTTCTGCAAGTACAACCTGGACGAGGAAATTGCCAAAATCCATCGCCGCCGGGTGCCGTTGCGATCGGGCGGGTCGATCGTCGTCGATCAGACCGAGGCGCTGGTGGCCATCGACGTCAACAGCGGCAGTTTCCGGGCCGACGATTCGGCCGAAGAGACCGCCTACCAGATGAACATTTTGGCGGCCAAGGAGATCGCCCGGCAAATTCGTCTGCGCGATCTGGGCGGCGTGATCGTCAACGACTTCATCGACATGCGCAAGGAAAAGCATCGTCGCGGCGTGGAGCACGCCTTGCGCGACGCGGTGCGAAGGGATCGGGCGCGGACGAAAATCCTCCGCACGAGCCCCTTCGGATTGATCGAAATGACCCGGCAGCGTATCCGCACCAACCCAAAACGCAGCGCCTTCACCGAGTGTCCAAGCTGCAAAGGCTCCGGATTCGTAAAAACCCCCGAAAGCATGGCCATCGACGTCGTGCGGCTGCTGATCCTCGCCAGCCAACGCGAAGCCATCCGCCGGGTGACGATTTCTGTGGCCGAAGACGTGGCCGACTACCTGAACAATCGAAAACGGATGGAATTGGCCCGGCTCGAACAGGAAGGCCAAATGGCGGTGCAAGTCATTGGCGTGGAAGAAGTTGCGCCGGAATACCTATTGATCGAGTGCCGAGACGCCGAACAGCGCGAAGTAAAGTTCCCGTAAGTCGGTTCCAGCTCCCCTTGAACAACTCGTGCCAGTTCTGGTAAACTTAGCAGTTTGCCGATTTGGACCAGAGATAGTTTTCAGGAATATCCCATGTACGCGATTATCGTCGAAGGTGGACGCCAGTTCAAAGTCGAAGAAGGTCAAGAGCTCGATATCGATTACCGCGACCTCGCAGCCGGCGATCAAGTGACGTTTGATCGGGTGTTGGCCTATCGTGATGAGCAGTCGCTGCAAGTGGGACAGCCTGTGCTGAACGGCGCCACGGTGACCGCCGAGGTGCTCTCCGTAGCTCAAGGTCCGAAGCTGACCATCCAAAAGGCCCGTCGTCGCAAGGGTTATCGCCGCAAGACCGGCCATCGTCAGCTCTACACCCGCGTGAAGATCAACAAGATCACGGTCGGGTAGGGCGGTTTTTCAGACGGCGCGGACTGTAGCTCTCGCTTGGCAAAATGTCGGGCGACGGGGCTTTTTCTTGACGAATTCCCTTTGTTTTTAGGGGAACGGTGCCCGTGTGCGCTGGTCGCTGCACCTCCCCCGTGTGGAATGGATCCAATATTTTTATCAACTCCTCTTGACATTTTTCCGATATCAGTAATAATATCTATTAGCGTGAGGTGAACTGATGACCAACGAACAATTCCAACGCAACACACGACAACGGCAGGTGATCCTGGAGGAGCTGCGAAAGCTCACCTCACACCCCACCGCGGCGGTGCTGCACGGGATCGTTCGTCGCCGGCTGCCTAAAATTAGCCTGGGTACGGTTTATCGCAACTTGGAGCGTTTGGTCCAAGTCGGGTTGGTCCGGAAGTTGGACCAGGCCGGCGGCGAGGCCCGGTTCGATGGCGACATTCGGCCTCACGACCATTTTCGGTGCGTCGATTGCGGGCGAGTGGACGATGTTTTCGCACCGTCGCTTGACCCTGTCGCACCGCCGACCCATGCTTGGCGAGGCTACCAGTTTTTGGGACGGCGGCTGGAATATTTTGGACTTTGTCCGGCGTGCAACGCCCGACGAAACGAACGTACTTCCATTTTGAAAGAAACGTAAGCAGGAGCAAAATCATGTTGAATTCCAAAGTGCAAGCGGCGTTGAACCAGCAGATCAACGCGGAGTTGGCTTCCGAATACTTGTACCTTTCGATGGCCGCCTATTTCGAGTCGGAAGACTTGAAAGGCATGGCCCACTGGATGGTGGTGCAAGCCGGCGAAGAACATCAACACGCGATGCGGATTTTCGACTACGTGAACGATCGTAGCGGCCGAGTCAACCTCAGCGAGATCGCGTCGCCCAAGGGCGAGTGGACCGCGCCGCTTGAGGCTTTCAAGGACGCCTACGCACACGAGGTGAAAATCTCCACCATGATCAACGAGTTGATGAATCTGGTCGCCATGGAACGAGACGGCGCAAGCCACGATTTCCTCGAATGGTTCGCTCGCGAGCAAGTCGAGGAAGAAGCCGCCGCCCAGTTGATCGTCTCGCAACTTAATCGCGTCGGCGACAGCGGCGTCGGGCTGCACATGATTGACCAGCAACTCGGCCAGCGCGGCGCGAAGTAACCTAAAAGAAAAGCACCACGGAGACACGGAGGTCACGGAGAGGAAGGTGGAAGAAATCCACAATCGCCGGAAGGCCCAAGGCGTCCAAAAAATCTTCTCCGTGTTCCCCGTGTCTCCGTGGTAAAAAACCTTTGACGATGGAAAGGAACCATTCCAATGTGCACGTTAGTCACGAAAGAAGCTCCGGATTTCGCCGCCCAGGCGGTGATGCCCGACAATTCGTTCGCCGAAGTGAAATTGTCATCCTACCGAGGGCAGTACGTCGTGTTGTTCTTCTACCCGATGGACTTCACGTTCGTCTGCCCGTCCGAGATCGTCGCGTTCGACGCGGCGTTGGCGAAGTTCGTCCAAAAGAACGCCCAAGTGCTGGGCGTCTCGGTCGACTCGCACTACACGCATCTGGCGTGGAAGAACACGCCTCGCAAGGCCGGCGGCATCGGACCGATCCAGTATCCGCTCGTTTCGGACCTGACCAAGGACATCGCCCGCAGCTTCGGCGTCCTGTTGGATTCCGGAGTGGCGTTGCGCGGCCTGTTCCTGATCGACCGTCAGGGCGTGGTGCGGCACGCGTTGATCAACGACCTGCCGCTGGGACGCAATGTGGACGAGGCCCTGCGAATCTTGGACGCCTTGCAGTTCCACGAGGAGCACGGCGACGTGTGTCCGGCTAACTGGCACGCCGGCCAAGAGGCGATGCAGCCGACGGCCCACGGCGTGGCTTCCTATCTGGCCAAACACGCCGGTTAGGATAGAATGCTATAGGGATTTCAGTTCGAAGCGGCGTCCGACCCGTCCAGCGGCAATGCACGCTTTGAGCGGCCGTTTTTTGAAGATGTCAGGGACGGATTCAAAGAAATCTTGGGCGGCAGTTGGCTCGTGCTGGGCCAAATGTCGCCCTATTTGTTGTTTGGTTTTTTCGTGGCCGGCTTGCTGTCGGTGTGCGTCTCGCCGGAGTTTGTCGAGCGGCATCTGGGCGGTCGCGGCTTCGGACCCGTCTGGAGGGCGTCGCTGCTGGGCGTGCCGTTGCCTTTGTGCTCGTGCGGCGTGATTCCCGTCTCGGCGGCGTTTCGACGTCACGGGGCGAGCCGCGCCGCGACCACTTCGTTTCTGTTGTCGACGCCTCAGACCGGCGTGGACAGCATCGCGGTGACGTACTCGCTGTTGGGCGGCGTTTTTGCGGTGTATCGGCCCGTGGTCGCGCTGCTGACCGGGCTGCTCGGCGGACTGCTGGTCATGCTGTTCGACGACTTGCCCGAGACGTCGGACGGCGAAGATTCGTCGAGGCCGACCGTGTGCACCGACGCCTGTTGCGCCGATCGCGGACGGCACGGCGTCGTTCGCCGCGCGCTGGAGTACGGTTTTTTGACGCTGCCCCGCGACATCGGCGGGCCGTTGTTGGTCGGCATTTTGATCGCCGGCGCGGTCGGCGCATTGGCCTCGCCCAACCAATGGCACGCTTACTTGGGCGGCGGCGTTTCGTCGATCCTGCTGGCCATGGCCTTGGGCATTCCGCTGTATGTCTGCGCCTCGGCGTCCGTGCCGATCGCGGTCGGACTGTTGCACCTGGGGGCGTCGCCCGGCGCGGCGCTGGCGTTTTTGATCGCCGGACCGGCCACCAACGCCGCGACGATCGCAACGCTTTGGAAAGTGCTGGGCGGTCGAAACGCCGTTTTGTATTTACTGACCATCGCCCTCAGCGCCGTGGTCGCCGGACTGACGCTCAACGTCATCTTGCCGAACTTTCACGTGGAAATGTTGTCGTCGGCCGAGCACGCCCACGAAATGATGGCCGGCTCCTGGCTCTCGACGTTCTGGGCCGTGTTGTTGTTGGGCATGTTGGCCGCGTCCTTTTTGGCAAAGTTCCGACGAACCGCGACGCCTGACGGCTCCTCCGACGATCATGCCATTCGGTTGGCCGTCGCCGGCATGCATTGCGGCCATTGCGAAGCAGCGGTCGCCAAAGCCCTGCAAAGCTGCCACGGCGTCACCCGCGTCGAGGTCAACGCCGAGCAGGGATGGGCCGTCGTCGCCGGCGAAAACATTATTCCGCAGGAATTGTTGGACGCCGTTCAAGCGGCCGGCTATCAAGCGACGGTGGTCGATGGCCCCGGCGTCCCGCGTTGAACCATCGCATTCGTGCAACGGCCTTTTTAATCATCATCCTCAAAAGAGACGTTTTTAGCCACCGCCATGAATACCACGCTTCGCAAAGACATCGATTGGGTCGGCGTCGTCGACTGGACCATCCGCGATTTCCACAGCTACGACGTCCAGCGCGGCGCCACGTACAACGCCTATCTGGTGCGGGACGAAAAGACCGCGCTGGTCGACACCGTCAAAGCCCCGTTCGCCGACCAACTGCTGCGCAACGTCGCCTCGCACACGGACTTGGCCCGGGTCGATTACGTCGTGTGCAATCACGCCGAACCGGACCATGCCGGCGCGCTGGCCCGAGTGATGGCCGCGCTGCCGCAAGCCACGCTGGTGTGCGACAAAAAGTGCGCCGCGACGCTCCGCCAGTATTTCGGCGATCTGCCTTGGAAGACGCAAATCGTCGCCAACGGCGACCGTCTGCCGCTGGGCCGGCGATCGCTCCAGTTCGTCGAAACCCCGATGGTCCACTGGCCCGAGTCGATGTTCACCTACGTGCCCGAGGAGAAGTTGCTGTTCTCGATGGACGCCTTCGGCCAGCATTACGCCACCAGCGCGCGGTTCGACGACGAGGCCGACCTGGCCATCGTGATGCAAGAGGCCCTGACCTATTACGCCAACATCGTGATGCCCTACGCCAAGGCGGTGCTGAACGTCCTGGACGGCGTCGCCAAGCTGCCGATCGAAATGATCGCACCCAGCCACGGACTGATCTGGCGCAGCCACGCCCCGCAAATCATCGAGGCCTATCGCGGTTGGGCCAACCATCGGCCGAAGCCCAAGGTGCTGGTGATCTACGACACGATGTGGGAAAGCACGGCCATGATGGGCCGGGCCATTTGGGAAGGCGCCTCGCAGCCGGGCATCGACGCCCAACTGATCTTTATCCGACGCTCCAACCTGACGCACATCGCCACCGAAACGCTCGACGCGGCGGCCGTGGCGTTCGGCTCCGCGACGCTCAATCGCAACATGATGCCGATGGCGGCCGCGACGCTCAACTATCTAGAGGGACTGCGTCCTTTAGGCAAAGCCGCCGTCGCGTTCGGCTCTTACGGCTGGGGCAAAGGCGCTGCCGAGGCCATCGACGAAGCCCTGCGCAGCCGACTCGAATGGCAGGTTATTCGCGACCCGATCCGGGCTCAATATCGTCCGACGCCGGAGACGCTCGCCGAATGTCGCGACGTCGGTCGGTTGTTGGCCGACTGGGCAAGAAAGCTATCGACCGAGACTGCACAGTCTTCGTAGCTTCTCGATTTTTTTCATTCACAATCGGGCAGTGTCCGAAAACTCCCAAACCCCTGGAAAACAAGGTATTTCCGATACATCTTCCCACAGTGAACGCTAGCATTGTCAGCAAGGCGGATTGCCGCAACTTGTTGCCGCATGCCATCTTAAAACAACTCTTGGCCGACCCGTTGACCAACGTCAAGAAATCGCTAAATTAGGACGTTCTCGGCTGTATGTTGTGGTCACTCGACCGCTCTGTACAATATATAGTGGGACGGATACCATTTTTTCATCGCCTCCTTACGGAATCAAGGAACATCATCATGGATAAGGTCGATCGCGTGCCCGCGCGCGCTTCAGCGATAACGGCCGAGCAACCCGCAGCTCTGAAAGCGACGAAGCCGTCGGTCCTGGGCCTTTCCGTTCCGGCCGTGTTTTGCCCCGACGACGGAACCAATCCGTTCGATACGGTCGAATGGGATCTGCGCACGGCCGCGATCAAAGGGGAAGGCGGCGAAGTGTTGTTCGAGCAGACCGACTGCGAAATGCCGGTCGAGTGGAGTCAACTGGCCACGAACGTCGTGGCGAACAAATATTTTTACGGCGAAGTGGGCACCGCCGAGCGCGAGAAGGGCATTCGCCCGTTGGTCCATCGCGTTTGCCGCACCATCGCCGATTGGGGCGTCGCGGACGGCTATTTTGCCAGCAACGAAGACGGCGAGCGGTTTTATCGCGAACTGTGCTGGTTGTGTCTGCACCAATTCGCGTCGTTCAATTCGCCGGTGTGGTTCAACGTCGGGCTGTACCATCAGTACGGCATCAAGGGGGCGATGTGCAACTGGCATTGGGACGCCACGAGCGATGAGGCCGTTCAGCCGGAGAACCCCTACGAGTTCCCGCAAGCCTCGGCCTGCTTCATCCAAAGCGTGCAGGACAACATGGAAGACATCATGGAGCTGGCCCGAAGCGAGGCCATGCTCTTCAAGTTCGGTTCCGGGACGGGCACCGATCTGTCGACCTTGCGTTCTTGCCGCGAAAAGCTGTCCGGCGGCGGACGTCCGTCGGGTCCGCTGTCGTTCATGCGGGTGTACGATCAGATCGCGGCGGTGGTCAAGAGCGGCGGCAAAACGCGCCGGGCGGCCAAGATGCAGTCGATCAAGGATTGGCATCCCGACGTGATGGAGTTCATCGAGTGCAAGAGCCGCGAGGAGAAAAAAGTCCGCACCCTGGTCGAGCAGGGCTACGATCCGCAAGAAGCCTACGACACGGTTCTGTTCCAAAACGCGAACCTCTCGGTCCGGCTGAGCGACGATTTCATGAAAGCCGTCGAGGCCGATCGCCCGTGGACCACGCATTGGGTCACCGATGCGAGCAAGTCGGGCCCGGTCTATCAGGCCCGCGACATGTTCCAACGCATGGCGCAGTCGGCTTGGTGTTGCGGCGATCCGGGCGTGCAATATGACACGACGATCAACCGCTGGCACACCTGCCCGACCTCAGGCCGGATCAACGCGAGCAATCCGTGCAGCGAGTACATGTTCGTCGACGACTCGGCCTGCAACCTGGCGAGCATCAACCTGATGAAGTTCCGCGGCGAGGACAGCCAGTTCGACGTCGAACGGTTTGTGTCGGCCTGCCGGCTGGTGTTCATCGCCCAAGAGATTTTGGTCGACCACGCCAGCTATCCGACCAAACGGATCGCCACGAACAGCCATCGGTTCCGTCCGCTGGGTCTGGGTTTCTCAAACCTCGGCAGCCTGCTGATGACCTCCGGGTTGCCCTACGATTCGGACGAGGCCCGGGGATTGTGCGGCGCGCTGACGGCGATTTTGCACGGGGCGGCCTGCCGCACCAGCACCGAGTTGGCCGCGGCCGTCGGGCCGTTTTCGGAGTACGAAAAGAACCGCGACCCGATGCTGCACGTCATGGAAATGCACTGGCAGAAGGTCGAGGAGATCAGAAATTGCCCGAAGTCGTTGCAGCAGTTCGCCCGCGACCTGTGGGACGACGTGCTGACGCACGGCAAGCGGCACGGTTTCCGGAACGCCCAGGCGACGGTGTTGGCGCCCACCGGCACGATCAGCTTCATGATGGACTGCGACACCACCGGCATCGAGCCCGACATCGCGTTGGTGAAGTACAAGCAACTGGCCGGCGGCGGCATGTTGAAGATCGTCAACCAAACGGTTCCGCTGGCCTTGAAGGCCTTGGGCTACGACGACGCCCAAACCGCGGCGATTCTCGACGACATCAACCAACGCGACACGATCGAAGGCGCCGCAGGCTTGAAGCCCGAACACTTGCCGGTGTTCGACTGCGCGTTTCCGCCGAAGAACGGACATCGCTCGATTCCTTGGCGCGCGCATATCCGCATGATGGCGGCCGCGCAGCCGTTCATCTCCGGAGCCATCTCCAAAACGGTGAATATGCCGAAGGAAAGCACGCCGGAGGAAGTGGCCGACGCGTTCATGGAGGGCTGGCGGCTGGGGCTCAAAGCGCTGGCTATCTACCGCGATGGCTCGAAAGAGGTGCAGCCGCTGTCGACCAAGACGAAATCGGACAAGGCGTCGGAGAAACTGGTCGCCGCGCCGCGCCGCGAACGACTGCCCGACACCCGACCATCGATCACCCACAAGTTCAGCATCTCCGGCCACGAGGGCTACATCACCGTGGGCCTGTATCCCGACGGACGGCCCGGCGAATTGTTCATCACGATGGCCAAAGAGGGCAGCACGATCAGCGGCCTGATGGATTGCTTCAGCACGGCCGTTTCGATGAGTCTGCAATATGGCGTCCCTCTGGAAGTGTACGTGAATAAGTTCTCGCACACCCGGTTTGAGCCGCAAGGCTTTACGAAAAATCCCGACATCAAAATCGCCAAAAGCCTGGTCGATTACATCTTTCGATGGTTGGGCAACACATTCTTGCCGGGCTATCGTGAGGCCAACAACAAAGTGCCCGCGCCGCCGGTCGGATCGTCGGTGCCTCCAGACGCGGGGGACACGGACCCAGAGCGACGGCCCGCCGCCACGACGGCTGGCGGGCCCAACAAGGCCCAAGGATCGGCCAACGGCAATGGCTCCTCGAACGGGTCCAGTGGGTCGAACGGGTCGGGGGTCGTCTCGGGCAACGGGCAACACAGCTCGAAGAACGGCTCTCGACGCAACGGCACGTCGGCCAGCATCGCGGTGATGGATCGCATCCCCGCCAGCCCGGCGGCCCCGTCGCCTGGTTCGTTGATGTCTCGCAGCGAGCAGTTCGCTTCGTTCCAGACCGACGCCCCCACGTGCGACAACTGCGGGTCGATCACCGTCCGAAACGGCAACTGCTATCTCTGCTACAACTGCGGCACGAGCATGGGCTGCTCGTAAAACACGCCTCACTTGGGTGCGGCGAGCGTCCATGGCCACAGCAGACGTGGTCATGGTGCACTACCCAATCTACGCATGCCATCTAGATTGCGCATATCAACAGCCCACGGGACCGATGGCGACGATCTTCCTCCGGTAAATTCCTTGCAACCGGAAAAGCCTACGCAATCGGCTCATATTTCGCGCTCGGACAAGCCGAAACTGAAAGAGATCAAACGCGATCTCTTGAGGGAAGGAACCTACCGATGCGATGCCGTTGCGTTCAAATGAGTTGGTGGATGTTCGTGCTGGCCATTGTGTGGCAACCTTTGGGTTCTTGGGCGGCTTCGCCTTCCGCCGAACAAGCGTTGAAGCTTATGCCGGTCCAGTCAGGCGTCGACTACGATCGGCCCGGTCCGGAAGAGATCGCCAAGTGCAAGATTCAGGCCAAGAAGCTCGACGGCCGGGTGGGTTGGATCATTGAAAGCCCCGACGGCGTCATTCTGCGCAGGTTTGTCGACACCAACAACGACAATGTCGTGGATCAGTGGAGCTATTATAAGGACGGTCTGGAGGTCTATCGCGACATCGACTCGAACTTCAACGGCAAGCCCGACCAATACCGCTGGTTTCACACCGGCGGCAGCCGCTGGGCCATCGACGCCAATGAGGACGGGGTGATCGACTCGTGGAAATCCATTTCGGCGGAAGAGGTTACGGCCGAAGTGATCGCGGCCATCGCCACGCACGACGCCGATCGTTTCGCCCGATTGGTGCTGACCCCGGCCGAGTTGAAGACGCTCGGATTGGGCAAGGCCCGGGCCGAAAGCATCGCCGAGAAGACCGACAAGGCCGTGGCGGGCTTCAAGCCGATGACCGCCCGGCAAAAAACCATCGGCCGCGACACCGGTTGGGTGCAATTCAGCGCCAATCGACCGGGCGTGGTGCCGGCCGGAACCGAACAATCGACCAAGGATTTGCGGGTCTACGAGAACGTGATGGCCATCGTGGCCGAAGGTTCTCGCCACGGCCAAGTCCAGATCGGCACGCTGGTCCAGGTCGGCGACGTCTGGCGCGTCATCGACATGCCCGTGCCGAACGGCG
The DNA here is from genome assembly GCA_039698075.1 of Thermoguttaceae bacterium. Lineage (GTDB taxonomy): Bacteria > Planctomycetota > Planctomycetia > Pirellulales > Thermoguttaceae > JAJFVC01. The sequence goes on along the minus strand of JBDKTJ010000062.1, from coordinate 34,621 downwards.
AAGAACAGGCCGCCGCATCGACCGGATTCTTCTTCCGAACGGCCCTGGCGCGTCACGGCGAGTCCACCGCCGCCGGCGGCGACGGTTCGCAATCTCAAAAACTGCTGGCGGATCTCGAAACGCTGGATCGCGAGAGCGCCAAAGCCGCCACGCCCGAGCAACAAAGCCGCGTGCTGGGCCAAAGGGCCGAACTGCTCGAACAGATCGCCGCGGCGGCGAAAAGCCCCGAGGATCGCACGATGTGGATTCGGCAACTGGCCGACATGATCGGCGCGGCCGTTCAGTCGGGCACGTGTCCCGACGGGGCCGATCGCTTGAAAAAATTGTTTGAGAAACTCAACAAGGACGGTCAGGACAAAACGCTGGCCAGCTACGTGAAGTTCCGCCAAATGACGGCCGCCTACGCGTTGAGCATGCAGGCGCCGAAGGCCGACTACTCGAAGATCCAATCGGAGTGGCTCAAAAAGCTCGAACAGTTCGTCCGCGATGATCCGACCGCCCCCGACGCCGCCGAAGCCATGCTCCAGTTGGCCATCAGCCAGGAGTTTTCCGGCCAGGATGACGACGCCAAGAAGTGGTACGGCCGGATCGTTCAAGAGTTCCGAGACTCGCCGGCGGCCAAAAAAGCGGCCGGGGCCCAACTGCGGCTCGATTCGGTCGGCAAGCCGATTTCGTTGACGGGCAAAACCCCGGCGGGCGGCAGCGTCAATTTGGACGACTACCGCGGCAAGGTGGTGTTGGTCCAATACTGGGCCACTTGGTCCAACCCCTCGAAGGCCGACATGGCCACGTTGAAGGAACTTTTGAACAAATACGGCCGCTCGTTCACCGTGATTGGCGTCAGCCTCGACAACAACATCAAGGACCTGAACGCCTATCTGGCCGAAAATCCGCTGCCGTGGCAGCAAATCTATGAGGAAGGCGGTCTGGACAGCCGGCCCGCCAATTCGCTGGGCATCCTGACCGTCCCGACCATGATCCTGATCGACCAACAGGGCAACGTGGTCAGCCGCAACGTGGCCATCGCGGATGCCGAACCGGAGATCAAAAAGCTAATCAAGTAACACGCATTTCAACGCAAAAATACGTGGAGACTCGTCCGCGAAAACGGCCTGTCGTTGAAATCGCAGCAATACTAGGGGGGGCACGCATGATACCACTTCAAGGTGTCATGCGTACAAAATTGGTATTCCTGCACTCTCGGTAAGTGGCTACCATGCGTGGCGACAGAAAGGAATCTGCCGCCCCCATGAACGGACTCGACTTCTCCACGATCGCGTGGCTTTTGATCGCTGTGCAACTGTTCGGCTTTTTCAGCGCTTGGACTGCCCGACTGAGCGAAGGGTCTAAGATTCAGACCGTTGGGCAATACCTATTCTTTGTGGCGCTGCCTCTCATGGGTGGTGTTACTGTGGCCGCATTTACGATCGGCCCGGGCTGCTGGCTACTCTGCTGCGCCACATTGGCGACCATGATTTTGACGGTTACGTGCGACTTCCGGAAAGGCCGCGAAGCCGCGACCTGGTAAGTTGCCGGATTTCTTCCGCCAAACTCTCCAGATTGCCGGTCGGAAGCTCCCCTACGACCGTGCAGACCATCAAAATCGAAAAAAAGCCTCCTTTCGGTAGAACCAGCAACCGAAACCTATATTCAGGCAGAAAACAGTTCGGATTCGGCGGTTGCCAAGGGGGGCGACTCCGCAATCCTGTCCGCCGTGCTTAGGATGCGGCGCGACAGGTCCTCCTTGCCAATGCTCCGCAGATTTCGGAGCTTTTCCGGCCATGCCAACGTTACCTATTTTCCCGAGGAAAATTGTCCGCGGGCGTGATCTTCAGAGGAGGGATAACATGCGACGAATTGTCACGGGTATCGCGATGGCTGCTTTGATGGCGGTCGTCCCAACACTGGCCCTGGCCGGCAACCAAGAGGTTGCCGAGCAGATTGCAAAGAATCTGCGCAGCAGCGGCCAACTGACCGACTACAAAATTGGGGTGAAGTTTCAAGACGGAACCGCCTGGGTTCGGGGTCGAGTCTCCGACCAAACCCAGATGAACACAGCCCTGCGGCTGGTGTTTCAGACGCCTGGCGTGAACCGAGTGGTCAATGACCTGACCGTTGCTTCGGACAGCGCGACCGAGGAGGCCTCGCAGGCCCAAACCGCGGACAGCTCGACGCAAAATCCGCTCCGCGACCAAAAAGCGAGCAAAAGCTGGACCCAGCGGCTGGGCGGCATGATCGGCCGTCACGCCGAACAACCGAGCGCCGGCCAAGCGGATCAGGTGGCTAGCTCGTTCAGCGCGACGTCGGCCCGCACGGTCTCGGCCGAGGAATCGACGGAAGTCCCGCAACCGATGGCCGTACCGAGTCGCGTCAAGCCGATGGCCCAAACCCAAGTGGCGATGCAATCGGCTCGCGGTCCGAGCGCGCCCAACGGCGGCCCGTTGCCGATGTACACGGCGGCCAATGGCGCTGGCGCGGCTCCGGCCCGATGCGATCAGCCGAACATGCCCAACTACGCTTGGCCAAGCTACGCCGCTTACCCGAACTACGCGGCCGTGACCTATCCGAAGCAGTATTCGCCGACGGCCTGGCCGTACATCGGCCCGTTCTATCCCTATCCGCAAGTCCCGATGGGATGGCGGAAAGTGACGTTGGAATGGGACGATGGCTGGTGGTTCTTGGACTTCAAAGATCAACCGGCCAGTTGCTGGCGCCGTTAAGCTAGGTTATTCAACGAAGATCGTTAACCCGCGACAGGACTGGGAGCTGACCATCGGTTCCCAGTCCTGTTTTTTTCGGTGCAATCCAAAAAACCCGCAAGTCCGGCACATTTTAACACGATAAGAGTGTAGCATGGGCTCGGTCCCATCTATTCAGTCGAGGAGACAGGGATGTCCACGAAACACGCATGTGTCGCCATTGGGGTTCTCGGGCTGTTGTCGCTGGTCTGCGCATCGGGGTGCAGCACGGTGGCCGGCCCGAACCTTGGAATTCTCGCCTTTCCGATTCCCGTATCGCCGTACTTCCAAAAATTGCCGGAAGACAAGTTCTGGGAGCACGAGCGTTACGAGCGGATGCCGGTGCTCGGCCCCTTGACGCCGAACACGCCGACGGCGGCGTTGGACGAACCGTCGGACGACGAAGTGATGCGTGGGTTGGAGAAGGCGCGACCGGTCCAGGGCGGACTGCCGATGATGTATGAAACGCAACGGCAGAACGTGCGGATCGTGAAGGAACCGATCTCCGATTACATCGACCCGCCGCGCGTGTATCCGCTGGTCGGTCCGGCCCAGTTGCACCACGTCCACTACAAATGCATCGTCCACTTCACCGAAACGACGTGGGTGGGCTGGCCGCTTCCCTACAAGAACACGGACGAGGATTGCCAAGAGGTCGTCTACATCGACCACGACCACCTGCACATGGTCGGCAACGTGAATCCGGGCCCCGGCACGGGCTATTGATCTCGACCTGTGCGGCGGCGAGATTTCTCGACAAAAAACAAAGGCCCCGAAGGCTGACGAACGCCTCCGGGGTCTTTTTTTTATTTTTCGAAATCACCACGGGCCGGCATCGCGGGTCACGTCGGAGCCGCCCGTGCGTTCTCTTGCGTCATCGCCGCGTCGCTTGGGGAAATGCGACTAGGCGCACGCGGCGGCCTCCTCCTGAACCGCAAATTGCTCGATCGTATTGGCGAGCGTTTGGGCGTCGAACGGCTTGACGACGAAATCGGCGGCGCCGAGTTTGAACGCGTCTTTCAAGATGTTTTTCTGCCCCAGCGCGCTGACCACGATCACTTTGGCATTGGGATCCATTGCGAGAATTTCGCGAAGGGCGTAAATGCCGTCGTACTCGGGCATGACCAGGTCGAGGGTCATGACCGTCGGATGGGTCGCGGCGTAGCGTTCGATCGCTTCCTTGCCGTTGCGAGCCTCGCCCGCAATAGTCCATCCGGCGCGACGGGCCGTCTCCTTGATCTTCTCACGAACGATCGCCGCATCATCCGCCACCAGCAACGTTTTAGCCATAGTGATGAAAGCTCCTGCCGTTAAAAACTTATCAACAATTGCCAATTAGTTCTTTCGTAATCACGAAACATCGGTGCGGCCAGCCATTTTTGAATTCTGTTTTTCAAATGGTTCGAACGCGATGGGCCGAGGATTCGATGACAATTTCACCGGTTGTCAAGTCAAAACAAATACGTCGCCCGGCGGCGCCGCCAATGTCGCTGGCGACCAACCGAACCGAGGCGTCTTCGAGAGATTTCGCGGCGGCTTTTGCATTGCAGTCGCCGATGTCCAAGAACTTACTGTTTTTGCCGAACATGCAGGCGCCGCCGACGATCTTGGCGACGATCTCTCCGGGACGGATCCCATGCCGTTCGAACGCCGACAGCATATAAGGCACGGCGGTATCGGCGAATTTAGCCGGATACGCCGTTTTCTCAACGGCCTTTGGCAACACAACGTGGCTGAGCATGCCTGCCCGCAATTTTGACGAGAACATCGTAATGGCCACGCACGAGCCGAGAATCGCCGTCAGTTGGGCCGGCTCACGATGAAAGACGGCCTGCCCCATTCCGACGTTGATCTCGTCTCGTCGCTGTTCCGTTAAACAGGAAACCATGTTGCCCTACTCCGATTATCAGCCGTTGACGCGGTCTCACGCCTTCAAGAGCAAAGCCCGTTCGATCACCTCGCGCAGGGCGACGGTCGGAACGAACAGCAGCCACCAACTGACTTCCTCGTTTCGGTGTTGGAACCGGGTTCGACCGATCAACACCGAATCGTTCAGCGCGACCTGTCCCAACATCGCTTCCTGCAACACGCTGGCGCCGTAATCGACGACGAAATTCGGCGTCGACGGAACGAGCGAGTAGTCGATCAGCCGCGTAATCGCATTGACGTACGCGCAGCCGAGGATGTTTCCCGTCTCGTTCAAGGCCGATTGCTCCAGTTCGCTCCAGCCGGGGCCATGATGGACGGGCGCATCGAGCAAGGAAGCCGCCAGTCCTCGGGCGCTTTCCTCATTGAACATCAGCAACAGCGAGCCACCGGCCTCGCCTTCGAGGTTCAGCACGACCATGGTCAGCGGTTCATCGCCGAAATTCAAGTCGCCGCACACGTTTTCCAACGGGATTTCACAAACCTCGTCCAGCGTCAGGCTGACCAGGCTGTTGGTCCAACGACACATCGCCGCCGAAGCGTCGTGCGTCGCCGACGCAAACAGTTGTCGCAGCAGCCGCAGTTTCAGGTCTTCGGAACACGCCAACTCGGTCATCGACAATCCTCCTTAAAAGTGAATCGCCGCAGGGCAATCAGGTGAATGGTTTACGGGAATCGACACAGAACGAACCGCGGGCGGCGTTCCAACGACGGCCTCCCGCGGCCGGGTTCGCTCGTGCGAGCCGCATGGGCCCGACGAGGCCATCTCGATCAGCGTCGGCGGATCGAGAATCAGCGACACGCGCCCGTCGCCAAGAATGCTGGCCCCGGCGACTCCGGCGACGTTTCGATAGTTTTCGACGATCGACTTGATCACCACGTCCTCTTTGCCGAGCACGCGATCGACGGCCAGCCCGAGTCGGCGGTCGCCCTCAGCCAATACGGTCAAAATCATCGTTTCGCCGATCGGCCCGTCGCGGCGGACTCCATCGAACATCGAGCCCAGCGTCGACACCGGAACGACCCGATCACGGATCGACACGGTCGCAAGCCCTCGCACCGAGGACAGCTCGTCGCTTCGAACGCGAATGATTTCGACGACCGACTCCAAGGGCAACGCAAACACGTCGCCGCCGATCTCGACCAGCAGGCTTGGAAGAATCGCCAGCGTCAGCGGGAGCTTGATGATCAGCGACGTGCCTCGGCCCGGTTCGCTCTCGATCTCGATTGTTCCGCTGAGCTCCTCGATCTTCGCAAGGACGATGTCCATGCCGACGCCCCGACCGGACGTTTCGGTCACGCGTTCGGCGGTGCTGAGGCCGGGCAGCCAGATGAGTTGGTGGATCTGCGGACGCGTCATTCGTTCGGCGTCCGAGGCGGCGATCAGGCCTTTTTCGACGGCCTTCGCCCGGATGCGATCCGCATTCAACCCTCGCCCGTCGTCGGAAACGCGGATGACGATGTTGCTACCGCGATGGCACGCGTCCAACACAATCGTGCCTTGGCGCGGTTTGCCCGCCGCTTCGCGTTCCGCAGGCGATTCGATTCCGTGGTCGGCCGCATTGCGAACCATGTGGATCATCGGGTCGGCCAGCTCGTCGATCATCCGTTTGTCCAGTTCCGTCTTGTCGCCGTTGACGACCAGCCGGATATCTTTGTCGTTGGCGCGCGTCATGTCGCGGATAACGCGATGAAACCGCGCAAACAGCGGACCGATCGGCAGCATTCTCGCGTCCATCACGCTTTGATGGATGCCGTCGCTGACGCGATCCAATTGGTGGACGGCCTCGAACAGTTCGTTCACACAGGCGCGGATTTGCGTCATGGCTTCCAGTTGCCCGGCAACCAGCTCGGCGTCGCGATGCACGCATCCGGAGACGCCTCGACCGTGTTCCGGATCAGCGCGCAACGTCATGGCGCCGGCCAGCGTTTTCGTTGCCGTCCCGACGTACGTGAGCCGCTTGAGTTTTTCGGCGATTTGGGACGCCCGAGCCTTGTTGATGGCCAATTGACCGGCCAGATTCATCAGTCGGTCGAGCCGCTCGATGTCCACCCGAACCGTCTCGGCGTGTCGGATCGCGACAGGCTCGTGGGCCGACGGCTCCGAAGACATCTTCATCGAAGGTCGCGCCAGCTCGGCGGCGTCGCCTTCGACCGCGACGGCGGAGGGCAACGGTTCCGAATCGAGTCGTTCGATCTCGATGTCTTGAACGCCCGCCACGCGCAACACCCGGGCCAGCGACTCCGGCGTCCGCTCCGTCACGGCCCCGAATCGAACGGCGTCAAGCTGTTCGCGCGTTTCGATTTGGTCGGCCGGCGGATCGAAGCAACGGATTTCGCTCAGACGTGAAAGTTTTTCGTAGATCAGCCTCGCCTTCAGGCCGACATGGGAACAGCCGGGCGTAAAAACGACCTGTCCGACCAACGTCGCGCCAAGCTCTCCCTCCAGCAGCGACTCGGCGACTCGCCGGCGCCACTCCGATTTCGAGAGCGGCCCGGCGTCGTCCGGCGTGCTGTTTTCCTGCGTTTTTGTCGTCTCCAACGAAAGGTCCTGCCCGTTGAACGTCTTTCGAGCCACGACGAGCCGACCGGCCAACTCGCTGAACGAATCGCCGCCGGGGCATCCGGCTTTCATTGCGTCGACGTATTGCCGCAGGCCGTCGGTGCAAGCCAGCATGGCGTCGGCAATTTCGGGCGAAAGCGGATGGTTGCCGTCGACCAACGCCTGCAACACGTCTTCCATGAAGTGCGCCAGCTTGGCGACCCGATTCAATCCGATCGACGCGGCCGACCCCTTCAAACGATGCGCGGCGATGAACAACTGTTCGATGGGCCCCCGTCCGCCGCCGGCCTCGAGCGCCAACAGCGCGTCGACCAGGTCGTTGAGCGTCTGGTCGGCTTCGTCGATGAACAGGGCGAGGTAGCGCGACGCGCCGTCCCAGTCGTCTTGCAGGTCGGCGAAAACATCGTCGCATAGGAGCGCTTTGTCGACGGTCATGATCGGGTCGCTTGGAGGTTGAATCGAGTTGCGTGGGAATCGACAAAGCCGCGTTGCATGGCGGACGTCGCCGGTTTTTGAAACAGCCACGGCTCCACGCGTTGGTAACCGCGGAGCAAATCGGCCACGCCTTCGGCCGCGCCAGCCACCAACAGTCCGCCGGGCGACAGCGCGTCGCAGACGTTTTGCAGGGCCTGGGCCTTCGAAACCGGATCGAAATAGATCAACACATTTTTCAAAAACACCAGATCGAACGATCGCTCGACGGGCGAGTCCATCAAGTTGTGCCGGCGAAACGCGAGCATCTCGGTCAGGATCGGCAACGCCCGCCAGGTGTCGCCGTTCAACGATTTCGTGAAGAACCGCCGTCGCATTTCGTCTGGCGTCTGCTGCATGGCTCTGACGCCGAACGTGGCGGTTTTCGCTTGGGCGACCGCTCCGACGCCGATGTCGGTGCCGAGGATGCGGATGCGCCACTGCGATCGATCGGCCAGGCCGGCGGCAATGCAACAAGCGGCCGTCACGGCTTCATCGCCCGTGCTGCACGCAGCCGACCAAATCCGCAATTCTCGCGTCGCACGGCCTTGGCGAGCCGCCGCCTCGCGTTCGGGCAGGTACGTATTGCGAAACCAATTCCAATGGATGTCGTCGCGAAACAGATAGGTTTCGTGCGTGGTCACTTCCTGAAGCATCGCGTCCCATTCGGCGTCGTCGCGTCGGAGCTTGCGAAGATGGCGATAATAGTCGCCGAATCCGGCAATGCCCGTCTGCTTCAAACGCCGCCGCAAGCGATTCGACAACAGCAGTCGTTTTTGGGGCGAGATCCGGACGCCGGCCCGCCCATAAATCAGCTCGGCAAATTGCAGCAGCTCCGACTCGGTCAATTGCGTGAGCCGAGGGAAACCGGTGTTCGACAATGTTGTGCAGCCCTGTCCCATCATTTTTGTCGATTCAACGATACGGTCAAACGGCAGCCAACGCGGCCTCGGCGGCCACCGTGTCACCGACGTCCAGAATTCGATCGACGTCCAACAAAATCAGCAGTCGGCTGTCCAGTTGAACCAAGCCGCTCACCGGCTCGCGTCCCGAATGGGCCACGGCCGACGGCGGCGGAACGATCTGGTCCGACGTGACGCGAAGCACCTCGCTCACGGCGTCGACGACCAGTCCCAGCGTTTTTCCGTGCACATGGACCACCATGATCCGCGTTTCGTCGGTCGGGACTTGTTCGGACATGCCAAGCCGGAGCCGCAGATCAATGACGGGAATCACGGTGCTCCGCAGATTGATCAGGCCCTTGACGAAGTCGGGCGATTGAGGCACGCGAGTGATTTCGCCCAGCAAGATAATCTCTTGAACCTTGGTGATTTCGACACCGTATTCCTCGTTGCCGAGTTGGAAGCCGACCAGTTGCGTTCCCGCGCCCGTTTGATGGGTGCGGCTTTCGTCGAGAACAGCGGTTTGTGCGGTAATTGCCACGAAAATGCTCCTTTTTCGCCTAGAGTGCGATCTTGCGCAAATCATAGGTTACGGAGACCGGGGGGGCAAACCGCGAAAATAAACGGCCTATGTTGGGGCCATGAGGGCAAAATAATCCGGACATTCGGACCCCGTCGACAAAGTCCGCAAAATCGGCACGGCAACCATATCGCTCGGGCCCGCCGCGTCGGCGTGCGTTACGGTCGGCACGGCACAAGCTCGATCGTCGCGCCGTCGGTCACGTCGAACGTGAGATCGAATTGGATGGCGATCAAGCTGAGGCGATCGACCAGCGAACAGGCCGGCAAGTTGGCCGCCGCCCAAAGATCGTGAGGCGCCCGCTCCAGGCCCACGATTTCCAGATGATTTTGTTGGGCCAACTCGGCCAGCAAGGCGCGCGGCGACGCCAGATCGTCCCAGGCCAACGGCTTTCGCTGGAAGAACGTCCGTTGGGCGGCCGTGGGCAGACCGCGCACCTTCCGGCCAAACGCCGCCGTGACCGACGCAAGCCGTTCGGCGACCGACGACGGTCCGAGATAAAGAATGTTGCCCAAACGCGCAACGCCCAGCCCACAGCGATCGGCGACGGCCCGCAACACCTGCTCCGCCGTGGCGTTTTGCAGGCTCAGGGTCAGCGGCTGGCCGGGATCGACGCGCCGGTCGATCACGATCGCGGTCTGCTGGGCGCGAGCAAGCCCTTCCACGGCTCGTCGCAACGGGACGCCCGACCACGTCACATTGACCGCCGCGGCAGGTTTCTTGCGAAAGTCAGCGCCGCCGACGGACTTGTTGCCGCCAAGCGCAACGCCGAACACCATCGCCGCCAACAGCAGGCGTCGCGAAAGTCGATGCCCATCCGCTCTCGATCCTGCGCGTCGCCGCATCGTGACCCTTCGGAAAGACATGCTGTTTTTTACAAAACGAACTCGTGGTTTGCATAGGCGAACTGCATTCGAGGCCATGCGGGTCGCACGTCCTCGCCCCCCCCTATTTAGCGAAGGAGGTCCCTAAATCGTTGCGTCGCCCTGTTATTTTACATCGCGTTTCGTTCGATGAAACGCCCGGCGACCGGCGAATTTCGTTGGCGTTTCCTTCGCCCCCTAATTACAATCGAAAATAGCTTCCGGGTACGTCATTTTTTTGGGGGGATGCGGCGTGGACGATCACTGCGACCGATTGCCGGCCTTGCTGGTTTCGTACCGCCGGTATCTCGACCAGCAAAACACCGCCGAGTTCATCGGGGAGGTGTCGCGCTGCTACACGTCCGGCACGTTGCAGCGGCTGGTGCGGCACCCGAGCCGCGAGGTCCGCCGCGCCGCCGTGTTGGCCCTGGGCTATGTGGGCCAATATGAAGCCAACCATGCCCTCGGCTGCGCCCTGTTGGACGGCGACCGAACCGTTCGCACCATCGCGCAAAACGGAATCCGCGAGGTCTGGACCCGGGCCGGCAACGACTCGGAACGCCTTGAGTTGAACGTGATCGTCCGGCTCAACGCCGCGCAGTTGCACAAAGAGGCCATCGCCCGAGCGACGCGGCTGATCGACCGCGCGCCGTGGTATGCCGAGGCGTGGTATCAGCGCGCCGTGGCGCAAACCGCCTTGGGCCGGCTGGTCGAGGCGATCCGCGATTGCCATCAGACGTTGGAGATCAACCCCTATCATTTCGTCGCGGCCACGAGCATGGGCCAGACTTATCTTCAGCTTCAGAACACCGTTTCGGCGCTCGAGTGTTTTCGCCGGGCGCTGCGGTTGAATCCCGATCTGGAAGGCGTCCGCGTGCAGGTCGCCCGGCTGACGCGCATGGTCGAAGACAACCGCGGGTAGGGCAGGGCGGCGGCGTTGGTTTTCAACGAGCGACGTCGATCAGTTTCCGCGTCCGCATCCAGTCTTTCAACCGGTCGGGCCAGGAAGACGTGCCAGGGATGTCGCAAGCCAGCCCCAGGCCGTGCCGACCCGTTTGGTAGATGTGCATTTCGGCCGGCACGCCTGCTCGCCGCAGCGCCAAATAGAACGAGACGCTGTTTTCCGCCGGCACCGAACGATCGGCGTCCGTATGAAACAAAAACGTCGGCGGCGTCCGAGACGTCACCTGACTGTCATTACACAGACTCTGCACCAGCGCGGGATCGGGCCGGTCGCCCAGCAGATTTTTCCGCGAACCGCGATGCGCGTAAGGACCGTCCAACGTGATGACCGGATAGCAGAGAATCATGAAATCTGGCCGGCAGCCAAGCCGCTCGATCGGGTCCGCCGACTTTGGATCGCCGTCGTCAAAATGTGTCCCGGCGGTGGACGCCAGATGGCCTCCGGCGGAGAAACCGATGATGCCGACGCGCTGCGGATCGACGTTCCATTCGGCGGCCCGGGCCCGCACGGTGCGAATCGCCCGCTGCGCATCCTGCAACGGAGCAGGGTGCCCGTAACCGCGGTTTCGGTGGCGATATTCGAGCATGAACCCCGCCACGCCGAGCCGATTGAACCACTCGGCAAACTGACGGCCTTCGTGATCGGTCGCCAGATGGCCGTAGCCGCCGCCCGGGCAAATCACAACCGCCGCGCCGGGCGATGGCCGCCGCTCGGGCAGGAAGACCGTCAGCGTCGGAACGTCGTTGGGCTGGTCGCCTTGCGCGCCGGGGGCTCTTTGCGGCCAAAGTCGAACGACCGTCGGCTCGCCGGCCCAGACGGGCAGGACCGTCATCAGGCCCACCATCAAAACACAACCGCCCGCGAATCGTCGACGCCGTCTCACCATTGCCGTTGTCCTCGCTAAAAAAAAGAAGATTCAACCAACGCCCCGATCGCCATGGCGCCGCGATAGACCGTAGGGCAGGGCGGTGGCAGGAAAACGACCAACCGTTTTTGCGGCAAAACATCCGAGACGTTCCGAGTGGGACCGGTCTCAGCCGGCTTTTCGGTCGGGATAGACGACCAACTCGACGCGCCGATTGCGTTGTTTGCCTTCGAGCGTGGCGTTCGAGACGATCGGATGGTTCGGACCGTGGCCCACCACGAACAACTGGTTGCCTTGCAGCCGAGTGCGGCTGACGAGCACGTCGTAGACGGTCAGCGCCCGGGCCACCGACAGTTCGTGATTGTTCCGCAACTGTTGGTTGCCGACGATCGGATCGTTGTCCGTGTGGCCTTCGACGCCGATGATTTGATCGGGGTACGTGCGGACCAGTTCGGCGGCGACGTCGGAGATCAGATTGACGCCGCCGGGCCGCAACCGAGCGCTGCCCGACTCGAACAAACTGCCGCCGGGCAACTCGACGCGGATCACGTCGCCGTCGCGTCGGACGAAAACGCCGGCAATATTGATGGCCGGCATCGCTTGCAGGAAACTATTGTTGGGCGTGATCGAAACGCCGCCTTGCCGTTGCATCGACGCGGTCAGCGCCTGCACGCGTTTGTCGCTGCCTTCCTTGTCATTGCGAACCTCGGTCAGTTGTGCGGTCGTGCTGCGCAGTTGCTCGCGGACGGCGGTCAGTTGATCTTCAGAGGCTTTCGCTTGTTGGCGGGACTGGGCCACCAACGTGCTCATCTCCTGATTGTCGCGTTCCAGCGAGTTGGCCCGATCTTGAAGCTGCTGGAATTGCCGCGACATCGCCGCCTGTTGCTGCTCGGACTGGCTCAAACGCCCCTTCAGCACCATGGCGTTGTCCGCGCAGCCGACCACGGTCGCGAGGGTCGCGATCGAAAAAATCCCCCACCATGACACTCCGGATAACCGTGGCATGGTTTCCTCCGAAAATGCTCCGACAAAAATCGCTCGGAGCCCTAACAGGACTTGGAAACACGATAAGCGGGCCGGATGGTACCAAGACCGTCAGGGGGGAGCAAGGGCAATTCGGCCAACGATTTGCTGAAAAAACAACGCCAGCGAGGGGCGTGTGCAAGCATGACGAACATGCCGTCTCAATCGCGATTTCGTCGGTCCAGATTGCCCGACTTGTGGATCGCCCGCCAAAGCCGCAGACCGATGGCGATGGACACCACGGCGCCGACCGCCCCCAACGCGGACGTCTCCGGCAGCAACGGCGGCAGATTAATCAACGGCGGCAGCTTGCGGCTCAGCAGCATCGCCGAGCCGACGAACAGCGCGCTGGCCAGCAGCCCCAGCACCAGCCGGTTGACCGACGGCTCCAGCCCGCGATGGTCCAGATGAATGTCGAACCGCCCGCCCTGCATTTGCTCCAGCACGTCCGCGATGCCCTGCGGCAGAACGTCGAGCAGGTGTTCCAGCTCGGAGTACAAGCGGTACATCTTGCGGAGGCGCCGCCGCGGCGAAAGACGCCGGAGCAGCAACTTGCGGCGATAGGGCTGCATCGCCTCGACCAGGCTGAACTTCGGATTGAGCATTCGGCCGGTGCCTTCGAGCGTGACCATCGCCTTCAGGAGCATCACGATTCGGGCCGGCAGCATGATGTGATACCGGCGAATCAACTCCATCATCTCGTTCAACGCCCCGCTCAGGTCGAACTTGTCCAACGACTGGCTGGCGTAGTAGGACAGGAAATCGGCCACGTCGATGCACAGGGCCGAGCGATCCAGATCGGGCGGCGTTTTGCCCAACCGTGCGATCATGGCCGTCATGTGCTCGGCGTCGAGGCTGCCCAAGGCCAGCAGCAGCTCGCTGACGCCTTCCTGCAACCGCTCGTCCATCCGGCCGACCATGCCGCAATCCAACATGCCGATGCGTCCGTCGGGCAGGACCAGCAAATTGCCGGGATGCGGATCGGCGTGGTAAAAGCCGTTGTCGAAAATCATCTTCAAATAGACGGCCGCCCCGCGCTGCGCCAGCTCGTTCGAGTTGATGCCCGCGGCGGCCAACCGTTCGGGCTCCGACAGCTTGATGCCGTCGAGCCGCTCCATGACCAACACACGGCGCGTCGAGATTTCCGGGAACGTCTTCGGCACGCACACCGTCCGATCGTTTCGGAAGTCGTGGGCGAACTGTTGCAGATTTCGCTCCTCGCGTCCAAAATCCAACTCGCGGCGCATCGACCGCTGAAACTCCGAGGCGATGGTGGCGGGCCGATAACTGCGGAACTCGGGCAGCATTTCGGCCAGCATCGCCAGTCCGGCCAAGATGTCCATGTCGACGGCCACTTTCTTTTCGATGTCGGCATGGAGCACTTTGATCACGACCGCCTCGCCCGACGGAAGCCGCGCCTGATGCACCTGCCCGATCGACGCCGAGGCCATCGCCTTGGGCTCGAACTCGGCAAACACTTGCTCGATCGGACGGCCCAACTCCAACTCGATCAAACGTCGAACGACGGCCGGCGGATCGGCCGGGGCGTTTTCCTGCAACTGTTGAAACTCGTTGGCCAGCGCGACGCCGACCAAGTCGGGCCGCGTGCTGAGGATTTGGCCCAGCTTGATGAACGTCGGGCCAAGCTCGGCCATGGCCATGCGCAGGCGAGTCTGCCACGGCAGCCGGGCGATCGCCTCGCCGCCGCGCGATTTCAGCAGGTCCTTTGTGTAGTCGGGCCCGAGACGCCCAACCCACGCGGCCAACTCGTATTTGCTCAAGACCGCCAGAATTTCATACCAGCGACCCAGATGGCGATAGATCTGCGGAATCGAGCTAAGTTTCATACCCATTACTGTACTTTGGCGATCTGCCGAACGCCAGGAGGGTGGTCTGCGGAGGTCTTGTCAATCATAGCTTTTGAAAACCGCCCGGATTGCGGGATTTCGCGGGGGCGGATACAAACGTATTTTCATCATTTTCCCGGTTGTTGACCGTTTTTTTCCATGGCTTCGTCCGAACTGTTGCCGATCGTCGAACCCCTCGAGCCGCCGCCCGATCCGGAGACCGCGTTCTTGCGGTTGGCCCGGCTCCCGCATTGCTTGTTTTTGGACAGCGCGATCAAAGACCCGCAGTTGGGCCGTTATTCGTTCTTGGCGGCCGATCCGTTCGACTTCCTGCGACTTCCGGCCAACGGCGACGACGCCCTGGCGACGCTGGCCGCGAGATGGTCGACCTTTCGCGCCGAGACGTTGCCCGAGTTGCCGCCGTTCCAGGGCGGCTGGGCCGGGCTGTTCGGTTACGAATTGGGCCGCAGTCTCGAACGCGCGCCGGCCGCGAACGTCGACGAGTTTCACGCGCCGGCGCTGGCCGTCGGTTGTTACGACGTCGTCTTGGCCGTGGACCACGTCGCCGGTCGGGCGTGGATCATCTCGCAAGGGTTTCCGGAAATCGAGCCGTCGCGTCGCCGTCGTCGTGCGGCGGAACGACTGCGACAAATGCGAGAATGCTTGGAGCAAGCTGCAAAACCGTTCACAAAAGCCGGTCCACCGGGCAACTTGTCCCGCGAGCAATTAGCGCCGCAATATCCTTTGGCCGGCTGGCCGTCGGTGACGAGCAATTTTTCCCGGTCCCAATATCTCGACACGGTGCGGCGAGTGATCGACTACATTCGGGCCGGCGACGTGTTTCAGGTGAATCTGTCGCAACGGTTGACGACGCCCGCCGTGGACGATGCGGTCGCGTTGTATCGCCGGTTGCGTCGGATCAATCCCGCGCCGATGGCCGGCTACTTCGATCTCGGCGACCTCCAGGTGGCCAGCGCGTCGCCCGAGCGATTTTTGACCGTTCGTCAACGCAGGGTCGAAACGCGCCCGATCAAGGGCACTCGGCCTCGCACGGGCGACGCCGCCGTGGATCGAAAGGCCCTGGACGACCTGGTTTCCAGCGAAAAGGATCGGGCCGAAAACGTCATGATCGTCGATCTGCTCCGAAACGATTTGTCGCGCGTCTGCGAGCCCGACAGCGTGCGGGTCGCGCAGCTTTGCGGCGTCGAAACGTATCAATACGTGTTTCATTTGGTCTCGTCGGTTTGCGGCCGTTTGCGATCCGACCGTTCGGCGCTCGATCTGTTGCGGGCCGCGTTCCCCGGCGGCTCGATCACCGGCGCGCCGAAACCCCGCGCGATGCAGATCATCGCCGAACTGGAGCCGACCGCCCGGGGCCCGTACTGCGGATCGCTGGGCTATCTGGGGTTTGACGGCGCGATGGACACGAGCCTTTTGATCCGCACGATCACGGCCGCCCGGGGCTGGTGGCAATTTCCCGTCGGCGGCGGCATCGTCGCCCAATCCGATCCCGAGCGGGAATACGACGAGACGTTACACAAGGCGGAAGGACTTTTGCAGGCGGTGCGCAGCGAATGATTTTACTGATCGACAACTACGACAGTTTCGTCCACAATCTGGCCCGCTATTTTGAACGGCTCGGCCACGCCACGCGCGTCGTGCGCAACACGGCGATCGACCCGGCGGCGGTCGAACGGCTGCGACCGGCGGCGATTGTCCTGTCGCCCGGCCCTTGCACGCCCGAGACGGCCGGCTGCTCGCTGGATCTGGTCCGACGTTTTCACACGCGCGTGCCGATGCTGGGCGTGTGTCTCGGACATCAAACGATCGCTCAGGCGTTGGGCGCTCGCGTGGTTCGCTGTCCACCGATGCACGGACGGGCGTCGGCGATCCGTCACGTCGGACGCGGGCTGTTCGTGGACCTGCCCAATCCATTGCGCGGCGGGCGATACCATTCGCTGGCGGTCGACGAGTCTTCGCTGCCCGACGGCCTGGAGGCGACGGCGTGGTCGGACGATCGCGTGCTCATGGCCTTTGAACACCGCGAGTTTCCGGTCGTCGGACTGCAATTTCATCCCGAGTCGATTCTGACCGAACACGGCTATCGGTTGTTGGCGGGCTTTTTAAAGACAGCCGGCCTCTCGACGCCCGACCGATTGCCGATCGACTCGTGAGACCGCAAACGGCCGCTATTCGGTGCGATCCACGACCAGATCGAACTCGAACCGGCTGTACGGCTGATCGGCCTTGACCACTTTGGCCGAGCGGATTTTGAGCGAGCCGGCCAACTGGTTGCTGGCGTTGACCGTCTCATAGAGCACGATGCCCGGATCGTTGGTGAGCCGCCGCGTGAAGTGATAGCGTTCGGCCACCAATCCGACCAACGTGCGCGGATCGCCGGTCGTGCCGCGCAGGGTGATGCGTTGGACCTGTTGATGGGCGTTGAAGTAATAGGTCAGCGAGCCGGCCAGGTCGTCCAACGAGGTGCCGGTCACCAACGGGACGCGATAGCCCTGCAATTGCAAATAGGGGAGCCCGGTCGAAACGCGAGGCCACCGCTGCATGACCCATTCGACGGTCGCGTCGAACCGGAGGACCTCGTCCAACCGCGGCATGGGCATCGCCGCCAGACTGTTCGGATTGGTCGCAGCCGCCGCGATCGGTTGAGCCGCGTTGGCCGGCGCCGGCGCGGTCACGGCGCCGTTCGGCGTCTTGGCCGGCGCAGAGGACGTCGTCGCGTTGGTCCATGCCCGTTGGACGCTTTTGGCCACATCGGGGGCCGCGTACATCGTAAACGGAATGCCCGTGGCCAGGGCCAGCCCGCCGGCGTACAGAATGCTTTTCTTGATCCCCATACGGTTGAGAATCGGCAGAAAAACAACAACAGGATTAAGGATTAGACGGAAGGCAGCCGCCTGCGCCAGCAAATCCGCTCCAACCCCTAATCCCTAATCCCTTGCTTCATCCTTTCCCGCCGTTTTAATCGGATCGTTCAGCAAACGTTCGCTGAACCGATTGATGTAATGGATGCTGCTGGCCTCGCCGCGGAAACCGACGACGTGCTTGTCGATATCCAACTGCTGGCTGAGCACTCGGCCGGCGTCGATGTCGAACCGCACCAGGCCGGCCGCCTCACGCTGGACCAATTGCGACTCGACGGCCGGATCGGTGATCGGCGTCAAGACGTCGGTCGAAACGCGAATCACCGCCACGCCCGTCTGAACGCTTTCGAGCGTAAACTGCTGAACCGATTTGACCCGTTTGACGCCGCCGGACTCCAACGGAATGTCGATCGTCTGCGGCAGCGACCAGGTGTGTCCGACGGCCACGGGCTCCTCGGGCAGCGGAATGGTCATCCAGCCTTCGGCCTTGGCCGATTGCTTGCCGGCCAGATGCTCGCGATGCAGCAGCTTGCCGTGGGCGTCGATGGTCACGCGAAGCAGCGGAACGCCGACCGATTTGGCGACGTCCTCAAAACCGACCGGGGCCTTGGCGTCGGTGCGGCTGTTGTAGCGGACCTCGTTGCGGCCGGTCAGCTCCTGCCGCATGTCGACGCTCTCGACGCCGTGCTCGAACGTGGCCGAGCCGTCCGGTTTCACGTCCTTCACCTGCCATTTTTTGACGGACAGGCTCAACGTCTCGGCGGTTTGCGTGGTTTTCGAGATGGTCGTGCGGACGTTCGAACGATGTTCGACTTCCCAGCGAACCGTCTCGCCCGGACGAAATTGATAACGAAGCGCGTACTTCTCCGGCGAATCGGCCGTCGCCTGCGCGGCCAGCCCGAAGAAAACCATCAGCGCCGCCGCGCGGCGAAGCGAAAAATCCATGCTCGAATCCTTTCGAGTCGATTGATGTTCAGGAACGTGGGTCGCAATCTGTCGGCCAATCCGGCCTCACGAGGGTCGGCCTTGTCCTTCCGACCGTGAATCGCGGTCGATCGTCAGGTCTCCGGGTTGAGTTTCAGTCGTCCGCCCCAGCCGAGTTTTTCTCGCAGGGTTCGATAATAGGTGTGGCCGGGATGGGCGATCAACTTGAATTGGGCCGCGGCCCGTTCCACGCGAACGCGATCGCCCGCCTGCAACCGGCACAACAGCCGACCGTCGACCACCACGGACGTTCCAGCGTTGGGCTGCTCGACCGCCATTTCGTAGACCCGATCGGCGGAGTCCACGACCGGCCGCATCGTCAACGTATGCGGACTCAACGGCAACACCACGAACGCCTGCAAACTCTTCTGCAAAATCGGACCGCCCGCCGAAAGACAATGCGCCGTCGAACCGACCGGCGTGCCGATGATCAAACCGTCGCAACTATACGTGGTCGCCAGATCCGAGTCAACGTAAAGATCGACGTTGATCAGCGTGAACGGAGTGCCGGAATTGATCACGACCTCGTTGAGCCCAAGCTGCCGGGCCAACGGCTCGCCGCCGCGCAGCACCGTGCACTCAAACATCAAGTGCTCGATCACCGAGAGCTTGCCGGCGGCGAAATCTCGAAGCACGTTGGCCAGGTCGTGGGGCTTAATATTCGCCAAAAACCCCAACTTTCCTAAATTAACGGCCGCAACCGGTCGTTGCAGGTGTCCCATTTGCCGCGCGGCCCGCAAAATCGATCCGTCGCCGCCCAACACGACGGCCAGATCGGCCTCGATGCGGGAAAGGTCCTCGGTGCCGGAGAAATCGGTGCAGACGATCTGCGTGAACCGTTCGATGGTGGCGCGAAGTTGCTGAGCCTTGGCCAGCACCTCGGGCCGTTGGCCGGCGCCAAGCAGAAGGGTTCGCGGCGGTTCGGTTTTAGGTTGCGGCATGGTGGTTCGATGGGTGGTCGGCCAATGGGCACGCCGAAGCGATCGCATCGCGGCACGTTTGGACGATGCCCTGGGCGTCGAGGCCCAGTTGGGCGAGCAACTCGGTCCGGGCGCCGTGTTCGATGAACTGGTCGGGGATGCCCAATCGCGTGATGCGGCCAGCGTCTACTCCGGCCAGCGAGGCGGCCTCCAGCACGGCGCTGCCGAATCCGCCCATCAACGCGCCCTCTTCCACAATGATCGTGCGGGGCGAATCGGCCACCGCATGAAGGATGGTCGCCGTATCGAGCGGTTTGACGAATCGAGCATTGATCAATCCGAAGTCGATCCCGTCGGCGGCCAGGCGTCGGACGGCCTCATCGCAGGCGGCCAACGTCGCGCCGCAGGCGATCAACGCGCCGTCGGCGCCCCAGCGGATCGTTTCGGCCCGGCCAAGTTCGACGGGCGCGACCGAACGTTCGACGGTTTCGGCCGGCGTTTTGGGATATCGGATGGCCACGGGCCCGTCGTGTTGCAAAGCCCAAGCGATCATCGGCGCGACGTCGGCTGCGTCGCCGGGAGCCAACACGGTCATGTTCGGCAGCGGCCGCAAATACGTCAAGTCGAACGCGCCGTGATGGGTTGGACCGTCCGGCCCGACCAGCCCGGCGCGATCCAACAACAACACGACCGGCAGGTTTTGCAGGGCCAGCTCTTGGAAAATCTGGTCGTAGGCCCGCTGCATGAAGGTACTGTAGATGTCGACGATCGGCCGCATGCCTACTTTGGCCAGACCGGCGGCAAACGCCACGGCGTGCGATTCGCAGATGCCGACGTCGAAGAATCGGCTGGGCAACTCGTCGCGGATCGGCTCCAGCATGTTGCCCTGACACATCGCGGCCGTGATGATCGCCACGGTCGGATCGGCCCGCATCCGATCGAGCACCGCGTCGCGCACCCGCTGGGTGAACGTCGGCTGAGTGGCCGTTTTTCGCACCGGGACGACCGTGCCGTTTTCGCGGTGAAACGGGGCCGGCGCATGAAACGTCGCCGGATCTTCGGCGGCCGGCTGGAATCCGTGGCCCTTTTCCGTCACCACGTGCAACAGCACCGGGCCTTGAAACTGCCGGACCATCGCGAAATATTTTTGCAGTTGGCGGATATTGTGTCCGTCGACCGGGCCGATGTAGCGGAAGCCCAGGTTCTCGAACAACATGCCGCCCAGCAGTCCGGCCTTGATGGCGTCCTTCATCTGCGAGATGAACCGCTCGACCGGATCGCCGATGACCGGCATGCGGGCCAGCATTTTCTGCACTTCGGTCTTCAGGCCGGTGTAGAACGTGGCCATGCGGAGCCGGTCCAACGATTCGGCCAGTCCGCCGACCCGCGGGCAGATCGACATTTTGTTGTCGTTCAAGACGACCAGCAGATTTTTTTTGAGCCCGCCGGCGTTGTTCATCGCCTCGAAGATCGTGCCGCAGGAAAACGCACCGTCGCCCACCACGGCCACCACATAGCGATTGTCGTCGGCCCGCAACTGGTCGTCGCCGCACCGAAGCCCCAGCGCCGTGCTGACGCTGCAGCCGGCGTGGCCGGTCATCAACAGGTCGTAATCGCTCTCGGCCGGGTTCGGATAGCCCATCAACCCGCCCTTGGCCCGCATCGTTTGAAACGCGTCAAACCGCCCAGTCACCATCTTGTGAGCGTACACCTGATGGCCGGTGTCCCAAATCAACCGGTCGCGGCTGAAATCGAAACTGGTGTGCAGGGCCAACGTCAACTCGACCACGCCGAGGTTCGAAGCAAAATGGGCCGTCCGGGTGGACGCCAACTGACAGAGCGACTCGCGCATCTCGGCCGCCAACTGGTCCAGCTCCTTCGGAGTCAGCTTTTTTAGATCGGCCGGTGAATGAATCGTCGAGAGCAATCGAGCCATCTTTTCCTTTAGCGATGATCCCAAAACTCGTTTCCGGATGCGTTTTGCGAAGAGGGTGCGTCAGGTTTTGGAATACAGTCCTAACGGTCTCGGTCCAGGACATAACGGGCCACGGTCCGAAGCCCCTCGGCGCGGCGGCCGAACGGGTCGAGACTTTGGCATGCCTCTGCGATCAATTGTTCAGCATGGCGGGCACTTTGGTCAAGACCAAGCAGGCCAGGAAAGGTCAGTTTCCCTCGATCGGCGTCCTTGCCAACCCGCTTTCCGACGGCTTCCTCGGTGCTTTGCACGTCCAAAAGGTCGTCGGTGATCTGAAAAGCCAGCCCAACACGCCGGCCATATTGGTCCAAAGCATCCAACTGCTCGGCCGAAGCGTCGGCACAAAGCCCCCCCAACCGAAGGGCAACGCAAATCATCGCCCCAGTTTTTCGCTGGTGAAGAAAAAACAACGCGGCGGGCGGTGATGCAACAACGTCCGCTTGGGGACTCGATTCGTCGCTGGTCTTCTGTCCCCGATCCCCCTGCACGTCATCCGCTTGTCCACCGACCATGTTGCACGGCCCGGCGGCCTGCGCCAACGCGAGGCAACAGGCGGCCGCTCGCTCGGGCGGCTGCACCTCTCGGGCCAGGATCTCGAAACTGAGCGTCAACAGTCCGTCGCCCGCCAAAATGGCCGCGGCTTCGTCAAATTGCTTGTGGCAGGTGGGCCGGCCGCGACGCAAATCGTCGTCGTCCATCGCCGGCAGATCGTCGTGAATCAGCGAGTAGGCGTGGACCATTTCGACCGCGCAGGCGGCCGGCATCGCCGCGTCGACCGATCCGCCGCATGCCTCGGCCGCCAACAGCGTCAACATCGGCCGCAAACGCTTGCCCGGCGCCAGCAAACTGTAACGCATGGCCTCGCGCAGCCGCGTGGGACATCCTTCGCCCAAGTTGGTTCGGGCCGACAAGGCCGCATCGATCGACGGACCCCATCGCCCAGCAAGCTCGCGGAATGCTTCGACGGACGACGCTGTCATGATTCATCCGGCTCGGAAGTTTTTTTCGTCGAACGGCGACGGCTGCGACGCGGTTCGGCCGACTGGCCGTCTTGTTCCGCGCGGAACGTGGCGGAATCGTCAAAGGGCTCGGTCACGGGATTGCCCTCGGCGTCCAGCCCGCTCAACAGTTCGATGCGGCGTTCGGCCCGTTGCAGCAGGTCGTACGATTGCCGCAACAATTTCACGCCTTCTTCGTAGCGGGCCAGCGACTCGTTCAGCCCCAAGTCGCCCTCTTCCAAGGCGTGGACAATCTCTTCGAGCCGCGTGAGCGACTGCTCAAAATCCGGCGGTTCCGCTTGGCTCATGGGAATGGTTCCTTTTTCGCCGCCCTAGCCCCTAGTATGGTGCGTCAGGCCAATAGGACATGATGGGCGCCATGCTTGCCAAGCAAGCGTAGCGAGACAGCAAGCATGTTTGCCGTTCCATCATGCCCACGACAAGCGTGGGCATGGCACCCATTTTTTCTGAATGACACAGAAGAAGGGCATTCATTTCTGAATCACTATTACTAGCCCCTAGCCTCTATCCCCTAGCCCCTAGCCTCTAGCCCCTAAATTTCACTCCCACTCGATCGTCGCCGGCGGCTTGCTGCTGATGTCGTACACGACGCGATTGACGCCCTTCACTTCGTTGATGATCCGGGTCGAGATGCGGGCCAGCAGTTCGTAAGGCAGATGGCTCCAGTCGGCCGTCATGAAATCTTCGGTGTCGATCGAACGCACGGCGACCGCATCGGCGTAGGTCCGCGCGTCGCCCATCACGCCGACGCTTTGCACCGGCAGAAGCACCGCGAACGCTTGGGCCGTCTGGCGATACAGTCCGGCGTGTTTGATTTCGCCGACCACGATCGCGTCGGCCTCGCGCAGGATGTCGAGCCGTTGCTTGGTCACTTCGCCCAAGCAACGCACGGCCAGCCCGGGCCCGGGGAATGGATGACGCCAGACGATGTCCTCGGGCAATCCGAGTTGCAGGCCCAACGCGCGAACCTCGTCCTTGAACAGATCGCGCAACGGCTCGATCAGCTCAAACGCCAAATCCTCGGGCAGTCCGCCGACGTTGTGGTGCAACTTGATCGTGGCGGCCGGTCCGTCCGGGCTGCCGCCGCTTTCGATCACGTCGGGATAGAGCGTGCCTTGGGCCAAAAACTTCGCGCCTTTGATCTTCGCGGCCTCGTCGCTGAAGCAGTCGATGAAGGCGTGGCCGATGCGGCGGCGTTTTTCTTGCGGCTCGACCACGCCGGCCAATGCCGCGAGAAATCGATCCTCGGCCTTGACGACGTGCAGGTCGGTCTTGAAATGGCTGGAAAACTCGCGGACCACCACTTCTTCCTCGTCCTTACGCAGCAGCCCGTTGTCGACCAAAATGCACGACAACTGCGGTCCGATCGCTTGGGCCAACAGCGCGGCCACGACCGACGAATCCACTCCGCCCGACAGCCCGCAAATCACCCGATCGCGGCCGACTTGCCGCCGAACGGTTTCGATCGCTTCCCGGGCGAAGTCGCCCAACTGCCACGTGCCGCGGCAACCGCACACCGCCTTCAAAAAGTTGCCGAGGATCGCCGAGCCTTGCGGCGTGTGGGTCACCTCGGGATGAAACTGGAGACCGTAGACCGGCAGCCGCCGATGTTTCACCGCGGCCAACGGACAAGTGTCGGTGACGGCCAGCGGCAGAAAATCGCTCGACGCCTGCGAGACTTGATCGCCGTGGCTCATCCAGACTTCGATTCGATCGGGCAACCCGGCGAACAGTTCGTTGGGTTGTGTGACGCGGCACCACGCACGGCCGTACTCGCGGGTCGACGTGCTCTGCACTTGGCCGCCGAGCGATTGGCAGGCCAGATGCAGTCCGTAGCAGATGCCGAGCACGGGCAGCCCGAGTTGAAAGATCTCGGGATCGCACTTCGGCGCGCCGGCCTCGTACACGCTGGCCGGACCGCCCGACAGAATGATGCCCTTCGGCGCCAACTCGCGGATCCGTTGGGCCGTGATGTTGTGCCGGACGATTTCGCAATAAACGTTTTGCTGTCGAACGCGACGCGCGATCAACTGCGCGTATTGCGAACCGAAATCCAGAACCAACACCTTTTCGTCGGCCAATCGCGTCATATCGTACACCCTCCGGGGGGAAACATCTTATTATAAGTCCCGCCGGGCAGGGCGACTAGTGGGTCCGTGGGCGGCTTAGCGACCATTGCCACGCGTATTGGGGGCGACTATGATGAACCCCATGCTCATCCTTCTGACCAACGACGATGGCATTTACGCGCCGGGATTGGCGGCCCTCGAGCGCGAACTTTGCACGTTGGGCGAGGTGGTCGTCGTCGCGCCGGCCACCGAACAGAGCGGCGTGGCCCACTCGATCACCTATCTGACCCCGCTGAACGTGAAAGAAATCTTTCGCAGCGGCGAGGACGGCGACCGGCGTTGGGGTTGGGCCGTGACCGGCAGCCCGGCCGATTGCGTCAAGATCGGCATCCAGCAATTCTGCCCCGGCACGCCCGACCTGGTCGTCAGCGGCATCAACAACGGTCTGAACGCGGGCATCAATGTGTTGTACTCGGGCACGGTGGCCGCAGCCGTCGAGGGAGCATTTTTTGGCGTGACCAGTTTCGCCGTGTCGCTGGAGTTCGACGAACACGCCCAATTCGGTCGCGCCGCCCGACTGGCCCGACACGTCATTGGACAAGTGTTGGCGCAAAAGGGGCCCGAGCCGCAACTTTATAATTTGAACATTCCGACCGCCGCGCTCGACGGGCGACCGCAGGTGTGCGTTGCGCCGATGAACGTGACCCGCTACGAGGACAGCTACGAGAAGCGCCGCGATCCGTGGGACCGACCCTATTACTGGCTCAAAGGCGGACCGCCCGCCCCGACCGCCGATCATCCGACCGATCTGTCGGCGCTGGCCGTTGGGCAGGTGAGCCTGACGCCGTTGGATTACAATCTGACTCGGCAAGCGGCGCTGGCCGGCATGGAACATTGGCGATTTTCATGCCCGGATGCGTCGAACCCGTAAAACGGAGGACGTGATGAACAAGAATCGAAATCTCGCGGCCGTCGGTTGTGTTTTGGGCCTGCTGAGTCTGGCGGCCTGGTTGGGCTGCGGCCCGAGCGAGCCGACCTCGACGCCGGCTGTTTCTCCGACGGCCCCTTCCGTCGAGTCTCCGTCCCCAAAGGCGCCGCCGCCTCCGCCGCCGTCCGAGACGCTCAAAGAAACGCCAAAGACAACTTCGACGAAGGCCGCGGTGGGCGCCGGCGTGAAAGGCCATTACGACACGACCGGGCCGGCGTCGATCATCACCGTGCCGGTGGCCTCGTTGTTCACGACGAAAGAGCGAATCGCGTTTGAAATTCAGATTCCGCAAGCGATGAGTCTGTTCAAGGCCAGCGAAGGCCGCGCGCCGAAGTCGCACGAGGAGTTCATGGAGCGAATCATCCAGGAACAGCGCATCCCGTTGCCCGAATTGCCCGAGGGCGACCGCTACCGCTACGATCCGAAGACCGAGCAGTTGATGGTCGACCGGCCGGCGCCATAAGGGGCGTTGCGCCAACACGTTTTTTGCAACCGGAGGTCGCGCATGGCATGGCTTTTTGGGCAAGCGAACTGGACGTGGTTGGTGGTCTTGTCGGCGATGAGTTTGGGCCCAAGCGATCCGCCGGCCGCGGACCGCCGGCCCGCGCAACCCGCCAAGCCGACCACCTTGGTGACCATTTCAAAACGAACCACCTACCTTACCGAGCCCTTGCGTTCGGACGGCTATCCCGACTACGCGGCGGCGCTCGACCAGCGGTTGCGTCGAGGCGTCACGCCGGACCACAACGCCGTCGTGCTGTTTTGGCAAGCGATCGGGCCGGGCGGAATCAAGCGAGAGAATCGCGAGAAGTATTTCGGCAAGCTCGGCATTGCGACGCCGCCGGAAAAGGGCGATTATTTTGTCGATCTGTTTGAGTTCGATCAAAAACGGGGTGGTAAGTCGGCATCGCAGAGCGACAGGTTCAAGCAGCTCGAGGAGTTTGAACAACTTCAAGACGAACTCGGCAACGTCATGAAGCGGCCGTGGTCGAAGGCCGAGCATCCGCAAATCGCCGAGTGGCTTGCGGCCAACGAAAAACCCCTGGCTCTGTTGATTGAGGCGTCGAAACGCACTCAGTATTATGCGCCCGTGGTCGGCGAGACCATGATGGAAATGTTGGAGGGTGGTACGCCAATTGCCCAGCAATTGCGGGCGGCGGCGCGAGCCCTGACGGCTCGGGCCATGTTGCGAATCAACGATCGTCAAAAACAGGCGGGCCAAGAAGACCTTTTGGCTTGTCACCGACTGGGACGACTCGTCAGCCGCGGACCGACGTTGATCGACTTGCTTTACGGCGTTGCAATCGACACCGCCGCCGGCGCCGGCGACTGCTGCCTGATCGAATGGGGCGATCTTTCCGCCAAGCAGGCGATGGACCTGCGCGACCAACTCGCCCGATTGCCGGCTGCGCCTTCGCTGCCGGACCGACTGGCCGAGGCGGAGCGTTATTTCGTGCTCGACGGAATCGTCACCACCGCGCGTCATGGTTACGATCCGGTGATGACTGGTTTTGGAATGCGAAAGCCGGTCGGCATGTTGCGATATTTGGACGCCGCGTATGTCGCCATGGTCAATTGGGACGACGTTCTGGTCCAAATGAACGAGTGGATCGATCGCATCGTGGACGCCATGCGCCAACCCACTCGAAGCGAGCGAACCGAGGCCGTGAAACGCTTGCGTCACGAGATGAACCAGTTGGCCAAGAAGTCCCGCGATTCGATGCGCGTGTCTTCGCTGCTGTGGACCGGGCCAAGAAAGGCGGCCACCGAGCAATGCGTCAAAGATCTCCTCGGGCTGGCCGTTTCCGGAATGCTGTCGGGCGGCGACGCCGAGGACCGTTGGGCGATGCAACGTGATTTGACCAAGCTGTCGCTGTCGCTCGCGGCCTATCGCGCCGATCATGGGTCGTACCCCCAAAAACTCGCGGAACTCATGCCGAACTACGCGTCGGCCGTGCCGCGAGATCTTTTTGGCGGCGGCGACGCTCCGTTGCACTATCAACGGCGCGACCATGGATTTCTGCTCTACAGCGTCGGCCCCAACGGCAAGGATGACGGCGGAAAAACCATGGTGGAAGCCAACGAAGATCAGGGCTACGACGACCTGACCGTGCGGATTCCCGCGGCGCCGTGACGATTTTTATCGAACCGCGAAAAGTCTTTGCGTCATAGGTCGCCGGCGCGAACGCCAAATAGATCCACACCCTCGCGAAAGTGCATGGTGCGGTTTTTCTCGAGAAAACATGCCCACGACAATCGCGAGCATGGCGCCCAACACGCTACAGCGAGCGTAAAACCGCACTATCGCCCGCCGCGCAACTCTTTTTGCAGATCGAGGTCGTCCACCTGATAGCTGAAGACCAGCCAGCGATCGCCTTCCTTTCGAAAATTGACCGTGGCCTTGCAGACCGTCGCCCGATACGGCATCTCGCCGCGACGGTCGCTGCCTTGGCCGATCACGGTGAACACGGCCTTGGCTTTTCGCGGGCTCGCGTCGCGTTGGACGTTGACTTTCAAATCCTTGATGCGGAGCATGGTGACTTCAACCCGCCCCATCACCTGTCGCGTCTCGTCGCGCAACGATCGGGCGGAAGGGGCAATGTGGTCCAGCAGGCGATTCAGGTCGTTCCGCTCGGCGGCCGCCGCACAATCCGACACGGCGTCGCAGACGGCTTCGCGGTCCGTCACGACCAGCCATTCGACCAGCAGTCCCGCGCCGACGATGCACGCCGCGCCGAGCATCCACCCCAGCAATACGCCGCGTCGCGTCCAACAAAGCACGATCAGCAAAAGCACCTCGACGCTGACGCCCATCGAGAGAATCGGCCAAGGACTTTCGAGAAATGCCATCGTGTCGCCTTGAAAGGAACCAAGAAAAAACGGTCCGTCGAAAGGACCCGCCGCCCGCCGTCGCGATGGCTTCAAGCGGCCCCGTCGGACTTGGGTTTTGGCTTGGCCTCGGCCACGGGCGGCTCGTACTCGAACTCGCGCCACACCATCGGACGGCGCAAATACGGCTCGACCCGCAACACCACCTCGCCGTTTTGAAAGATGCGGACCGTGCCGTTGCTTTGGCTCACGGTGACGGCCACGGCGTTGGTGGCGCGACTGATCGCCGCGGCGGCCCAGTGGCGCGCGCCGAGCCCCTTTGAGAGCGTCACGTCGGCGGCCGAACAGTCGAGATACCGACAGGCCGCTTCGACCACGCCGTCGGCCGAGACGATGATCGCCCCGTCCATCTGCGCGATTTCCTTGATGCCCTCGCGGACGCGGGGATCGTCCAGATTGCGTTCCTTGCGACTGTAGCCGCGAACCGGATCGAACCCGGCCGGGCGGCTGCTGCCGAGCACTTTGCGTGAGTCGCCCACGACGAACAACGTGCCGACTGGCTTGCCCTCGCGCCCGTCGCGGCCGATCTCGACGGCCAAATCGACGACGATCTTCAACGTGTCCAACGGCACGCGGGTTTCCAGTTGCCGCAGATCGCGGCCGGTGAGCCGGTTCAAATGCTCGTCCAGGTTGATCACGCTCAGCGAATCGACCGAATCGGCGTCAAACCCGCTGTAAAGGGCGACCACGGTCGAACCGGGCGTCAGCAGGTCGTCGGCCAACGCTTCGAGGACCGACTGGGTGAGCCGCTCGTAAATGGGGCTGTCGGGCATGTCCAATTGGACGGTCGTCAGGCCGGCCTCTTTGGCCCCGGCCAGCTCCTCCGACGTGTTGGCGGCGACGACCACTTTGCACTTGTCGGCCATGCTTTTCAGGCGACCCCAATCGGTCGGACCCTCCAAAAGCACCAAAATCGCCTCGGCGCCCGCCGAACCGGTGATCTGCCGGGCGACCGCCATCAGGTTTTTGAATTGATCGTTGACGCGAATCGGCTGCATGGCGCGGTTGCCTCCGTGTTGGCCCGGCCACCGCCACGGCGTCCGAACCTGCCCAGGCTCGCAAATGCGCAACGGGCACGGCGGAACCTGAACTGTCGCTATATTAAGGCTTTTTTCGCTCGGAATCAACGGCAACGCGTTCATCATGCCATCTTTTTCGGTTTTAATGGACCGACGATTTCAGAAGAAAAGATGCCGCAACCGTTCCGCCAGCGATGGAGCAGGATCGGGCGTTTCCCCCTTGACGTATTGCTGCCAAGGCCGCACGTCGTTGCCCAGATCCTTGCCGGTGACCTGTTTCAACGACAAAACCGCCCGATATTGCATCGCCGGATCGGAATCGTTGAGCGCTTCGCCCAGCGCCGGCACCGCCTCGGGATTCTTCGTTTCGCCCAACGCAAGCGCGGCCGTCAAACGCACATCGGCGTCCACGTCGCTCCGCAATGTCTCGCTCAGCAACTTGACCGACTCCGCGTCGCGCCGCTTGCCAAAAGCCTCGCACGCCGCCATACGGACCTGGACGTCCGGGTCGGCGATGGCCGCCTTCAACACCGTGTCGGCCTCGGGACCGGGATAATGACCCAACGCCCGAATGATTTCCATCCGAATCAGCGGGTCTTTTTCTTCCCGAATCGACTCGGCCAACTGCCGCGACACCTGCTGTTTTTGCTCGGCGCCGGCCGACCCGGCCTCCTCCGACAATTTCCGAATCTTGGCGATCCGCTCGACCGGCGGCACCACCCCGGGCATCGTGTCGGAAACCGGTCCCTGAAACGGCACCCAGGCGGGCAAAATGTCCAGATCGGCGCAGCCCGCCATCAGGACGAATATCCCGCCGAGAAACCACCAAACTATGCTGCGGCCGCAAATACCGATCATTTCCGACACTCGGGGGCCGATTTTTTTCAACACACGTCCACAAAAAGCAAAGAGAAGCGGGCGGGACTATACCAATCCAGTCCCATCCCGCCAAGACGAAATTCTGGATATTTTTGATAAAACAGGCTATCTACCACCACATCGCTGGGTTCACCACGGAGACACGGAGAACACTGAGACAGAAGGGCAAAAGGGATAAGAACTTAGGGCCATGACGCCGTTCTCGAAAATGCGACGACCTTGCTCAGGGGTGCGACGCACGGCACATCTTTTCTGCTTCTCGGTGTTCTCCGTGTCTCCGTGGTGAGTTTCCTACGCGCCTGATCTAGCGAGGTCGTACTAACAAAACCGCGGAAAACCGAAAACGCGTCCAACCGCCCCCCCATTTTAGCCACATCTTCCCTTTTCAAGCTGCGTTTTACCTTCGTGCGTAGTAAA
Source organism: Thermoguttaceae bacterium (assembly GCA_039698075.1). Lineage (GTDB taxonomy): Bacteria > Planctomycetota > Planctomycetia > Pirellulales > Thermoguttaceae > JAJFVC01. The sequence goes on along the minus strand of JBDKTJ010000062.1, from coordinate 3,838 downwards.
ATGGAGATGAAACGACCGAGCACCCATACACTGCATTGCATCCCCCCCTCTGCTATGTCGCTTTTTCGCCCTACTCCGTGCCCTCCGTGTCTCCGTGGTGCTCTTCTTTTTTGGTTGGCGTTTCTCCTGACCGCATGGCTGCCGGCGTTCGGCATGGATCACGTGACCGTGCGGCGACAAGGGAAGGCGTCGGAGGCGGTCGGCCGTGTGTTGATCGAGGCCCAAGACGGCGGTTTGGCGTTGTTGGCGCGCGACGGCGTGCTTTGGCTGATCCCGCCCGAGGAAAAAATCAGCAAGACCAGCGACGCCGCGGCTTTTTCGTCGTTGGGACGCGACGAGTTGGGGCGTCGGTTGTTGGCCGAGCTTCCGCAGGGGTTTCAGATCTATTCGACGCCGCATTATTTAATCTGCTACAACACGTCGCGGGAATACGCCCATTGGTGCGGCGCGTTGTTTGAGCAGTTGTATCGGGCGTTTCACAACTACTGGACCCGTCGAGGCGTCGAGCTCAGCGAGCCGAAGTTCCCGCTGGTGGCGGTCGTTTTCGCCAACAAGGCGGATTACTTGCGATTTTCGCAGTCGGAATTGGGCGCGGCCGGCGAGTCGATCAGCGGCTACTACAGCCTGTTGACCAATCGGATGACGATGTACGACATCACCGGCGCGGACGGCCGAGGCGGCGGTCGCGGCGTGTCGGCCAAGATCAACCAGATTCTGTCGCAGCCGGGCGCGTCGCGAACCGTGGCGACCGTGGTCCACGAGGCCACGCATCAGATCGCCTTCAACTGCGGCCTGCACCAGCGGCTGAGCGACTGCCCACGATGGTTCAGCGAGGGCATCGCCATGTTTTTTGAGACGCCCGATCTGCGCGGCGGCATGAAACGCGGCTGGAGCGGCATCGGGACGGCCAATCCGTCGCGGCTGGAACGGTTTCAAGAATACCTGCGATCGCGACCCGCCAATTCGTTGGAAACACTGCTCCGCGACGACCGCCGCTTCACGGACGCAAAACAAGCGGTCGACGCCTACGCCGAGTCCTGGGCGTTGACCTATTTCTTGTTGAAAAAACACGAAAAAGACTACGTCGCCTATCTCCGCACGCTGTCGGCCAAAAAGCCGCTGTTGCAGGACAAGCCCGAGCAGCGGATCGACGAGTTTCGCAAGGCGTTCGGCGAGCTGCCCAAGGTGGACTCCGAGTTTCAGCGATTTTTCACGAAGGGCCGATAACCTCGGTGAGCCGGCAATGCTTGTTTCGGCCCGGCGGTTTTGGTAGACTAAATGGCTGAGTTCGACCTTTCGTGCGCGTATCTCGTCGGATCGCTCACGAGACCCGCCCCATAAAAGAAATCCCACCTCGTTCGACCATTCAGAAAGGACCACTCCGATGGCTCCACGATCCGTTGTCGCCGCATCGTCCGGTTCAAACCGACGCGATTTCCTGAAAACCACCTCGAGTCTGGCGGCCGTCGGCGCGTTGGCCGGCGGGTTGTCGCTCAGTCGAAGCGCGCACGCCGCCGGCGACGACGTGTTGAAGATCGGACTCGTCGGATGCGGAGGACGCGGGACCGGCGCCGCCGTCAATGCGCTCAGCGCCGACAAGAACTGCAAACTGGTGGCCATGGCCGATGCGTTCGGCGATCGTTTGGAGACCAGTCTGAAGGCAATCAAGACAAACATCGCCAAACGGTCCGCGGACAAGTCCGCCGCCGACCGACTGGTGGCCGAAAAAGTGGCTGTCGACCCGGACCGTTGTTTCGTCGGACTCGACGCCGGTCAGAAGTTGATCGACTCGGACGTCGACGTGGTGTTGCTGTGCGAGCCGCCGCATTTTCGGCCGGCCCACCTGAAGGCCGCCATCGCCGCCGGCAAACACGTTTTCGCCGAAAAACCCGTCGCGGTCGACGCCCCCGGCGTCCGCAGCGTGTTGGCGTCCGCCGAAGAAGCCAAGAAGAAAAACCTAAACCTCGTGGCCGGGCTGTGCTGGCGTTATGACTCCGGCGTGCGCGAGACCATGAAACGCATTCTGGACGGCGCGATCGGCGACATCACGACCATCCGCGAGACCTTTTTGACCGGCACGCTCTGGCAGCGCCCTCGACAGCCCGACTGGACCGAAATGGTCTTTCAACTTCGCAACTGGTACTATTTCACGTGGCTCTCCGGCGATTTCAACGTCGAGCAGCACGTCCACAGTCTCGACAAAGCGGCCTGGGCCATGCACGACCAGCCGCCGGTTCGGGCCTGGGGGCTCGGCGGCCGACAAGTGCGCACCGATCCGAAGTTCGGCGATATTTACGACCATCACGCCATCGTCTACGAATACGCCAACGGCACTCAGGTCTTTTCCTACTGTCGCCAGATGGGCGGCTGTTTCAACGACATCTCCGATCAGTTCTTCGGCACGAAGGGCCGCGCCGACATTTTGAAAAATCGCATCAAAGGTGCAACCTCCTGGCGATACTCCGGTCCGAAACCGAGCATGTACAACGTCGAGCATGAGGAGTTGTTCGCCGCCATCCGCTCGGGCAAGACGATCAACAACGGCGACTACCTGGCCCAAAGCACGATGATGGGCATCCTTGGCCGCATGGTCGACTACACCGGCCAGTGTCTGACTTGGGACCAGGCGATCAACTCGCAGCAGACGTTGGCCCCGAAGATTTATGCCTTCGACGCCGAGCCGCCCGTGCTGCCCGGCAAAGACGGCCGCTATCCGATCGCCATTCCCGGCGTCACGCCGTTTGTTTGACGCCCGAGGCGGCCGGACGAACGGGACGGTCCATGATTCCGGCAACAGCAATAACCCAATAGCAAAAAAGAAGGATATCCATTCATGGACTTTCATATGGACATGTGGAAATTTTTCAGCGTTATTCACGAGTGCCACACCGTTTGCAACCCGATGAGCATCACGAAGCTTGACGAACTATTCGGGTTGCTAAAACTGAATCCAGGGGCCGAGGTGCTTGATATTGGCTGCGGCAAGGGAGAGCCGCTTGCAAGGCTGGCGGAGCGATACGAAATATCCGGGGTCGGGGTGGATCTCTCCCCGTATTTTGTGGCGGATACAGAAAAAAGGTTGAAGGAACGGGCGCCCGGCGCTCCGCTGAAAATCCTCAACCTGGACGGCGCGGATTACCGCCCCGACCGGCTTTTTGATCTTACCATGTGCATCGGCGCTTCCTGGGCGTATCAGGGATATAAAGGCACTCTCGCCGCTTTGAAGGCGATGACGAAACCGGGCGGCCTTATTCTGGCCGGCGAGCCTTTCTGGAGAAAGGAGCCGGATGACGCATATCTGGCTGCCGAGGACTTCAAGCGTGATATATTCGGAACGCACTACGAAAATGTGCTTGCAGGAGAAAGCGAAGGCTTGCTTCCGCTCTACACGCTAGTCAGCAATCAAGACGATTGGGACCGCTACGAAACGCTTCAATGGTACGCAGCTGAAAAGTATGCGCGTGAAAACCCGGGCGATGTTGACGTCAAAGAGATCCTAGACCGCACTGCCCATCAACGCACGACTTATCTGCGTTGGGGCCGCGACACGGTCGGCTGGGCGATTTACCTGTTCCGTAAAGCAGCTTAAAGCGACTGAAAGCCACGTAAGGTGCGTCCGGCCGCACCCTACAAAACTGAATAATTATGTATGCTGTCCCCGGAATTTCTCCCCGATGTCCAAACGCCTCACAAAACCTAAAACATAATTTTCAAAACACGTTCTTAGTTCGACTTTTGCACTTTTTAAGGGCAAAAACTGACCTATCACTATAACGCGAGCCTCCGGGACAATGCTTGGTGATTGAACAACCCAGGCATTGAGCAAGGAGGCTCACAA
>JBDKTJ010000061.1:0-10463 GCA_039698075.1 Thermoguttaceae bacterium | reverse complement strand
GCCGGCGCCGGAAAGAGCACCGTGGCCCGGGCGCTGGCCCGACGGCTGGGGTTCCGATTTCTCGACACCGGGGCGATGTATCGCGCCGTGGCGTTGGCCGGCAAGCGGGCTGGACTGGATTGGGACGTGCCGGACGATTTGACGCGGTTGGCCCGATCGATCGACTTGCAAGTCGTCGGCGATCGGATTTTGCTCGACGGCGAGGATGTGACCGAGGCGGTGCGCGCGTCGGACGTGACGGCCGTGACACGTTACGCGGCGGACAATCCGCAGGTGCGGGAACATTTGGTTGGGCTTCAACGTCGGCTGGCCGCGGCCGAGAAAAACGTTGTGACCGAGGGCCGCGATCAAGGCACCGTGGCCTTTCCCGACGCCGAGTGCAAAATCTTCTTGACGGCCAGTCCCGAGGAGCGGGCCCGACGCCGCCTCCGCGATTTGCAGGCCCAGGGCGAGCCGGTCACGTTCGAGCAGGTGCTGGCCTCGCAAGAGCGGCGCGATCGACAGGACGCCGCCCGAGCAGTCGGTCCGCTTAGGGCCGCCAAGGACGCCATCAAAGTATCCACGGACGGCCTTACGTTGGAACAGGTCGTGGATCGTCTAGAAAAAATTGTAAAAGAACGTGAAGAAAAGAACAAATGCCGAATCTAATCCCTAATCCCTAATCCCTATTTCTTCCTCCATGTCTCAACGTTCCTTGCCAAGTCGCGTGTGGTATCGCTTGTTGCAACGGTTGTTGCAGCTTTTGGCGATTGTGGTCTATCGGGTCCGCTTTTCGGGCCGGGAAAACATTCCGGCGTCGGGCGGCGTGTTGGTCGTTTCAAACCATCAGAGCCATCTGGATCCGCCGCTGATCGGCATCGGCGTTCCGAGACGGATGAACTACCTGGCCCGAAAGAGTTTGTTCCGCTTTAAGCCGTTTGGTTGGTTGCTCCATTCGGTCGATGCGATTCCGATCGATCGGGACGGTTTCGGATTGGGCGGCATCAAGGAATCGCTCAAGCGGTTGAAGCACGACGAGATGGTGGCGGTGTTTCCCGAGGGCACTCGCACGCGGGACGGCGAGATCGCGCCGTTTCGGGCGGGATTCGCCACGTTGGCGGTCCGAACGAACGCGGCGATCTTGCCGGCGGCCATCGACGGAGCGTATCAGGCGTTTCCGCGGTGGAAGAAATTCCCCGGGCCGGGCCGGATTCGCGTGCGTTACGGGCGGCCGATCTTGCCGGCGGAGTTCGCCGGTCAAACCGAGCACGAGTTGGTGGCCGAAGTGGAGCGACGCGTGCGGGCGTGTTTCGACGCCTTGCGTCACGACGGACGATAGAACGATAGCTGCACGCCGGTCGGGGCCAGACCGTGATGCCCGGCCAATTCGTAAAACAGCTCCAACGCTTGACGCTGCCGCGGACCGAAGTGGAACTTCAGATGGTCGCGCAAGTAGGTGAGGCAATCGGCCTCGGCCACTCCGATCGTCGGGGCGGCCTGCCGGGCGATTTGCTCGAATCGCGTGACGCCGTCGTCGCGCGCCGCGGCCAGTTGGGTCTCGAAACCGGCCAGGTCGACGCCCGGCCTCGCGATCCACACCGCGAACACGAACGGCAGGCCCGTCCATTGCGACCACTCTTGGCCCAAGTCCCACTCGACGGCGAAATGGCCCACGGCCGGCAGCATCCCTCGATCGCCGATCAGCAGCACGGCGTCGGTGGACACGTCGTCGACGACCGCTCCGATCGGCAGCCGGCAAGTTTTGGGATGCACGCCGTATCGTTCGCGCAGCAAAATCTGCGTCAGGGCGACGCTCGTCCGAGACCCTTCGTCCAGTGCGAGCGTGCGAATCTGTTCGATCGGCACGCGGCTGTACAGTTTGACGCTTTGGACCGGGCCGTCGCACGCGATGCAGGCGTCGGAGATGATCGTGTAGCCGGGATTGCGGGCGTATTCGATCGACGGGATCATCGCCACGTCGAGCCGGCCGGCGGCCAACGCTTCGGCCAGACGGCTCGGCAGATCGACCACGAGTTCGGCGTGCGGGGCGTGTTGGGCCAACGTGAAGTACAGCGGCCAAGCGTTCAAGTAGGCGACCGCGCCGACGCGAATTTTGGGATCGTCGGACGTGATGGCGGCGGAGGGTTGCATCGTGGGTGGGTTCTCGCGGTTGGCAATCCGGAGATTATACCGCCCCTGCCGCGTCGAGCCAACGCCGAGGCCTTCCGATGGTCCGTCGTGCGGGAGGCGTGGCGACCAAAACGATCCGTAAATGCTTTTTAGACAACAGGTTGCGTGATTCTAAAACTGATATCCCAATCGGACGGGGAAATCGTTACACTACCGCCCCTTTCTGCGTATCCTTGGGAATGATTTGGGGTTGGAGGATTTTGCCATGTCCGTCCATCGCCTTTTTGTCGTGATGGTGTTGACGGGCCTCGTTGCCGCGCCGCTTTCGGCGCAGACGCTTTCGTCGACCACCGCGCCGCAACAGATGGTGCCCTACAACGCACCGGCCTATCCGTATCCCTCGACGTCGGCGTCTCCCGCGGCGGCGTATCCGTCGACGGCGGCGTATCCTTCACCCTCGTCGCAGTATCCGTCGACGACGTCGACCAATCTGGCGTTGCAACCCTACACGACGCCTGCCCCGTTGCCCAACGATCCGAGCTCGGTCTATCCGCCGATCGACCCCAACGCGACGCCAAAACCGAGCGAATTGTTCGCAAACCATCGACCGCTGGACATCAACGGCTATGTGGAACGCAACTTGGGCGGCGACGAGCCGTGGAGTTGGCAAATCCTGCCGACCGGGTTGATGTACAAGTCGTATCTGGCCGACACACGCGAGGCTCGCATGGGCAGCCAATGGGTCCACGACCGCAATTCGGACTGGTATTGGGACGCCACGCTCGGCGCCCGAATCGGGTTGCTCCGCTACGGCACCGACAACGATCTTTGGCCGCAAGGCTGGCAATTGGACATTGAAGGCGCCGCGTTTCCGCGAATGAACATGGATCACGAGCGCGATGTGGACGACGTCGATTTTCGGGCCGGCATGGTGTTGACCACTCGCCAAGGTCCTTGGGAATTCAAGGTCGGCTACAACCACTTCTGCTCGCATATCGGCGACGAGTATCTGGTTCGAAATCCGACGTTTGAACGGACCAACTATGTCCAAGAATGTGCGGTCGGCGGCATGGCCGTCTATTTGAATCCCAGTCTGCGGCTCTACGGCGAAGTGGACTACGCATTTGCCACCGAAGGCGGCGCGAAGCCGTGGGGATTCAAGGTCGGGGCGGACTACAGCTCCCCGGAACCCACCGGCGCACGCGGATCGCCGTTCTTCGCCGTCAACGGACACTTGCGCGAGGAGAACGATTACGGCGGCAACGTATCGGTCCAAACCGGTTGGCAATGGCGCGGCCGCACCGGCCATCTGTTGCGCATCGGCATGCAGTATTTCAACGGTATGAGCGAACAGTGGCAGTTTGTCAACCGATTTGAAGAACAGATCGGCATGGGCCTTTGGTACGACTTCTGATCATCGTTCCAACTGGAAAATAGGCGCGGACGCTCTTCCGCGAAAGCCGTTTTCCTTCTCAAAGCGTCCCCATCGCTTGCGATTTCGCAGGGCCTTGGAATGCTTTCTTACGTGTTAAAATACAATAAATAGGTAAACATTAGCGGTTGTAGCGTTTTTTCGCCCTCGCATTCGTGAAACTATGCCGGTTGGGAGTCTTGTACGTTAAGTTCCTGGAAATCCGATTCCGATGACATAAAGGGATTTTCCAAAGGAACCACTCTATGCGAAGCCGATGGACCGTGCGTGTTGCAGCCGTGTTGACCCTTGTGACCCTTGGCATCGAGACCGCTGCGGCGGTGGACGCGAAGCCGCAGACGCCGGCGTCGACCAACGACTCGTCGATCTTTCCGGGGTTCCGGTCGGGCAGCCGAGCGGTGTTGGCGTCGCGTCAAGGGGTGCGGGACCAGGTCTGTTACGCGTTGGCCGACGGTCAGATTAGTCCGTCGGAGCGGACGGCGATTCTGACTCATGCCCAATCGGTCCTGACGCACGAGGAATACGCGAGCTTCAAGCAGAAGCTGGACAAGATCGCGCCGCCGCTGTCGCCCGTCGAAAAACAGAAGATCGCCGCACGCAGCATGCACAGACCGCGATCGTCGGTCGCGGCTCGGGCGGCGACGCCCAAGGTGGTGTCGCGAAGTTCGTCCGTGCCGGCCCAGGGCTCGCAAGTTCTCGTGTCGGAACGCATGGCGTCGGACCACGCCGCGCGGTAGAATCCGGACACGATGAAACGACGATTGACGGACCGAGCCCTGTTTTTCCGGGAATTTTTCCGCACTTTTCACACCACGGGCGCGGTGTTGCCCAGCGGTCGACGGTTGGCGGCGGCGTTGTGCCGTTACGTGCGCGAGCCTTCGACCGGGCCGTGCACGATTCTCGAAGTCGGGCCTGGCACCGGCGCAGTGACCGGGCGGATCCTCTCCGACATGGGGTCCGGCGACCGGCTCGATCTGGTCGAGCTGAACGAGACGTTCGTCCGTCGATTGCGGGAGCGATTCCAACAGGATCCCGAGTTTCAGCCGGCGGCCGATCGCTCGCGGGTGTTGCATTGCCCGGTCGAGGATTTGCCCAACGATCGGCGTTATGACCGGATCGTGTCGGGATTGCCGTTGAACAATTTCGCGGCGTCCGAGGTGGAGCGCATTCTGGCCGTGTTGACCGGTTTGCTGGCGCCCGGCGGCGTGCTGTCATTTTTTGAATACATCGCCGTGCGTCGGGCCAGGTCGCTGGTGAGCGGTCCGACCGAGCGGAGGCGTTTGCGCGGCATCGGGCAGGCGTTGCACGCGGTGTTGGGGCCGCATGAAATCTGTCGGGAAGCGGTTTTGCGAAATGTTCCGCCCGCGTGGGTGCATCACGTGCAGGTCTCGGAGCAATAACTCATCTTGCCCAGTCTGCCAGATTCTCCTATACTTCAGGGAGGATCGGTTGTCTTCCCAGAAGGGAGTGAGAGATTCATGTTGCGCGCCTTGCGATGGTGGGTTGGTCTGGCGATTTTTGTCGTGGCGTTGCCGCTGCTCGGCGCCACGTCCGACTCGGCGAAGAAAAAGCCGGCGGACGACGACTATGAGCTATACAAGACGCTGGTCGATACGATCGATCAGGTCGAGCGGAATTACGTGACAAAGGTGAATCGTCGCGAGTTGGTCGAGTCGGCCATTCGAGGCGTGTTGAACAAGCTGGATCCCTATTCGAACTACATCGGGCCGGAAGAGTTCGGACGGTTTCGCAGCGGGATGGAAAATGAGTTCGGCGGCATCGGCATTCAGATCACCTCGGAAGACGGGCAGTTGCGGATTCTGAGTCCGCTGTACGGCACGCCGGCCTACCGGGCGGGTTTGCAAGCCGGCGACCGCATTTTGGAGATCAACGGCAAGAGCGCCGACGGACTGACGCTCGACGAGGCCGTCGAAAAACTCAAGGGCGACGAGGGCACGACCGTTTCGCTCACCGTCTCGCACACGGGCCAGGACGGCAAGCAGACCGTGAAGGTTCGCCGCGAACGGATTCACGTCGACACCGTGTTGGGCGATCATCACAACGCCGACGGCACGTGGAATTACATGCTCGATCCCAAACATCGCATCGGCTACGTGCGGCTGACGATTTTCAGCCGCGACACCGCCGGCGAATTGGAAAAGGTGTTGACGCGGTTGCAGGCCGAGAAAATTCGCGGGCTGATTTTGGATTTGCGGTTCAATCCCGGCGGGCTGCTCAATTCGGCCATCGCGGTCAGCGACTTGTTCGTCGCCGAGGGTCGGATCGTCAGCACCCAAGGCCGGAACAGTCCCGAACGCACTTGGGACGCGCACAAGGAAGACACGTTCGAGGGATTTCCGGTCGTCGTGCTGGTGAATCGCTTCAGCGCCAGCGCCAGCGAGATCGTGTCCGCTTGTTTGCAGGACCACAAACGGGCAGTGATCGTCGGCGAACGGACTTGGGGCAAGGGCAGCGTGCAAAACGTGATCGAGATGGAGGACGGCCGAAGCGCGTTGAAGCTGACCACGGCCGGCTATCGGCGTCCGAACGGCAAAAATATCCACCGTTTTCCCGATGCGAAGCCGAGCGAGCAGTGGGGCGTGATGCCGGACAAGGGGTTTGAGATCAAGTTGAGCGACCGCGAGATGGCCGCATTGATCCGCGAGCGCCGCGACCGCGATATTTTGCCGCCCGCCCATCATGGCGATGAGGCGACGAAGCAGCCGGCGGCGTCGAAGGACAAGACGGACGAGAAGGACGCCAAGGACAAGAAGAAGGCGGCGTTTGAAGATCGTCAGTTGCAGGCCGCGGTGAGTTATTTGACGGCCGAGTTGGCCAAGGCGCGGTAGCGTGAACATTCTCACCCTGGAAACCACCTGCGACGAAACCGCTGCGGCGATTGTCAACGATCGGTTGGAGGTGCTGGCGTCCGTGGTCGCCTCGCAAGACCAGTTGCATCGTCGCTTCGGCGGCGTCGTGCCGGAGATCGCCTCACGCGCCCATCTGGAGCGGATTTTGCCGGTCGTCGATGAGACGCTTCGCCAGGCGGGGCTGACGATGTCGGAGATCGGCGCCGTGGCTGTGGCCAACACGCCCGGATTGGCCGGCTCGCTGCTGGTCGGGCTGGCGGCGGCCAAGGCCCTGTGCGTCGCCCGACAAATTCCGTTGATCGCGATCAACCATCTGCAAGCCCACATTTACGCCTGCCGCGTGGCGGCCCAGCGCGACGTGTTTCCTTGCATCGGGTTGATCGTCAGCGGAGGGCACAGCAGTTTGTATCGTTGCCGGGGGCCGGTCGATTTCGAGTTCCTCGGCGGGACGATCGACGATGCGGCCGGCGAGGCTTTCGACAAGGTGGCGGCGATGCTGGGGCTGCCCTATCCGGGCGGACCGTCGATCAGCCGGGCCGCCGAGCAAGGCAATCCAAAAGCCTTCGCCTTTCCCAGGGCTTTTCTACGCGAGGATCGGCTCGATTTCAGTTTCAGCGGCCTGAAAACCGCCGTGCGATACGCGATCGAGAAGAGGGGAGAGGGGAGAGGGGAGAGGGGAGAGGCTCGAATTCAGATTTCTCTCTCCTCTCTCCACTGCGATCTGGCGGCCAGCTTTCAAGAGGCCGTGGTCGACTGTCTGGTGGGCAAGGCGATGGCGGCGTTGCGGCAAACCGGGATGAAAAACTTGTGCGTCGGGGGCGGCGTGGCGGCCAACGCCCGACTGCGCGAACGGCTGCACGAAGAGTCTGGGCGGAACGGCGTCGAGTTGCAAATCGCGCCGACGCGGCTATGCACCGACAACGCCGTGATGGGCGCGATCGCCGTCGAACGGTGGAAGGCCGGATTGACCGAGGACCTCGACTTGGACGTCTATCCCGGCGTGCTCCGAAAGCCGCACTGATCGGAAGCCCGCGTTCACGGAGTACGGTGGTCCACGCCCCGCTTTCGTTCGAGCTCGTTGAGACTTGCGAGGGCTTCGCGGAAGTTGGGCCGCAGGCGGATCGCGTCGCGGAAACTCGCGGCGGCCAGATCGAGCCGGCCTTGTTGCTCGCAGACGAGGCCGAGATTGTACCAGGCTTCGGCGTAGTTGGGCCGAATGACGAGGGCTTTTCGGTAGCTTGCCTCGGCCTTGTCGAGCCGGCGATAGATAAACATCGCGTTGCCGAGATTGAAATAGGCCTCGGACAATTCCGGGTTGGCTTGGAGGGCCGCTTGGCAGTGTTTCATGGCTTCGTCGATCCGGCCGAACTGCATCAGCGCGGCGCCGAGATTGTTGTGGGCGTTGGCGTGGTCCGGGCTGGCGGCGATCGCCTTGCGATAGTAGAAGATCGCGCGATCGGGCCGACCCTGCGCGGCGGCCGCGACGCCCAGATTGTAGGAGGCGTCGGCGAAGTCGGGCTGGATGGCCAAGGCCCTTTGGAACTCGGCTACGGCTTCGTTCGTACGGCCTTGCCGAGCCAAAGCGTTGCCCAGCATCGTGTGCGCCCGATAGTTTTGCGAGGTGCATGCCAAGCTGCGTCGCGCATGGGTTTCGCCATCGCGCCAGAACGACGTCTGCCGATAGGACGCGCCCATGAGGACGAGAAGCGACAGAACCGATCCGGCGACGAGAGTTCGTCGGAGAACGAATCCCCGGCGACACAGATCGGCCACGGTCCAGGCCGCGGCGACCGCCAGTCCGATTTGCGGCAGGTAGGTGAACCGGTCGGCCGGGGCTTGATTGCCGAACGGCACCAATCCGACGACCGGCAGCAACATGCCCAAGTACCAGAACCAACCGACCAACAAATAAGGACATCGGCGGCGCAACGACCAGACGAAACCGGAGATCGCGGCCAGCAGGGCGACGGATCCCCAGACTTGCCAAAGCGGCAAGATCGGTGGGCGACGCATGTACAACGACGCCAAGTCGACCGGCCAGAAGAATTGCCGCAAGTAGACGACGTAGGAAATCGCGGCGTTGCCGATCCGCCACGACCACGATCCATATTCGTATTCGACGGAATGTTGAGCCCAGATCGTCACGACGGTGCAAGCGATCACCGGCAGCAGGAGCGGAAGTTTTTCGAGCAACACCAGGAAGAGCCCCGCAGGAAATTTTCCATCCTGCTTCTCACTCCCCCCTCCTCCCTTCACCCTGCTCAGCGGCCAGTAGTCGAGCAACAGAAGCACGCCGGGCACGGTGGCCAACATGGGCTTGGACATCAAGCCGGCTGTGAGCAGGGCCAACAGCAACCCATAGCGGGCGATCGACCGTTGTCGGACGTAGCGGGCATAGGCCCAGAGCGTCAGGGCGAAGAATAGGCCGCTGAGCACGTCCTTGCGTTCGGTGATCCAGGCGACCGACTCGACGCGCAGGGGATGGACGGCCCAAAGAGCGGCGGCCAGCGCGGCGGGCCAAAGTTGGTCGGTCATCAATCGCAGCACGAAAAACAGCAACACGGTGGTGGCCGCGTGCAACAGCACGTTGACCAGATGGTGGCCGCCGGCCCAGGAGCCGAAAAGCCGCCAATCGATCATGTGGGAAATCCAGGTGAGTGGATCCCAATTGCCGACCAGACGGTTGGTGAAGGCCCAGCCCAGCGACGAGACGGTCGGGCCTTGGGCGACCCAAGGATTCTCGGACACGCAGACGTCGTCGTCGAGGATGACGAAGTCACCGGCGATTGTGCGGCCGAACGTCAGAACGACGGCGAGCAACAGGAGGCCGCAAGCAGCCGCTGCTGCGAGTCGTCTTGGGGCGTTCGATTCTTCCGTTCGACTGGAATCCGCCAAACTTTTCGAGTGTTCCACAGGATTGCAGCGTTCGCGCGGCTTCGACACGACGGAACTCCCAAGCCGGGGATTGCCGATCGATCAGACGTTGGAACAGTGGCGTTGGGGTCAGAAACTGCCGCCGCCGCTGTAGCCCGACGAGCCGCCTCCGCTGCTGGTGCTGCTTGAACCAGTGACGAAATTGTAGGTGGTGACATCCCCGATTTCTTGGAACATTCCCGACGCATTGCCGTTCGGAGAGATCGTGCATCGGACATACCGGCGATCGGCCGAGACAACTGCTTGATAGGCCACGTTGGTTCCTGCAGGAATAAACGTGATTACCGGTTGATAGCCAACGGCGCCGCCGCTGAGATAGGGATACTTGCCTGATCGAATGGCGGCGGCCGTATAGGCGGCGTTCTCTTGCGATTCCGACGCGTCTTGCATGGCCAACGGACTTACGGCGGAATTGATTTTTTGGGTCAGCGTCAGAGCTTGCTGATTCACGGCGAGTTGGTTGCTGGCGGCGTTGGCGACTTGCTGCTCGCGGAGCGACTCGGTTCGCCGGCCGTCGGCCAACTCGAAGATCACCATGGCTTCGCTCTTGTTCAAGGAGATGTTCTTGCGGATGCTGGCCGTTTTCTCGCCGCGGAAGTGGGTGATCACTTCGACGTTCACTTTGTCGGACGTGAGCGTGCCCCAGACGCGTCGCACCAACAGGCGGTACGTGCCGCTAAAGCCCTTCGGGCAGGCGTAGACTTCGCTGTGCGCGCCGTAGTTGTCGTGATCGGTTTGCGAAAGGGCGTCGCCCAACATGAGGCCGCCGGCCGTGGTGCGCGGATTGCGCAACGAGCAGACCGCTCCGCTGGGCTCCTCGACCAACACGTCGACGTCGGCGTCGCCGGTCCAGGTGACGATGGCTACGCAATCGCGGGCGATGGCTTGCTTCAAGGCCGTTTGGAACTTGTCGGCCTCCTCGGTGCGGCCCGCTTTGCGAAGCCGTTCGACGACTTCGCGGGCGACGCCGATGCCGGCTTGCCAAACGTCATTTTGTTCTTTGGGCCACGCCTGACCGGCGATGCCGAGGCTTGCCCATTTCAGCCCTTCCAGATCGTCGAGCGTTCGGGCGGCCCGCAGCCCGAGCATGTACGGCTCGGATCGCGTCGGGTCGATGG
>JBDKTJ010000060.1:0-137287 GCA_039698075.1 Thermoguttaceae bacterium | reverse complement strand
AAGTAGCCGTATGGGAGCAGGACCGCAACACCCACAAATCCAAGATCGACTGGCGATTTACGACGGCCGACGCCCGTATCAAACTGAAACGACTTTATCCATCAATCCACGACTGACAGAGCACTAGTGCCATATTACATTGCGACGGTCCGTGTTGAACGAAAGGTTGTGGAATCGCGCCACCCGGAGATTCCACCCGAGCGAGTTGCCGCCGCAGTGCGTTGGGCAAATCGACTTAGCTATTCTGTCCTTGTTCTTCTTGCGCTGTGGTGGCTCATCACCGCAATTGCAGACTATTGCTGCCGACAGTAAAAGACTTGGTGTTGGGGGACGGAAAGGGGAGTGCAAAAGGGGAGGAATTATTTTCTGGGATAAGGTTTGAACGCAAAAGAAGCCCTGAACAGTGCGGACCGCTCTCTTCTCTTGGGACGCCGCGCTGCCGCCCAAAACGTTCTTTCAGTCGCGGAGAGTGGTTACCGCCCCCTCCGTTGGCGTTCAAGCCGCGTGGCCGACCGTTGGCGGGCAACGCCGATTTTTTATCTCGGCTGGAGGTAGATCAAGAGCGGCAGAAGGGGATCGAACCCTCGACAGGTGCCTTGGGAAGGCACTACTCTACCACTGAGTTACTGCCGCAAAAACGCTCAAAAGACCGTCGATCAGTCTACTCGCGGTCCGTGGCGTCGTCAAGACGCCGGCGCGACCCGCCCTTGTTTCACCGTTGGAAAATCGTCATAATCCGACCGGGGCGTCGTCATGGAAACAGGAGCCGGGCTGGTGTCCAACGTGCCGCTTTATCCGCTGCGATTTCGACCGATCTTCAAGCGAGCGATTTGGGGCGGTCGACGGTTTGAGACCGTGTTGGGCAAGCGGCTCCCTCCGGGCGACGACTGGTCCGAAAGTTGGGAAGTCTGCGACCATGACGCCGATCAGAGCATCGTGGAGTTCGGCCCCTTGGCGGGCGCCACGCTGGAGCAGTTGACGGCGCAACGGGGCGAGGAACTGTTGGGCCGTCACGACCCACAGTGGCGGTTCCCGCTGCTTGCTAAATTTCTCGACGGTCGGCAGACGCTCAGCCTTCAGGTCCATCCGAACGATGCACAGGCCGCGAGGTTGACGCCGCCCGACCTGGGCAAAACCGAGGTTTGGGTCGTGATGCAGGCCGAGCCGGGCAGCGTGATTTACGCGGGCCTGGAGCCGGGCGTCGACCGCGCCCGATTGGACTCGGCGATTCGTCAGGGCCGTTGCGAGCCGTGTTTGCACACGATCGAAGCGCGTCGCGGTGATTGCGTGTTGGTGCCGGCCGGCACGGTTCACGCCTTAGGCGCCGGACTGCTGGTCGCGGAAATCCAACAGGCCAGCGACGTCACCTACCGATTGTTCGATTGGAACCGACTCGGGCCCGACGGGAAACTGCGGCCCTTGCGCATCGAACAGGGACTCGATGTGGTCGATTTCGGTCGGGGACCGGTGGAGGCCCAGAAACCTCGGCCCACGGACCGTCCTTGGACGACGCGATTGGCCCAATGCGACAAGTTTGTGCTCGACCGTTGGACGCTCGACCGGCCGGAGCTGATCGGCGGCGATCGCCGATGTCATCTATTGACGGTGTTCGAGGGGCAAGTCGTCGTGGAGGGCGATCCGGCCGTCGCGGCGCTGACGCAAGGCGGAACTCTGCTGTTGCCCGCGTCGCTGGGCGAAGTTCGTTTGACGCCTCAGCCCGGGGCGGTCGTGTTGGACGCCTATCTGCCTTAGAGCTTATCCCAGAACCGGTTTCCGATGCGCCTTCGGAACGGTTTCAACAGGTTTTGGGAATACGGTCTTAGCCGCGAATCTCTTGGCCCCAGTCGCCGGTTTCGTGGCCTTCCATGAAATCGCAGTCCATGCCGAGCCGGGTGCGCAGTTCATCAAATTGCTGGGCGTAGACGTCGCTCGACGAGTGGACGTGCTCCGCCTCGGTGACGAAGCGGATCTGTTCGTTGCAGTCGACCTGGCGTTCGGCCAAAATGTTTTCGTAGTTGGTCAACCGGTCGCCGTAGACGATCAGCAGCTTGTGTTCGTCGAATTGGATTTCTTGAGGGATGTCGGGGTTGAGCACGGCCAGACCGGTGCAGCCGTCGTTGAGCAACAGGTCCTCGTATTCGTAGAGGACGCTCTTCAGGACCGGCAGGTCGATGTGTTCGCGGTACAGGTCGGAGTGGCCCTTGCTGTGCCGATTGTGGCTGGTTTCCAATACGACGTCGACGGTGAATCCCAAGGGGTCGAGCAAATCGAGGAAGGTCTCGAACAGGTGTTCGCGCGACACGGCGGCCATCAGCACCGGCACGTTGCTCTGGGTTTGCTCATCGCGATAGTAGTCGTGACGATAGCCTTCGGTGGGGACCACCTGGAGATCGTACGACGGACGAACGGCCTCGGTCAGCGAAAACTTGCCGTACTGGGCCACGCCCAGATGCGACTCGAGCTCCTCCTCGCTGAGGTGCTCGAAGCTGCTGACGCCGACCGGCATCGCGCCTTCGCGGAATACGTTACGAAAAAATCGTTTGAGGAAACCCATCGATGTTCTCATTCTAAGGACAAACGATACGAAACTGGCGGGGCAACGGTTGTCCGCTTTCTATCTAACCGTAGGTTACGCTTTGCACCGATGTGGGTTGGCGATCTCGCTTTTCGCAAGAACCTCTTGCGGGGGCGGAAAAATCGGAATATCCCTCAAACGCCTCGCGTTGGCCGTGGTTCAGACGGAAAACTTTGTTAATCTTGCCTTGTTTTTGTGGTTTGATTCATGTCGAACCAAAACCGGTTACGTTAATGTAGCACCGGAAAACGCGGCTTGCCGCCGAGGACGCCCGTCGCTCGACAAACTTCCCAAAATGGCGGCGAGAACCTCCGATGGCGAAGAGTTTGCGTGCGGCCGTGGTGGCAAAACGTCGGCCTTCGCGGTACACTGCGGGAAGGCCCTGGTTCGGGGGCGATCGTGCAACGGGGCCGCGCCTGTCGAATCCCTTTCTCACCGAGATTTTCCATGAACCGTTTTTTCTTCGCCCTC
Source organism: Thermoguttaceae bacterium (assembly GCA_039698075.1). GTDB lineage: Bacteria > Planctomycetota > Planctomycetia > Pirellulales > Thermoguttaceae > JAJFVC01. The sequence continues at coordinate 134,241 of JBDKTJ010000060.1, read as the reverse complement.
GCACGAATCACGTTCTTCGGATGGTGGATGTTGGTCGGCTGTAACGGCAACTCCGAGGCGGCGCCGGTCGCCGACTTGTCCCAACGGCCAACCCAAACCGCCGCGGCGCATTCGGAACAGGCCGCCGATTCGTCCGGCCGCGAGTGGTGGGAAGTCTATCGCATGCAAGGCAAACGGATCGGCTACGGCCGCACGACGGTGCGCGACGCTCGTGAAGCAGACCGGCCGATCGTTCGCGTCGAAAGCCTCAATCACATGGCCGCCAATCGAGCCGGGCAAACCGCGACGCAAGACATTCAGACCACCAGCGTCGAGACGCCGGACGGTCAACTCCTTCGCTTCGAGACCGAAGTGCGCATGGGACAAAAGCCGATCCGCACCACTGGCCAAGTTCGCGGCGAACGGCTCGACATGGAGACGCGCGCGGACGCGAACGTCGCCACGCGCGAATCGATCGCTTGGCCCGCCGGTTCGGGCGGACCGTTGGCCATGGAGCAATCGCTCGGTCGCAAGCCGATGCAGCCCGGCCAACGCCGCACGGTCGGAACGCTCATGATCGGGCTCAATCAACGGGGCGACGTGGAAATGAACGCCAAGGGTTGGGAGCCGACCGATCTGCCCGGCGGAAAACGCACGTTGCTGCGCATCGACACCGTCACGCGGCTGGCGGATGGGCAGACGATCGAAGGCACGATTTGGACCGACCGCGACGGAGAGACGCTGAAAACCACATGCCCGATGATGGGGTTGGAAGTCTATCGAGCGACGAAGGCCGAGGCGTTGGCCGGTTCGGACACGGCCGACCTGGACCTGCTGCCCAGCATGTTGGTTCCGTTGGACCGCCCGTTGAAAGACGCTCATCACACGCGGCGAGTCCGCTATCTCGTGCAACTGGACAACGGCGATCCGGCGAGGTCGCTGGCCGTCGGGCCGAGCCAGGCGGTCCGCTCGATCGACGCCCACACAGCCGAGGTGACGGTGTATTCCGTTCGGCCGGGCCGCCGGTTCGAAGGCAACGACGCCGCGGCGGACGACCGACCGACCGACGACGATTTGACGCCCAACAACTACATCGAGAGCGACGACCCGCAGATTGTCGCCGACGCAAAGGCCGTGGCCGGCGATCGCCGCGATCCTTGGACCGTCGCCGTGGCGTTGGAGCGATTCGTTCACGACTCGATTCGGCGAAAGGATTTCAGTCAGGCGTTTGCCACGGCGGCGGAAGTGGCCCGATCGCATGAGGGCGATTGCACGGAGCACGCCGTCTTGCTGGCGGCGCTATGTCGCGCCTGCGGCATTCCGGCCCGGGTGGCTTTCGGTCTGGTCTACATGGAGGGCGGGCAGGCCTTTGGATATCACATGTGGACGGAGGTCTACATCGACCGGCGGTGGATTCCGATCGACGGCACGCTGGCGCTGGGCGGCATCGGGGCTGCGCATCTGAAAATTGCCCACACCAATCTGAAAGGGGCGTCGGCCTATAGCGCGATGCTGCCTGTGGTGAAGATGCTGGGGCATCTGAAAATCCGCGTGACCGACGTCCCGTAGCGGCCGGAATGTGCGATTCGGTGGCCCGATGCTGCAAAATCATACAGCCGGGTTTTTAATATCCCGTGGCGTCGGTTCGTCGCATGATATCGTCGCGTGCCTGCAAGTCATTACACAAAAACGACTTGCGCGCCATCTTGTAAAAATCGACAGCTTTCGGCCTCGACGGCACGATGGTTGCTTCTTCCCAAAGCGACGTCGAAACGAGGACGTCACCAACGATCTTCCTTATCAACGGCCGCATCCGGCGGTCGTTCAGAAGGACCAATCCTGAACCCGTCGGCCAGGTTTCCCAGGGCGGGAAACGTCGAGGCGCGAAACGGCGGCTTGGGATCGGTCCGACATATCCGTGCGATGGGGTGTGCTCATGGGTGGGCAGGAGGGAAGAAGGAGTCTGCCATGACTGCCATGAATCAATGTGTTGTTGCCGCAGGGGCCGTTCCCATTCCACCAGCATCCGTAGCGGCTTGTCCCGCACGACCGCTGCATCGTCTGGGCGAGGTGCGTCATCAGGAGCGAATCGCCTCGCGACGCGTCGCCCAAATGCTGGGCGTGTCGATCCAGGAAGTGGAACGACAAGAAGATCCTTCCGCGGATCTGCGGTTGAGCGATCTTTACGGCTGGGAAAAAGCGCTCGGAGTGCCGGCCGCCGAACTGTTGCGCGATCCCGATGGCGAACTGTCGCCTCCGGTGCGGTTGCGGGCGCAATTGCTGCGAGTCATGAAGACGGTCCGTTCGCTCCAAGAAGAGGCCCGGCAGCCGCGCGTTCGCCGATTGGCCGAAATGCTGGCCGAGCAGATCCTCGAGATCATGCCGGAGCTGAAAGACACCGCCGCATGGCCGGCGATCGGACATCAACGCAGACGGCGCGATCTCGGGCAGGCGTTTTACCGTCGCATCTCGTCGGCCTTTCTCGACGATTGGGACGGCGCCGAATCGTAATCGAGGCGTCGGCCAACCGCGCGAGACGCATCGGGATGCAACAGACGCCCATCCGAGTTGGCTGGACGTCGGGATGGAAACCACCCGGCTCGGTCGGTTACAATGGTGGTCGGCCCGCGAAGTCCGAAAACGGCAAAAAAACGCTTCGCGGAGGTCGGACTGCGGCTCGCATGCCGCTTGCGAGCCGTTGCGGCCATCTTGAGACGACCATGGATCGACTGAAAACGTTGTTGGTGCAGTTGCCGGTTCCACCGCCGGGCATGGATCCGGTTGAGGGCAATGTGCCGTTGGCGGCGGCCTGCTTGATGCTCTTTGCCCGACGCCAAGGATTGGACCGGCTCCACGACCTTGAGTTGTTTCCGACGCGATGGGCCAACACGCTGGGCGACCAAGGGCTGATCGACGCGATCCTGGCTCGGCGTCCGCGCGTGGTCAGCTTCTCCTGTTACGTTTGGAACGTCGAACGCACGCTTTGGATTGCCCAACAACTTAAGCGGCGAGATCCCGAAATGAGGGTCGTCGTTGGCGGGCCCGAAATCACCCCGGACAACACTTGGGTGCTTGGACAGCCGGCGATCGACCATGCCATCTCCGGAGAAGGCGAAACGGCGTTTGCCGAATTGCTCGGTCGACTCGCCGACGATCGGGCGGACGCTTTGCCCGATCGCGTGGGCCCGGGCGTTGGGCAGCCCTTCGGTTTGGACGCCGTCTCGTCGCCTTATCGCGAGGGCATTTTGGAGTTGGACGACCGCCATCGCATGTTGTTGGAAACCGCTCGCGGCTGTCGTTTCGGCTGCAAGTATTGTTACTATCCCAAAAGCAACCATGTGCCGCGTTATTTGTCGGCCGAACAAATCGCGGACAATCTGCGTTACGCCGTGGAACACGGGGCCCGCGAGGTGACGCTGCTCGATCCGACGCTCAATCAACGCCCGGATTTCTGCGATTTTCTGCGTCTTTTGGCCCAACACAACCCCCAGCGACAACTGGCCTTTTCGGGCGAGCTGCGCGCGGAAGGAATCGACGCTTCCACCGCTCGATTGCTCCGAGCCGCAAACTTCCAAGAGGTGGAAATCGGACTGCAATCGGTCGAGCCGCAAGCGTGGCGTTTGATGGGACGCCCGGTCGATCTGCCGGCGTTTCAGCGGGGCGTCCAGGCCTTGAGGGACGAAGGCGTCAAGGTGCTCGTGGATCTGATTGTCGGCCTGCCCGGCGACACCGTCGATTCGGTACGCCGCGGCATCGACTTCTTGCGGACAACCCACGCCTATTCGGAAGCGCAAGTGTTCAATCTGTCGATTTTGCCGGGCACGGCGTTTCGAAGCGAAGCGAAACGGTTGGGACTCCGCTATCAACCGTGGCCGCCGTACTATGTGCTGAAGACGCCCACCTTGAACGTCGAGCAGATGTACGGGCTGATGGAAGAATCGCAGGAGGCGTTCGGCGCCGAATTCGATCCGATGCCGCCGCCGCGATTGGAGGCGTTCGACGCTCAGGCCGCGGACGGTCGCGGTTGCCGCGTGGATCTGGACGTCCTCGGACAAGCCGATCACCCGACGGCGGTCCTGCCCGCATCGCCCGGACTGTGTTTCACGCTCTGGTTGCGTTCGTCCGATTTCCGACGCGATCGAAACGTCGCCGCATCGCTCGTCGAACGACTCCTGACCGACAATCCGCATCTGACGCTGCAAGTGGTGTTGGAGCCGATCGGCGAGCCGCGACGCCTGACCGCCGAAACCTTGGAACTGCTGCTGGCCCGATGCTATCAGACCATCACGTATCTCGACCGCTATTACAGTCTGCATCCGGGCCGGCTGCTGGGCGCGAAACGCCTCTTCGTGCGGTTGTCGCCCGAAGTCCGTGAACAAGCCGATGTTGAATGGCTCGACCGCGTCTCGGATCTTGCGACACTGCTGGAATCGGAATCCGTCGAAACGGCGCGTTGCCCGGGGAGACCGTGATTCGCGGCAACGCCGACGGGCTCGCTTGAGCACACGGGGCATGGCGTTCCGCCCATGTCGAGGGGGCTACAAGACTCTTGAGTTCTGAAAACGACACCGCCCGGATGGTTGGCGACGTGCTTTTTTGCCTTCTTGACGGCTGGCGACCGATTACGACGACAAAAATGCCGTGCTGCCGATTCACTTGCGGTTGACGTTCGTCTGACGGGCAGATATCTTAATGGGGACTTGACGATTGGGTTGATCTTTGGACGCACGGGAGAGAGACGCCGCAGTGCAACAAGATCGGCCATATTTTCGGGGCGTAGCTCAGCCTGGCTAGAGCGCTTGGTTCGGGACCACAGGCCGTTTGACTTTTCTTCGTCCTAACTGACGTTACCACCGTCACTTCCTGCGTTATCCTTTGCAAAACGCCGTTTTGTCACCAAATCTGTCACCAGAACAGCTTGCCTAGACTCTCTGGTTTTCTCCGCGTTGTAGTGTTTCACTAGCGGAGGTAAACCAGCATGTCGAGTCAACGTCTTACCGTCAGCAAGAAGTTCTGGAAGGCCACGCACTCGGCGTGGTACGTCAAGATCATCAGCCCCAACGGCAGCCGCAAAGACCGGCGGCTGAAAATCCCCGAGGGCCTGACGAAACCCAAAGAGATTGAAGACGCGGCCGAACGCGCCCGGCAGAAGATCATCGACGAGATCGAAAAGGCCGGCACGCCCGGACTCGATTGCTCGGTGGACCGGCTGATTCAACTCTTCTTGAGCTACGTGGAACAGAACAATGAGCCGGCCACGTATAAGTGGTACTTGAATTTCCTCAAGGGATTCGGGGAGGCCGTGGGCAAAACGTTGCGGGTGGGCGACCTGAAACTCAGCCACGTCAACGATTGGCTCGCCAAGAGCTACCCGCAGAAGGGCAACCAGAATACCCGCCACGACGCCATTGCCACCGTGAAGCGGCTCTTCAATTGGGCCACGAAGGAAATGGAATACTTTGACCGTAACCCGGTCGCCGCGCTCCACAAGCCGCAGCGGACGCACCGCGACGTGTGTCCCACCCAGGCCCAGTGGCAGGAAGTCTTCGATTGCTACACCGACCCCAACGACCCTTTCCGCCTCTTTCTGGAAACCCTGGTGGCGACCGGCTGCCGGCCCCAAGAGTTGCGATGCGTCGAGGCGCGGCAGATCGACTTCACAGCCGGCTTGATCCGCTTCGGCGACGGGGAGATTCAGGGTAAGAAGTACGGCCGCGACGTGATTCTCACCGACCGGGCCATAGCGATCCTCAAACCCCTGGTTCTGGCCCGGCCCGAAGGTCCGGTGTTCCGCAACGAGGACGGCAACCCTTGGACGAAGGACGCACTGAACAATCGCTTCCAACGCTTGAAGGGCAAGAAGTTTCCTTTCAAGGTCAACTGCTACGCCGCCCGTCACGCCAAGGCCACCGATCTGTTGGAGAACGGGGCATCGACCGGGGCTGTGGCCTCGATCCTCGGCCACCGCGACCCCACCGTGGTCTTGAAGTTCTACGGCAAGCATATCGACCAGCGGGCGGACCATTTGCGGGGCCTAATGAAAAAGACCGACCAGACGTTCACCCCGCCCCCGGCTAAGGCCAAAGGGACGGCTAAAACCAAGAAGGGAAAGAGCCGCAAGCCCGGCGTTCTGCCGATTACCGAGGCCGACGTGGAAGAGGCCAAGCCGCGAAAGAAGGACGCCAGCTAGTCACGGTTTAGAAGTGGCGCTTGATGATGTCGGGGAATTGCGGGGCCGGTTCTCTGGCCCCGCTGGTGTTTTCGCATGTCTCCACTGCCTCGGCGGGAATCCGCAGGGTTCGGCCGTTGCCGGCGCGGAAACTGCGGAGCCGGCCGCTCTGGCACATTTCATAGACGGTCTGCCGAGTGACGTTTAAGCGACGGGCCGTTTCGGCGACTGTCAGTGCCGTGTCAGGCGGCGTCTTGCCGCCGTTCTCGGCAATTGTAGTGGCCAGCGTCAGGCTGGCAGCGGCGGCTTTGTCGCCGTTGGTATGCTCTAGGTATTCAGCGTAGAGGGAGTTGATGGCGGGGTTCATAGACGATCTTCGATGGGGACGAGGTTGGTTCGCGGCGGTTGCGTTCTTGCCTCGTAGCGATCAATCTCACTAATTGAGATGCGAACAGAGCGGCCGACACGGAAGCTATGCAGTTGACCTGCGAGAATCAACTTGTAGATAGTCTTGGATGTCACGCCAAGACGCTTCGCCGTGGCCTTTACGTCGTAAGACGTACACTCTTCTGGTTCGACAATAATCGGGTCTGGCGTCGGCGCATCGCGCATGTCGGCCAGCACCAGGATCGCGGCGGCGACAGGGTTGCTGGCGACGTGCATGTATTCGTCGTACAGTTTCGTGATCTTGTCGTTCATGTTTACAGGATTTCGTCACAGAAACCCTTGCGGTAGGCTTCGATCTCTTCGGTCGTCAGTTCATGGCGGGCCGCGTATCGCTTGAACTCCTCGGCTATGGAGAAATCATTCCATTTTGCCGCGATACCCGGCGGGAGCCGGTCACGACGTTCTTTGCCGGCTAGATAGGCTTGCTTCCGGGTCATCGCCATCGAAAGAGTCCTCTGCGTTGATAGGTTGGTTGGCAGCCACACGGTTGCGCCGGCTCCGGCGCAGCCTCTTTCGGCAAGGGAGCCACGACCGCTTCGACGGTGACTTCGATCTCACTGCGGTTGGGAAGTTCGTCGAACGAAATGGGACCACGGGGCGGGGCTAGCGTCGGCTCGTCCACGGGCTTCGGGTCGATCTTCGGAGTCACCTTCTCGTACTTGGGCGGCGGTGCAGCCGTGACGGGTGGCTTCGAGAGGTATTGGCCCAGGGCGATGGCGAAGGCCACCAGCACTGCGGCGGTGACGATGCGACTGATTAGGGATTGATTTCGATATTTCATGGGCATGGCTCGAATAGTGGCGGCCAGGGAATAGTGGCGGTTTCTTGATCGACTTCGGCCAGCGCCGCCAGTGCTCGACAGAGACCATGTTCTGGCGGCAAGCCCGGCCGGCAGGCCGTGGCATTGACCAGCAGTTGGGCGGCTTCGCGGATCAAGGCATTGACTCGGATGTCGATGCTGGGGCGGATGGCGGTTGGCATGGTTTTCTCGCAAATTGAGCGAACTGTTCCTGCAATCGCTGTCGCATGACGGCCGGGTCATACTTGACTTCCGGCAGGCCCTCGATCATGGCCTTGAACTCCGGGCTGACTGGGTGCTCTTCCTGGTAGCGGCGGATTTCGTCGGGTCCAGGCATCAGCGCTCGATCTTTCGGTACTCGCGTTCCAAGGCGATTCGCGCGAGGGGACTGCGACGTTCAACGCGGTCCAACAGGTCTTGAAGGGCTTGATCCCGTGCCTTGGCAGTACGGAACCAGCGGCGATGCCGCCATCCAGTGATGCGTTCAACGACTTCCTCGAAGCCGAATCGCTTCTCGTGCTTCTTTGCCTTGCGCTGGTGCTTCGGGCGGTCGTCCAAGTCGTATCGCTGCTCAGGATCATGTCGTGGCATTGGCCTTGTGCTCACGGTGGATGAAGTTGTCGAAAGCCATGCGGATGGCAACTAAGTCTTCGACTTCGAGGCCGTTTTCACGGGCCACGCAAACGATGTTGCTCATGCCGAAGATCATGGAGTAGATGACCAGTTTGCAGACGTGCCGGTCCTTCCCCGTCTCGGTTTGCAGGGCGGTCCAAAGGTCAGAATTGTTCATGGGGCTGGCTATACCGACAGTATGCCCGCAGTGATTACTGAGCGCTTCATTGCCACATATTTGCACTTGTTCCGGCCAGTAGGGCTGCCCGCACACGGGGCAGACATCCTGGACTTGAACAACAATGTGCCCGCAGCGTTGGTCGAAAATGTTGCGTGTTTGTGGTTTCATCCGTCGTCCCAGTCGATGAGGATTTCTTCCTTCTCGTCCACGTCGCCATCTCGCATCCGCGAGAGTTGCAGGTCTTGGCGTCGGTAGCCGGGGTAGCGGTCAACCCAGGAATGGGCCTCGTGCTTCACGGTGAAACTTCCCAGCAAGTTGCCTGCGTGGGTGCGGACGAAGTAGATGTACGTGGATCGTGCCATTAGCCACTCGCGGGGATGACGTTGGTGTCGAACTCAAGAGCAGCGACATTGCCGTTCTCTTGGCAGATGCCGTAGACCTTCTCGTTGTCCAGGCCCAGGTGTAGGACGGCACCTTCGGACATCCGCCGGTAGATCATCTCGCCGTTGCGCTTGCGGAAGCACTTACCTGCGGGAATCTTGGACGCCCACGTCTGGCGGCCGTGGTCAACGTAGTCGGGCCGCTGGATGGTCGGTCGGTGTCCGCACGGGTACGGACAGGGAACAATCTCGACGTTCCGGTTAGTTGGGCCGTTTACACGTAGCGAGCAGTTGGCGATGCAGCAGTCGTCGCAGCCAGGGAATTGCCGGTCTACTAGCCCCAGGACATCGCGGGCCGTGGTGACAATGCTGTGGTAGCGACACACTTCGTCGCTGCATTCAACACCACACTGGCATTCGGTCACGGCATCACGCAGGAGTGCGTGAGCGGCACGGACCTTATAGGCGACTTGTTGCAGAAGGGTCATAATGTGTTTCGGCGGTTGACTTCCTCGGCGATGGTCTGCTTGACGCCCTTGTCGCTGACTTCCTGGACAAGGTTCTTGACATACCTGCGAGCGACCTTGAAGCGAAGGATCAGGGCACTTCCCAGGCACCCGCCGATTGCCATGCCCACGCCGGTGAGCGCCGACGACGCCAGATTTTGGAGAGTCTGGGAGCGGTGCATCACGGCGTAGGTCAGTGCCGAGACGGCCGTACAGGCGACAAGGGCCAGGGCGCAAATGCCGGTTAGCCAGCCTACGAGGGCTTGCATCTTGAGTTTCATAGGTCTTTCCCTCCATCAATGAAATCAACGGCGGCGGCCGATTTTGGAGTGCTATTTCATCAGTTCGTGGGCTTGCTTCGTGGCCTTACCCCACTTGAGCATCTTCCGCCCTTCCCAGCCTTCGCCCTCTCGCTCCCGGACATCGTAGAAGTGGTCGTCCAGGCCGCCGGCATCGAACAGGTCACGAAGAACTTGGATGGGATCAGGAATCTCTCCGGTATCCATCGCCTGTCGCAGATTCATCTCCATGAGGGCGTAGGAACATGCCATCATGGCGGCGGGAAGATCGTCGATCTGTTCGGTTTGCACCATCCGCTCCAAAGCCTCTTGCTTCGGGGTGAGCATGGCGAGGGCACGTCGTTGCATTTGCTGAGCAGACTCGTTCATTGTTGGTCCTTGATGTGTTGGCGGAAACGGCGGATGAGATGGTCGATTCGGTTCTGGATGCCACGATGGTTGCGGACACGGCCGTCACGCCATTTCTCGTACTCGCACCATTCGTGGGCAAGCGTTTCCAGAATGTCGTCAGTGAATCGGACAAGTGACGTTCGCCGCTTGCATCGGCACGCCACGGCGATAAACGGCGGGCGGCCGGGTGTGAAGAAGCCGTATGCTGGCCCCTTGCAGGTCCGAAGCGTGCTCGTTGGGCAGAGGTAGACCTTCAAGTTGTGCCGTAGCGGCGAGTGCTGTGTCACCCAACGAAGAAAGACGCGGGCCACGTCGCCGGCCCATCGTTGCACAAACGGTTGTCGAACGACGCAGGCTTTCACTTTCCCGGCAGCTTTCGTATCCAGATCAGTTCGGCGCTTTCCACCTTCGCAATTTCTACGGTGAAGGTGTCTTTCTTGCGTTGGTTTTTGGCCTTCTCGCGGACGGCCCCGAGAGCGCCGGCGGCACCGCCCGGCTTCGTCCAGGTCGTGGCCTGGTCTTCGTCCACCCAATCACCGCCACGGTACTGACTGTACTTGTGGCGGTAATACTTACCGGCGGACTCGTCTTTGATGCGGTAGAGCGTGATGGTCATTTGATAGGTTCGATGAGGAAGTAGTTGAGATTGGCCGTGACCAGATTCTTCAAGGCTTGGACGCAACCGCCCGTGCCGTTCCACAACTTGTCGGCGCAGTCCCGGCAAAGATGGTAGGTGCGAAGTTCACCGTCATACGGCCCGGTCGTAATCTTCCGGTCGGCTTCATGCACGAATTCGCTCGGGCACATGTCGCAGTTCACCATTGGAAGCTGGCGGCTTCGGCCAGTACGAGGCCGATGCGCATTTCGGTGTCGGGATGAAGTTGCATTCGGCCCTTGTTCTTCTTGAACCATTCGTAGTTGGACAAGTCGGGCCACTTGCCGTTGTAGGCTCGGGCCGCTGCGAACCAGTCGGCGATCATTTCACGGACGACGGGCAGCGGCATCGGGAGCGTCGTGAGGATCGGGAAGTGGTAGATCATGTGCATCTCACGCTCGATGTAGTCCACGCCGACCCAGAACTCCCAGTGGTGCGGGTTTCGCAACTTGTGGAAATGCCATGCTTTCTCGAACTCAGCCTTGTTCCGGGGCGTCCCGTAGAAGTTGCGGGCGTAGGGACCGAACTCAGTCGGCGTCAGTTTGCTCAGGTCGTGGAGCAGGCGTCTCCACAGCGAAACCTTCAAGCGTCTCCCGGCGACAAACACGAACCACTTGTGGAGCAACACTGATTTCAGGAACTTGAGGTACGTCTTCATGTTTCTTGCCGTAGATGGCGTCATAGTTGTCGGAGTATTGCTGATAGCTGACCTGCCGGCGGCGTTGCCTACTTCCCTTTCCGTTTTGCATTTTCTCTCCGGGCAGTGGTGCGTTCTTTGTGCCGGCGGCCACGCTCTTCACAGAGCATCAGCCGCGAGGCGATCAGGCTTTGGATGCGACGGTTGATGAAGTTGATGGCGTTGAGAAGACGATCGTCTTCCATCTCGGTCACGGAAATCTGCGTACCATCGTTCGTGACCCATACCTTCTCACCGGGGTCCGGCAGTTCGATCGGCAGGCTCATGTCGTTCGCGTCATCCATTTTTGTGTCTCCGGCGGCGAATCTGACCAGTGGCACGCTCGTTGCGGCGGCAACGTAACTCAACGCGAAAGCCGGCTGGCGCTGTTTTCACGACTGTGTGTGCCGTCACCCGTTTCTTCCCGATTTTCATGCGTGACGAGCGTACCTGGATTACACGGAACTCGATCTCGTGGACCAACCCGCAGTCACAACACGCCATCTGATAGCGACGGGCCGGGAATATCCATTCCGACCAGCCTTCTTTCGTCTTGGCGTAAATGACAGGGTATCTAGGCATCGGGCAGTTCGCAGGAGATGGTGTAGCGGATCGACTCCGGTTCGGGTTGAGGCTCCGGCGGCGTAAAGACGATGGGCGACATCACGATGACCGGCATCGGACTCGGCACGGGATCGGGCCATTCGCCTTGGATCGTGCCACAGTCCAGGCAGAGGGTGGCATCGGTCAGGCTGAACGTCGGCGTATCAACATTGGCAGGGGTCAGGCGGTTCGAGCCGCAGGTCTGGCATTTCATGGTTGCAGTCTTACTTCACTCAAGTTTTCGGGGAGATTCCCACGTTCACATAACCATTTTGTGTCGGCGAATTGGTGCTCAAACGGGTTGCCAAGGGCCTCGAAGATTTCTCCGAGTTGGACATGGTGGTGTTGGGCAATCAGCTTGCCATTGACATAGAAACCTTCCCAGTCATCTCCGTCCACGAGGACGCATTGCGGCCGGTCGAAGGGAATCTCGACGATCTCGGGTTCACACTGCGGGTCACGGATGAAATGGTTCCGGTTGCGGCGGGTGAGGCTGCCGAGGGCCTCGCTGGCACCTGCGCGAGTCGTCCATACCGACGCCTCTTCCTTCGGTGCCCAACACGGAATCGAACGCCCGTGAACACGCTTGTAGCAGAGGCCCGTCTTCTTGTCACACACCATGAAGAATGTCATTGTCGTAATCCGAAAAGGACGTGAACCGCACTTTCAAGGCTGTGAATGTCGAGCGCCATCATGTGGCCGCGAACGACTTCACGCCATTCTTGGGCTGGAATTTCGGCCTCCATGTCCAGCCGTACAACCCGTGAACTCTGCCACGAGCAGTTGGCGAATTCCCGAAAGCGTTTCAGCACCGTGACGATTCGGTTGTAGCCTTCCGGTTCGTCTGCCACGGGCACTCCGACTACAAGACGCTTGACCCATTCCTCATTGATGAGGACAGACACGCCGTAGAAGACGGTGGTTTCGACAACTTCTTGTTCCTGGTCAGATAGATTCACCACTCAATCTCCTCTTCGAGAACGTCAACGAGCATCTTGGCGGAATCCATCGCCGACGCTGGGCCGATGAATGGGCCGTATTCAGCCTTGAAGCCGCTATATTGCACCGCGTAGAACCAGCCATTCGCCCGTTCCTCGACGGTGATCTGCCACAGGTCTCGATAGGTTTCAGTCACGGGGGTCACGCAGGTCCATCTCCCATCTGCCACAGGTGATCGAAGTTGTCGGTCGCCATTTCCGGTGTGTCGCCGAAGGCTTCCACGCCCTGCACGCCACAGCGAAAGCGATCGTCTACACGACTGACTTCGGCCCCGATAACGCGCCACGGCCGGCGGAACTCACGATAGTTGGCGGCAGCATGGTCGTGCAGGGACTCAGCTTGTTGTCGCTCGGCACGAGCGGCGGCGACTCTCTCCTGACCGACTACGTAGGTTGCATCCGCTTCCACGGTGGCCTTTCGCATCTGCTCTTTTGCAGTTTGCAGGCCAATGGCTTCGAGGGCTTTCAGGTACTCTTCGGTCGGGTAGGACATCAGGAGCCTCTATGTTCGCAGGTGCGGCACGTGGCGTCGTTGTGGAGACATCCGTTGCATGGGACTCGCTTCGTTTCGACGGCTCCAAGGCCAAAGCCATTCGTGCTCTTCGCATTCTGTCGGAGCGTTCTTCAACCGCTCCACTTCTCTGCAAACCGCTTCGCAGTATGCTTCATCTGGCGATTGCGTGATCGGCGTCCATACGCAGCCACAGGTGAAGCATTGAACGACCCCCGTGTCTGGATTGAATCGCACGTTGCGTGGATGATTGCAGGGATTGGTCATGGCAGATCGAAAGCGTCCCAATCTTCTCCCAGGTCATCGTGCGCGTACGGCACGGGGCACGAAGGGCAGTCGCGGCCATACGGGCAGGTCGTGCCCGTGTACGGGCAGCTAGTCGCGGTAGACGATCTCGTCGGCGTCCTCGTCGTACTCACGGCCGGCGTCTGCGCACAGTTGTTCGCATTCGTCGATGGTGTCACAGTCGAAGTTCTCGAAGGATTCGATGATCTCGCGGGCCGCTTGCTTCCGCTTACGCTACGGAATTAAGTCGCGCACGGCGGTCCATACTTCTTCCGCTAATTCTGATCCGCCTGCCCATCCCATTCTCCGGTTCCTTTCTGAGCCACGATGCCGCAGGCGTACCACACACCATTCTTGCCAAGCGCCATTGCATAGCCGTAGTAAGTACAAGGACTGTTGACAGAAGCCCAATGACCATCCGACGTTTTCCACGAACGATACATTTCGTAGGCGGCGTCGTTTGTGTTCTGCCCCGGCCAACTCTCGTTGCAAACCTCCTCAACGGAACGGAGGCCAGGGACTTGTTGGATAATGCGGGCCTTGCGCTGGTCCCACCAAAAATGGCCCTGCATCTGATGATCGGCTTGTTCCTTCGCGTGGCGCTCGGCCTCGCGCTGCAAGACCGGGTGTTGCTTCCCGGTCAAGATGCTCTTGACCTTCCATGTCTCGCGTCCAACCTTGATGAGGGTTTGGCTTGGTGTGGCCTCGGCCGCCACCATGCCAGCAAACAGGAGCGCGACGGTGAGTGCTGCAAGGATGTGTCTCATTCCGGGTCACGTTCTTCTTTCAGCAAGTCGCGCTTCTTTGCGGCTCGCTCTTGGCGGTGAGTGATTTTCTTCGTCTCGCGGCCAGGGTCCGGGTAGCGGACCTTCGCTGGCCGGCGGCCCCAGTATTCATAGCCGGAGCCTTTGGAACCCTTCTTTGTGCGGCTCATTGCTTCTTCATTTGGGCCAGGCGACCATCACGATGGCGACGATGGCAACGCAGGACACCGAAACGATCAGGACAGTGGTAAGTCGGTCGATGGTCATAATTCAGCCTTGGGCCAAGACTTCTTTCATCTTGGCGACAAAGGCTTCCGTGTCGGGGTGCATGGGGCCGGGCCGTCGATCCTTGTAGGCCACTTCATCGGACACGGCCGTGATGACGACACGCCCGGCGGGAGTGGGCTTGATGATGGTCGCTTCGCTGCCGGGCATCCGCAGCTTGTGCAGCAAAGAGAGAAGATTACGTTCGCTCAATTCGATAAACATGGTGGTTACTCCGGTTGATAGTGCAGTACCCTCGGCGGGACTCGAACCCGCAATTCCCGGCTTGAAGGGCCGATGTCCTGACCGATTAGACGACGAGGGCAAACAAACGGCCCGCCCGTGGTAGGTCGAGCGGGCCGTCAAAGTCCCAAATAGCAACGGGACTCTATTTCGTGGCGGTCGTGGCGTTGTCTGCTGGCAGTACACCCATGCTCTTGAGGAGGAGCAAGTTCAACAGGGTCTCATTGCCGGTTCCGCCGGCCGTCGTGCCGCCACTGCCGAGGACGATATTCGGCGTGCGAACACTGGCGAGGGCGGCAGCGACTTTGGCGTCCCGGTCGGCCTTGATCTCGGCGAGCACTCGTTCCTTCTCGGAGATGCCGCCGCCAAGTTCGATGGTCTTTTGCTTGGCTTCGGCAGCCGCGATGGTTGCTTGCTTGTCGATCTCGGCCGTTTCAGCTTTCAACTTGGCGATCTTCTTCAAGGTTTCCGCTTCGAGTTGTGTCTTCGCGGCGACTTCCACCTTCTGCTCGGCGGCGATGACCGCTTGATCCTTCTCAATCGCGGCGACTTCCTTCTTCTGTTCAGCGGCAATGGTCGCTTTCTTCTTTTCCTGGTTCTGGGCGGCCTCGATCTCGGCCACTTGACGCAGACCGCGCTCGACGATCATTAAGCGTTGCTGCTGCTCCTCTTGGCGCTGGGCCTTGGCCCGTTCGGCTGCCAGATAGGATTCCTTCTTCGCGGAGAACTGCTCCAACGTCTTGTCGTCGTACTGAGTCTCCGTGACCGAGAACTGGGTAACGCCGATGTTATACCGCTCCAAAGGTGAAGGCTGCACGATCACAGGCTTACCGTCCTTTTCGACGATCTCGGTCGCCAAGACCTTTGCCTTCTTCTCTCGCATGATCGGCTTGCCGTTGGCGTCCACGTTGCCCGTAGCTTCCAACTGCGCGGCGTCGTTCAACTCGACTTCGGTACGTCGCATCTCGAACAGGCCCTTCGTCAACTGCTCTTCAACGACCTGATTGAACTCCGCTTTACGCGAGGCTTGATTCTCGCTGGCGGACATCATCGGGCCGGTGCTCTTGATGCAGTTGGTCAGATGCGAGCGAACAGCGTCCACGACATTCTTTGGGTTGGCCGAAAAGTCCTGGTGGAGCAACAGCCGGTGCTTCTCGTCAGCCGGGAAGGCGATTTTCACAAATGACGAAATCTGTGCTGTGCCACCATCGTTGAACGTCACACGGATGCTGTCGTCGTTGGCACCGCCTTCCTTCACGGACGCACTGTAGTAGTGCTGCAACGATCGAGGATACGTCCAGACGGTGCCAAAGCCCTTGAAGTAGTAGCCGGACGTGTCGATGACCGACACCTTGCCGAAGATGGACTGGTAGACCTGATATTCGTGGTTATTGTTGTAGCCGACGAGGCCGCCCCACAGGATGCCAACGGTGATGAGGGCAAGCAGGGTCACGACGCCAGCGGCGATGAGTTTGACTTTCGTTGCGGTGGACACGGGGATTCTCCAAAGGTTTCGTTGCGGGTTTCAGGGACACGTTACATGGGTCGGCGTGGCACGCGACGGCGGATTGTCCGGGCCACTTCACGGTTAGTCAGTACGTCAGCGTCGGCCTCAGCGGCTCGATCACGAGCAACGCGCTCGGCGGCGTCCAGCCGGCCTATCACTTCCTCGCTGGTTTCCGGCAGCGGTTTCGTCTCGCCTACTAGCTTGCTGAACCACTTGCTGCGAATCAGGCAGCGGTAGCCCAGGAAGCCGAAGATGGCGACGGTCACGAGCACGAGGGCTTCGATTCCAAGTCCTTCAAGCATGGTCGCAGTCTCCGGGGTGTTACGATCTCACGAAATCGGACATCACCGCCGGGCACGAGGCGTCAAACCCGACGACATCGAGCATGTTCGCATCGTTGGGATCGGCGATGGTTATGTTGGTCGCGGTCATAGCGGCAACGATCAACTTCGCGTTGCGGCTCATTGCCTTGTTGTATTGACGGAGGGCTTGGCACGGGTGGATGTCGCCGGTGTTGGTCTCGCTGTCGGTGTAGACGATGAACGCATCCACTTCCAGCTTGTTCTGCAAAGCGTACTGCATCGGTAGCGAGCAGTTGGTCGAGCCGCAGTTCATCCGCTCGATGATGTTCTCGGCCTCGCGGAGGGATGTGTTTTTGTCGATGTTCAGCGGTAGCAGCGTGTGGGAGAAGCCCAACGTCTGCGTCCACGGCTCGGTCTTCGCGGTGACGATCGCCATGCAGGCCGACGCCGTGCGGGCATTTAGGCCCGTGTTGGCAAGGAAGGACCAGCCCATCGAGCCGGACACGTCCAGGCACAGCAGGTGGTTCTTACCAGTTGGCTCCACGGCGTCGAAGGCGGCGTGGAACGCATCCTCCAGGGCGGCCGTGATGTTCGACACGGGCGACCACGTAAGCCCGCCCTTAATACCGTGGCCTTGGCCGTAGGTATTCTGCGCCAGCAGGATAGCGAGCGGATGTACGCGGGCGGCCTTCAACTGGGCCTTGTCCGTCAGGTGCGCGACAACCAATTTCGTGGCGGCCGACATCGGCTTCAACAGTCCGATGCTGGTCATCTTGCCGAGGTTGCGGACCAGGGCCGTGGGCGGCATGTGTGGCAGCAACGTCTCCCAGACTTCGACGCTATTGAGCAACGGAGTCGGGATATGCTCCCAAGACATCTTGTAGGTCTCGATCAGCTTCACGGCGGCCTTCACGTCCTTCTCGGTGAGGGCGCTGATCTGCTCGAAGCCACGGACAATCGCCAACGATTCGTCGGTGGTCGTAGGGTCGTCCGCCGCGATGCCCTTTGTCAGGTATCGGTACAGAGCATTGCGAGCAGCGTTGTCGGTCTTCGGGTGGGCCAGACGCAGGGCATCGCGGTGCGTGTAGCCAGCCCGGTTCCGATACTTCGTGGTCTGATAGGCCAGCTTGTCTACCGGCTTCTCGTTGTACCACCGGCTGACCGCCTCACGAATCCCACGGCCCCAACCGCGCATCTCTTTGCAGAACGAGATGAACTGGAACAGGTGGGTCGGAATGCGGCAGACGTTCGACAAGGCATCCAGCGCGAGCCGGCGGCAACGGTCGTTGCCACGGCTGGCAAGGAGAGCCAATGCGAAAATGGCCGAATCGTTCTTGGGCGCACGACCCGCGAGACTCACGGAGGCGACCGTCGCAACGGCGCGATCGGGGTCGGCGTTGCCGCACGTCAGGACACAGTTCGCGTTGTCGATGGTCAACTTCCGCTCGCCCACGTAGTATGTGCCGCCCTCGGAGCCGAGGATGAGGAAGCGGTGCAATTGACCCCAGCAATCCACGGTGAAGCTGTAGCCACCGCCGTGGTTGGCGACTTGATTCGTGCCGGGGATCGGCTCGGACGCCGGGGTCTGACGACTCGAAACGTGCTTCGCATAGTTCATGGTGCTCTCCAAAACTAGGCAAGGTTGTGCGGATGGGGGTTCAATGCCAGATAACCCAGCCGCTTCGGCCCAATACACATCACGCAAGAGTTTTCGGGCAAGTATTGTGACTCGGGTTTCGGGATCACTGGTGAGGTACTTGATAACCGATGTCACTTCGGCCCGAAGCCGGGTTGGCAGGACTCGAACCTGCAAATCACGGTTCCCTTTGATAACGCCGTCCAGTTGGCCCGTTTCGGGCAAGTTTGTTGGAAGCGGAATGCGACCGTTGCCTATGCCAATTCGGCTACAACCCGTGACTCAAACACACAAGTGGACGCTGACGGGACTCGAACCCGCGACCTCTCCATTAAAAGTGGACAACGCTACGCCGTCCGGCCCTTGCAGGCTAATGGTGGCAAGCGGTGTTAGCGCTCTACCGACTGAGCTACAGCGTCCATATCAAAAGCGGGCAAGGCGTGTGATCGGTGTCGTTCCTGTTGATGATGGATAACCGATGCACTTCGGCCCGCATCGCACTCACAGCAGTTTCTTCACGCCCATTCGGATCATGCGCACGACTTCGAGGGCGTCGTCGATTGCCGTGTGCGCTACTTTGCCGTCGCCGCCGGCACGCTCCGAACAGGTTTTGCTGTCGGGGAGCCGTTCGTCCTCGGCCGGATTCCAAAAGAGGATGGCCGGGTCGATAATGCGATGGCGAAACTTGATGTACTTGCTGAAATCGGGAATCTTCTCTAAGAACCGGGCGTCGAAGGACGCGAAGTTCTTGCCGGCGGCCTGCACGCTCTTGGGGTCCATGCCGTAGGCGGTGAGCCAGGAGCGGAACAGCGGCCCTAAGTCTGCGGGTTCGCAGAAGCAACTGATGCCCGGCGGATTGGCCGCCAAGCGGAAAATCTCGGAGTCAGGCCGGCGTGACATGCCTTCGACCAGAAGGATGCGGAGCGGCAACGACCACCACACCTCATTGAAGTCCCCAACGAACTGCCGGATGGCACCTGCGAGATGCTTGGACTCTTGCGGGAACTGCTCGACCCATTTTGCAATGGCGTCGTCCGTTCCCATCTTCGGTTCCTTCGGGGCGTTGGCGATCAGCTTGAGCAACGTCGCATTGATCGACATTGCCATCGGGCTGCCGCAGACAGTCTCGTAAGCAAACACACGCCGGAAGCGTGGCAACTGGTCGATGGGACTCTTCCAGTCGTCAATCACGGCTCCGACTTCAAGCGTCTGGCAGGTCTCGGGGTCCAGCCCGGTCGTCTCGATGTCGATGCTGACGTAGGGCAGCTTGTACGGCGTCTCGGGCAACTTCGGCTCGGTAATCCCGCAGCCATAGCCACCGGCCCAACCGCACCCTTTGCATACGGCTTGCCCGTTGGCAGTGGGCATCAGCATCTCTTCGCAGACTGGGCAGAACTTTTTCATTTGTCTTCCTCTCCAACAATGAAATCAGCGCTCACGCTCAAAATTGGAGTTAGTCGTCAGAGATTTCAGCGTTGTGTTTTTCCAACATGGCTTGGACCCACGGCTCTTCTTCGCTGTGCCACGCGCCGCAGGTGCAGGGGCCGACGATCATGTCGCACGGCTCGGTGTTGGCGTTGTAGTGACGGTCGTTCTGGGCGAAGTCGTCCGGCCAGGGGACAAGGCCATTCGGAGCACGCGGGATTGTCCGTCGTGGAGGTTTTTGTGGCCCCTCGCGTTTGGCTGCGGCGACGGCCGCCGCTTTCAGCCCCTCGAATAAGGCGATGATGGCTTGGGCTGATTGCTTGACGCCGACCCGTCCCTTGGCAAGGTCAACTTCCGTGGCCTTGCCCATCTCGATCATCTTTTCAAGCAGCAGTTCCATTCGACAGCCGTCTCGATAGAGCGCAAGACACTGCGAAAGAGCCAGCACGGGATTGATGATGTCAGGCTTGGGTGGCTTATCAAATGTCTCCGTCACGTCGCCGAACCAACCACACGTCTCACAGAGACGGCTTGTGTCGTCCTTAGAGGCGGGTGTTTCCAGTGGTGATGTGCAGCGGGGACAGAAATTCGCCATTCGTCGTGAACCTCAACATTGTGCGTCTTGCGATCAGTGCTCATTCGGGGATCAAGTATCCGGGGATCGTGTGCTCGGCAACGTCGGTTTTCTCGAAGCCGTGGCCCATGCCGAACACGAAAGAAGTCACTTCACCAGGATGGTAGAAGCAATCGGACCATCCGCCCTCGGCCGCCTTCTCACGTCGGCCCGCCGGCCCGGCGACCTGCTTGATGCGCCACGTCTCGCCACGGTACGCGATCTTCAAGACGACGCCCGCATTCGTGTAGAGATAATAGGTGCGATCACGTTGTACGAGCGGCGACGGATTCTCCGTCATGCCGCCAATGAACAAATGCTCGGATTGATGGACGTTGATCTCGTAGTAGACTGTTCTCATATCCCCAACCCTCTTAGGGCACGGACTTCTTCGTTCGTGAGCCGCGCGAGCGCGGCTTTGCGGGCTGCGGCGAGCCGGTCGTAGTCGTTTCGCTCTTCTTCCCACGCTTGGATGACCTTGCGGTACGCTTCTTGGCACGCTTCTTCCGTGCTGCGGCTGGTGCCTTTGCACTCGGGGTAGCGGATTCGTCGGACGTTTCGGTAGCCTTCAACCGGGTCCGGCGGGTCGTTCGGGTCGTCGATTTGCCCATGTCCTCGGCAGTGGAGGCAGGGGTATCGGTTGTCGGGACTGCATCCGTGACAGGCAAGGAAGAGTCCGAAGTTCTTGTAAGATCGCCGGGGACGTTCTCTTTTCCAGCCAGTGGTGAAGGTTCGCTGCATTCGTCCTCATCCTCTTTGCACCGCTTACTGGGTCCGTGCTCGGTGAGCAGAAGGTAAATCTTTCGCGGCAGTTTCTTACGGACCCAGAGCGGGATACCAACCGGCAATTTCCCAAAGATGTCAAGCAAGCCGCGAATGCCGGCGGCCTCACAGGCTTTCATCCACAAGCGGCGGTGACGTTCGCAAGACTCTTCGGCTTTGCCACGCACCTTGAACAGCCGGTGCCGTTCGTCGGTGAAGTCCCACATCTGATGGGACTCGCCTTCATGGCCGCCGTAGTTCGGAATCACAACCCGCACGGTGGCCTGGAAGCGGGCAGGCAGCCGCACCCCGCAGACTTCACGCCGCCAGACGATGCGGTAGTTCTCGGCGGAAAGCCAAGTCTTCCGCGAACGTCCGGTCTGACCGCGCTTCTTCTTTCTGACGAACTCCATCAGGCTGCCACCGTCTTCGTTTTGCCCAGCAATTCGGCGTAGCTTCTTCCACTAGCCGCCAAGGCAGTTTCGATGTCGATTTGCACGGCATTCATTGCCACGCCAATCGCCTCGTTATTGAGGACGAGGATTGGAGTTGGAACCTTGATTTCGCCGCGAACGAACTGGTGCCCCTTCGGCGTGACACGCCAATAGCCAGAGGACTTCTTGTTCGGATCGGAGTTTTCGGGCATCCGTTCAATGAAGCCCCAATGCTCAAGTTTCCCGTAGTCGGCGTTGAAATCACGATGATTGGTCACGTCTTTGTTGACATGAAACCACTCGTCGCCGAAGCGTTGCGATATTCGCAGTAGAAAGAGCGCAAGGCCAGCATTCAGGTTACGGCCGTAAATCTGGTCATGTCGGTCGCAACACGGACACTGAACGCCTTTGCGCTTTGGAGCTAGACTAATCAGGGCTTTGAGGAGCCAGTTGCGGGCTTCTTGAAGCGTAGCGTCAGCGCCGGGTGCATCCGGTAAGTCATCCAATGGCACGGCTGCGGGTAAGGGATCAGGTAGATTCATCGTTGGACCTCATCTTGCGCCGGATGCCGGTGCCACGATTCTTTCGTGGGTGCATCGGCGAATACTTGTTGTACGTCGCCACGGGCGTCAGGATGCAGCGATGGACTTTCTTCTGTCCGCACTTCTCGCAGCGTGTGGGCTGGGGCTGATTCATCGCTTGAAATCTCTCAAACGTGGCCCCGCACGCGCTGCATTGAAGGTCATACAACGGCATGGTTAGATGGTCTCCGTTGCTTCGGGCAACGTGACCACGACGACGTTCTGCAAGTTGGTCACTTTGACCAACCGGCCGGTCGGGCTGTAGCCGGTGATGCTGGTGTCCGTCGCCTGGGTGACGTTCAGCTTGTTCATGCCCATCGACGAACCACGACGCCACGGATAAACCACGGTGTCGCCGGCCTTGATGGTGCGCCCCAGGAAATCTCTCGGTGCGTTCATCTTGTTGCAAACTCCTCTGTGTCCAAGGACTCGAAGGTGGTTGACGGAAACAGGCGGTCAAGCGGCTTGGACAATTCCGTCATTGCTTCATCCAATGCCGCTGTGTAATTCGATACGTGTGCGATTCGCTTGCGCAGTTCGTCACCAGGTCGCACGCCGTCTTCGACAAGAGCGCGGAACTCGTCGTCGAACTTGGGATTGATTTGATGCTTACGGAGAATCGCAATCAGGTTTGGTAACTGGGCGATCATCGTTGGCCTCGTTGTTGGGGGTTGCGTCTTTGCTTCCAACAATGAAATCAACAGACGCGGCAGTTTTTGGAGTTGGATTTCTGTCGCCCACCGCTTTCTGCAAGGCTCGATAGAGCAAGTCCCACGCAAGCAAGCGCTTGCGTGGGAAGCGTGTCAGTTCGACACGCCGCCACTCTCGGCCGGACGCATCACGCAACACGGCGATGTAGTTGCCCTGGGTGGGTGAGCCTGTGCCGGTGTTGACGATCTTGCCAGATGCAAGGGTTGTAACCTTGCCCGTCACGGCGGAATGCAACTTGATTTCGACGGTGAGCATCAGCGGCAGCCTTTCGAGTCGTCAGGGTTGTTCCAGTCGTGTTCGCCGGAGCCGTTGCAGCAGTCGCAGACTTGAACGTCGTGTTGCAACAGGCAGTAGGAGCACGGTGCCGAGATGTGGCATGAACATCCACCGCCGGCTCGAATCGCACGGGCCGCCATCTCGTCGATCCAATCGAGAATGACTTGCGAATCGCGTGTCTCCTCGAATCGTGCGCGCACGTCTTCGTCAACCTGTTGCACGTTGAGGAAGCCGGTGCCGTCGCAGCGGCTGCAAGAAAAGGTGTTCATTGTTGATGGTCGTGGAGGAGATAGCCAAGCTGTCCGTAGGTGTGGGTGTAGCACGGTTGTACGCCAAGCCATTCGCCGTCGATGAAAGCGACGTTCGTGCTTGGCGGCTTGGCAGCAAGCGGCCGAGGATCAGCTTTCATGGCATCCAGGGCTTCGGCCGCCTTGGAGCCGTCTTCGTAAGCCATCCGTTCCGCCAGTTCTTCGGGTGTAATCAATGTCATTCCGCCTCCCATGTCGGTGTGTCACCAGCACTGGAAGGCGCTAGTTGATGCTCTTCGACGATCTTGGAGCAGTAGAACGGGTCCAGTTCAATCAATGTGCATGGCAAGTTGAGGCGTTTACACGCACGCAATGTTGTTCCCGTTCCGCCGAACGGATCGAGCACACGACCACCGGCCGGTGTGGTGAACTTGATGCAGCGTTCAACCAGCCCCTCATTCAACTGCGTCGGGTGCCAGGAGCGGCGTTGCTTGCTGTTGCCGGTCACGCGAGTGAAATCGAATACGTCGTTAATCTGCCCGTCCCGTAGGCCGTCGATGACTTTCGCCGAGACGCCATATTGCTTGGCGAGTTTAGCGGCCGTGTCGCTGGACTGGGTGATGGCAACGATGTCTTCGAGCCGCAGTTTCAATACGGCCGGCTCGATTTGCTCGTAGTGGAGCACGTCACCGGGCACACGTCCGCGCGAGTCCGCTCGCTTGTCGCCGTTTAGTTGACGCCACGACGGCACACGGATGGCGTCAGGGAAAAGTGGAGCCGTCTTCCAACGCAGCCGCCAGAGCGGTCGATGGTTGTTGCCTAAGTCACTGTGAGAGTGTTGACCGAACGTGAATGTCTGCACGCATGGCTTTCCCTCGATGTCGGTGAAAGTCGCCAACAGCCTGTCGAAGATTTTGCCGACTGCGAACGTCCAGCGAGCGTTGAACGAAAACCAAACGGTGTCGGCGTGTTCGACGAAGGTATAGAGCCATTCGCCGAGTATCGTGGTATACACGTCATCGGGCATCTTGTCCTTATAATGGTTGTAGCCAAGCCCTATATTGTCCGGGGGATCGGCTACAATTGTGTCCCAGTGCGTTTCTCGGAGCATTTTGCCTTTGAGGACTTTGAGGCAGTCAGCGTTTATCAGTTGGTACATCAGGATGCGTCCTATTTCTGCTTTGGCTTTCGGAAGCTGAACTTGTCGAAACCCTTCGCTTCTGCCATCGTCTTGTCGTCAATCTTCGGGATGGGCTTTTCGGGTGAGGCCATTGCGCCCAGGAACATTTGGATTTCCTGGAAGGCGGTGTACGGGTCAACTTGCCGGTAGAACTCCACGTCTTCCAACCGGGCGTTGTAGGTCACGATGTACTTTCCTTGGCGACGTTGGCCGAGGAAGATCGGGCTGCGTTGGTCTTGGAACCACTGCGCGTATGCACCTGCGTGAGCCTTGGCGGCTTGGAAGAACTCAACGAACTTCCGGTGCGGCGTGTATCGCCACCGTTCGCTCCAATACCCACGGGACTTCGCGGCGTAGTAGCGTTCCACCGACAACGACTTGAAATGCCTCTTGACAAAGGCGTCGATCTCTTCAACCTTGTAGGCGAAGATCGGCTTGACCTTTTCGTCACGCGGGCAGCCGATTCGCAGCACGGGCATAATCCGACCGCAGAAACCGACGATCATCACACGTTCAACGATGTCCGTGCCCCAGGTGCGGAGCACGTCCGTGAACGGAAATGGGCTGTCGTTCGACTCCACTTCCTTTGGCTCGCGCAGGTAGATCAGGGATCGGTCTTGCCCTTGCCGTTGAATGGAGTCGTAGAAATCCCGGAACTTGGAGATGATACGCATAGCAGTTGGGTGAGCTTTATTCGTCGAGTGGGTCTGGGACTTCGAGGATTTCCCACGATTCGTCTTCGGCGGTGCGCCGGCGCATCATCGTGCGGAGGATTGCGTTCGGGTCGCCGGTGCGGGCGGCGTTGATGTCCAGTTGCTTCTCATCGCCTTCGTAGCAGCCTTCCCCGTCAAGGAAGTTGAAGCACAACCGAAGGGCCGCTCGTTGCCGCTCTTCGGTATCCACGAGGTACATCAGGTCGCCGTGGTGGGCGTGAAGGATCAGAATTGTGGCCGCTTTCTTTGCCATCGGAGCCTCACTGGCGTTGTCGGATTTCGTCCAAGGTTTGGAAGCCGGCTGCACCGTACACGCCGTCCATGAAGCCCATGTCAACGGCTTCAACGGGCGTCATGTACCATTCGCGTATCTCGTTCATTCGCTTCCGTAGGAACTCGCGGGTCTTGTCCTTGGAATACTTGTTCCGCCGGAAGAAGTTGCCTTTCATGCAGCGGTTGGTATAGATTTCGAGCATCTGTTGGTCGATGTGGTCAGCCTCGCGCGCTTCGGACACGAAGCTGCGGCTGTCGCCTTCATAGCCGGCCGAACCGAAGTGGACCATGAAGTGAGCGCGGGGCATGATGACCCGCTTCTTTGCGGCCTGTGGGATGATGCTGGACATGCTGCTTGCGAGCGCGTGGGCCAGCAACGTGACAGGCGAGGGACTTGTGGCGATGGCGTCGTAAATCGCCATGCCATAGGACCAATCACCGCCACCCGTGCATTGATGCACCAGGATCGGCAGGTGATTCATGCTGTTCAGCAGCAGCATGTTCTTGATGAACGTGTTGGCGCACGTCCAGTCAATGCCGTCTTCGGCGTTGTCCGCGTTGCTCATCAGCACGATCTCCCGCGTGTCCGGGTTGATGCCCCAGACGTGCAGATCGTTAATCAACTCTGAGCGTTGCGAGATCGTCCGCCGGACGGGCTTCTTTCGCGGTTTCCCGTGCTGTTCGGCCATGTCAGTCCATGTGCTCCATGTCGTTCGGACTGTAGGTGCCCCGGCTGAGGATTTCTAGCCCGAAGCGCACAGGCTGACTGCCCTCAATATCGTGCCAACGTGTTTCCAGTTCGTCCCACGTCATCCAGGTTCGCGTGTAGGCGCTGGGGTCTTCGCAGATCATCCGGCCAAGAACAGACGCACCGATGGCGATAACGTAGTGGCCGTCCACGGTGTCGGTCGCGTAGTCCACGGGGCCTTGATCGGCCCAGGCTTGCAGGTCGAGTAGAACAGGGTGCCGGTTGGCGAGAGCCTGTTGCACGTCACCTACTGTCTTCACGGGGCGGTATTCGACGGCGTATTGCGTAAGCACCGTCAAGATGCCGGAATTGGGCGTTCCATCAGCCGGCGTCGTACCTGCGAGAGCCATGAGTGCATCTTCCCGCACGTCATAGCCAAGGTATGTGAGGATGCTGCATAGGGCGCTACAGCCGCAGTCGTAGTTATAAATTTGACGCAGCTCGGGGAAGGCGATCACGTTCATTTCATCCTCCATCGCACAGTCAGGTAAGTCCCAATCCAGCCGCCGACTATGTAGGCCGCCACGGCGACAAAGCATTTCTCGACGATCAGCACCGTGGACACGAAGGTGCAGATGTAGAG
Organism: Thermoguttaceae bacterium; assembly: GCA_039698075.1. GTDB lineage: Bacteria > Planctomycetota > Planctomycetia > Pirellulales > Thermoguttaceae > JAJFVC01. The sequence goes on along the minus strand of JBDKTJ010000060.1, from coordinate 107,488 downwards.
GGCCACGCTAAAATGGGCAGCGACGGCGGGCTTCTTGGCGGTTACGGCATCGACACAAAGCGTCCAGAGCACGTCCATGAAGAAGCCACAAATCAATGCAAGGACCGCCAACCACATGTTCACTCCGTCAGTTCGCCCGCCATGCTGTGGCAATTTGGGCACTCAAGGTTCGTGTTCTCTCCGTCAGTTGGCGTAACAGCGACCCAAGTGTGGTTGCACACCCGGCAGCACGCGAAAGCTGAAATCCAACCTTCGTGTTCGTCTTTCATCAGATGTCTTCCGCTCTCGCCTCGTCGCAGGCTTGGCATTGCACCACCGGCGTCTTGTCGTCGTAAAGGTCCGACGCATACGAGTCGATGGTCGGTAAAGCGGCGTGACCGCGAAGCGGCCTGCCGCAGCCGCCGCAACGACCTATGAGTCTTCGCAGGTCTTTTCCTCTGGCGTCGAATGTGTCGGGTTTGACCTTGCGGCCGTTGTATTCAAGTTCACCGGGCTTCATGGGGCATCAACAACCAGCGTTGGCGCAGGGATGTTTGGGAGACCTTCTTCTGACCCAGGGTGATTGCTTGCGCTTCGGCGGCGTCTTCGATCTTGATGGACGCCCCGCACTGCGGATGCGTGCAGAGAAAGCAACTACAACGAGCGTCCCACATCATGCTGTGGTGCTGGCATTTCGGGCAGTTATAGACGTTCATTTCTTTCTCCCTTTGACGATGACTTCGAGAGTGTCGAGCACGAGCCAACCGAGTTGGGCGAGGAAGCTGCCGGCGCATCCTCCAACGAACCACACGAGTGGGTTCCAATCGAGGAGGGGTGACAGGAACAGGCCACACCAGAACCCTGCGCATTGATAACAGTCCATGATCTTGCCGATGAACGTGCAGCGTTTGCTGACCCAATCATGGACCGGCTCCATGATCTCGCTATCCACGATGATGTGGGTCATGCCGATGACGGCCAGGGTGAAAAGGATCAAGTTCATGCGTCCTCCACGGGCGTCGAAATCACTTCGATGACTTCGCCCTCCGGCGTGTCAGACGGCACACGGAGCAAAGCGAAGGTAACGATCGGCACTAGGTCGCCGGCCTTCAAGGCGTCGTCTTTCGTGACGAACTCAAGGGTCACGGCTCCATCATCGCCATCGGTGGCGTCAAGGACTTTCGCCAGCTTGACGAGGGCACCAGCTACCTTGTCAGGACTGATTGCGGAACTTTGGATGCGATCAAGGATTGTCTGCGGAATCGGCATCGGTCCATTCCTCCTCGGATTCCAACTCCCAGCCTTCGGCCGGCGTCTCATGCCAGCCGAAGGCCCAGGGATGGTTCAGGTCATCAACTTGGACGGCGAACTTTGACGGGTCACAGGCCGGAGCGTTGTACTGCCCGAGGGCAGTCATGCCGATCAGGAATTCGTCGTCAGTGCCGATGTAGCGGTACTGCTTCATCAGAACCTCGGGGCTTTCGTGACTTCCTGGAACCAGCCGCCAAGTTCGGTGCCGTCCGACAACGAAGCGGCATAGGCTTGATCCAGAACCTCGAAACGTGCCTTGTTGTCTTCCGGCGACAAGCCAGGAAAGATGACGCCACTTTGGATGGCATCCCAGCACTTCCTCACGCGGACTTCGAGTGCGACTTGATAGTCGCTCTTCACCCGGCCGCGATGGCGGGCGTAGCGGAGTGTGGGTGCTTCGCCTTCGCCCATGTATTTGGCACACATCTCTTCAATGCCGCAGACGACGTTTTCGTCGCCTACCTTCTCGCCGAGAAGCCAGCCGTAGAGGCTAAGCTGATCCGCGTATTCATTGCTGCAAAACTCCATGTAACCGGAGTTGATCGTCATGCCACGGAAGTTGAAGGCAAGGTATGCCGAGTGTTCCTTGCCGTGGCTCTTGCTCGGCTTGGCGGCCGTGAAACCGTCCAGGCAAACCATGTAGCCTTTGCTCGGCGACGTGTTGTACTTGCCGCAGTAGCCGTGGACTTTCCAGTCATAGATGCAGTGGATGCGGCCTTCGCCCAGATCGAGAACGAAGCGGCAGTCCGGCTTGCCCGTAAAGGGCGCGCCGCCGATGGTGCCGTCGATCTTGAACTCGAAACGTGGCGGCTCGACGGACTTCTGCAACTCGGCCAGCAGGGCGTCGTAGGCCCCGGCGACCTTGTAGGCGTCGTACACGACCTTGCCGGCTGTCAATGCGAAGTCACGACACTGCGGCTCGACTTGATCCTCGAAGATCGCTTGGAATGCGAACTTCGGGTTAGCGCCGGCTCCGAAGAGCGCGGCGTGCAAGTCGGCTTTCACGTAGGCGTCGAAAGACGATCCCACGGACATTGGCGGCGTCTGTGGCTCCCGTGGGGGCGAATGCGGTGACAGGTACTTTGTGTAAAAGTCGTCCGGGTTCTTTTCCCAGAGGGCGAGCGCAGAGTAGCTAAGGGCTTTCGGGATTCTCATACGATGGTCTCAGTGGTGGATTCGGTTTCGGGTGTCGGCTCCGACTCGGGCAACGTGGCGTTGACCGTGATCTCGCCGCTTTGCAGCGGGACGGTTATGCCGTCAACGGTCACGGAACCGCCGTCGAATTGGATGACGCCTGCGCCGTTCAGCTTCGCAAGGTTCTCCGGCACGGCGGGCAACGGAGTCGCCTGCCGCCGAAGGATGCGGTTGACGATGATCTGCCGCCGCACGTCAGGTGGTATGGAGGCCAGGGCCTTCATCTGGGGCAGGCAGCAGTTCTTAGCCTTCAAGCCGCTTCCGCACGGGCATTTCTCGTTGCGGCGGGGCAGTTTCGGACGACGGATCGGTTCCATCTTGCACGCCTCTTTCGGGTTCAAGCTAAACATCGCGGACGCCTCGCGCACGATCTGTTGCATATTGGCAACAAAGGTCGCTTGTGCGATCTCGTCAGCGGTGACGGCTATGACAACGGGTTCTCCCATACAATGAAATCAACATGCACGGCCGGAATTAGAGGACTCCAAAGAGTTTCAGAAGGGTGACGATCATCAGTGCCGTGCCGGCTCCGGCGAAGAAAGCGATGAGGGTGTTGGTGATGCCGGTCTTGATGAGTTGGACCAACGCATGACGCCGCTCTTGGCGAAGCACCTTGTTGAATGCCACCATCTCTTTCCTCGCTTTCGCAAAGGCTTTGTTGAGCCGTTCCAACGCTTCAACCGTCTCGTTCATGGTCAACTCGCTAATTGGGCGTAAACCAGGATGAGTGCCTGGGTCTCGGGGCTGCATTCGTCCCACGACGGCATGACTCCCGGCGGGAGCGTGCCTTGACATTCACATTCTTGCCACTGTTGTAGTAGGGTCATGCTTCTTCTTTCCCCAGGTGAACTGGTGCCAGAATCTTTCGTGGTAGTAAAAGATCACCAGCTTCATGGCGAAACAGACGCCGGTGAACAAAAGGCAGTTCCCGAAATCACCAAACCATGCGTAAGCCAAGGCGAAGCCGGCGACGTTGCTGATGATCTCAAAGGACAAGCCCTTGATGAGGGAGCGTTTGCGAGTGCTGGGATCGGGTTTCATTTCTTCCGCGTGACCTTCTTCTTGTTCGGGGTGTCGCGTTCGACGACGTTTTCGCCGGTGAACTGGAAGAAGTACCAGCGGTTAAGCCGGTCGATGACCGGATCGTGCGCGATGTGTTGCAAGTAAGCCTTCACTTCGTCCCACGTCGAGAAAATCATCTCGAAGGGCAAAGTTCCGAAGAGCCAATCCGGCGTGTGTTCGACGCCTTGATGCACACGGACAATGACGGGCTTCTTCATTCGATTTGCCCAGAACAACTCCTCGTAAGTGCCCGTCGCATGAACATCCAAGTCCAGGTTCACGACAAGGAAGTCCGCGATGTCCACCATGCGCAGATCGACGGGGCGAATTTGCTTCATCTGGGACCGGATGAACTCGAAGTCGCCGGCTTCCTTGGCCTTACGCCGGAGGGCACGATTCTCCAAGTCTTCCACGCCGATGTTGATGGGCTTGCGGCACGGATCAAGCCAGAGGATTTTCAACTCTTTCAACGAGTCGATCAGGTCTTGACGCCAACCGACGCCGCCGTCAGTCACACGGTCCATCGCCCCACACAGATAGCCTCGATTCATTGCAAGGCGATTCATTTTGCGCTTCATACCTTTGTCCCTTCTGGCAGCGTCAACAGAGCGTCCAGGATGTCGCGGAACTGCGCGATCATGTCATTGGTCGCCTCTTCTGAGTGGTCTCCTCGCTTCTGATAACGCTGGAAAGCGTTCTCGGTGAGATCACGGAATTGAACCCAAACGGCCGTCGGGATCGTTGGGTCGAGTAATTCGGGGAAACGAAGGAAGACGCCGCAGTTCCAAAAGCCCTCTTCGTAGTAACTGGCTTGGCGTGCGGTTTCCTGGGGGTCGTCGTAGATCGGGGCGAGCCACGAACAGTAGAAGCCCGAAGGATGAATCACTTCGGTCTCGCGTATCGGCTTCCCTTGGTAGTCGATGTCTCGTTGGAGAATGAGGAAGGCGTCTGGCAGTATCATCGCGGTAGAATGCCCTCCCATTTCGTGTAGCCGACGCCCAGCCGGGTGCAGCCCATATCAAGGAACTTGCAGGCATCCTCGTAAGTCGAGATGCCGCCGCTGGCCTTGACCTGGACGTTGCTGCCCTTCACGGCATTGAGCATCACGGCCACGGCCCCGGCGGTCGCGCCGCCGTCGCCGAAACCAGTCGATGTCTTCACGAAGTCCACGCCGCCAGCCACACACAGCTTGCACAATTCGTCGATCTGCGGCGGCGTGAGGTAGCACGTTTCGAGAATGGCTTTGAGAACGATGCCGCGCGGCTTGCACAGCTTCGTCAGGTACTTGATCTCCTGCTCCACGGTGCCCAAGTCGCCGGAGAGGAAACGGCCGTAGTTGAGCACAAAGTCGATCTCGCGTGCGCCTTCGACGACGGCGTAGCCTGCTTCTTGCACCTTCACGACGGGGTAGGTGTTGCCGTGCGGGAAGCCGACAACTGAACAGACACGCTTGCAGATGCCGGTCGCAATCTTCACGTTGATCGGATTCACGCAAACCGACGCAAGGCCGAGACGGTCAGCGGCGCGGGCCGTCGTCATAATCTCGGAGACGGTTGCGTTCGGCCGGAGAACGGCCACGTCCAGCGTCCGTAGAAGTTGCTCGCGGGTGTAGTTCACAATGCGTTCTCCGGGAGGAAGTAGTGAGGCTTGACGCCTCGCAGATTGAACATCAGGATTTCCGAGTGAAACTCGACGCCGGGGAAGATGTCGAGCGGTAAGGAAATGATGCTCGTCAACTCGGCCCCGCAGTCGCGCAGCGACCGCCAGCGGGAACTCTTGCGGCGTTGGTTCAGCCGCATCCCCATCGGCGTAAACAGCACGATGGGCTGGTGGATGCCGAACAACTTGAACGTGTGTTCGAGGAAGACTTCCGGGTACAGCTTGCGGCCAGCGGCTCCGTTGAAAGGTGCATTGCATACCACGAGGCCGGGCGTCCACTCGATCTTTTCCAGGTCTTCGTAGCGGCTGTGATAATACTTGTGGCACTCGGCCCGCTTGCTTACGATGTCACAGCCGATAATTGTGTGGCCGGCGTCCCACCACGGTTGCGTCAACTGGCCTGTGCCGATGGCCGGGTCCAGGATCGTGGCGAAGTTGCGGACGCAACGGCCGCCGCCGGCCGAAGGGCCGCCACGGCGTTTGAGCGGCGAGGCCATACGCAGCGTCTCGTAGAGGAAGCTCGCCACGCCGGGTGGCGTGTAGATGTCGCTCCTCTTCGGATTCTCGCGGTAGTTGTTGCGATTGACGCTGAGTGGACTTGCCATTATTCTGCCTCGTCGGGACAGTTCTTGATACACGCGCCGAGGAAGAGGCAGATGTCGTTGAGATGCCCGAGGTAGTTCATCTGCTTGGACTTCGGGAGGGCCTTGAACATCTCGTCCACGGCTTCGAGAGTCTGCCGCGCTTCTTGTTTTGTGAAATCACCTTGAGCCATTGGGCTTCTCCATGAGATGTGGGTACATGACCGTGTACGACAGTTCAAAGAACTTTCGCTCGCGGTCGCTGATGTGGCCGTGACCCCAGTAGGGCCAATAGTCGTGCATGGCCTCGTGGATCAGGACGATGGTGCCGTCTTCGAGCGGCATTCGCAACACGTCAGGATCGAGTGTGATACCGGGGCAGTTCGGACAGTTGATGCCGATGACATGCACATCACGAAACAACAGATCAGGCGGCGTGAAACACGGCATGACCTCCACGTTCCAACCACCGATCTTGTTGTAGCGGCGGATGGTGTAGTCCAAGATGTCTTGCAGGTCCGGGTCGTTGGTCGCAGCCCGCATTGCCTTGCAGTGGGCGATCGCGCGATTGAGCCACTGCTGTTCGTAGTAGCGGTCGCTCGTCATGCTGTACCACACGCCGACGATGTACGGGATGGTGAGGACGGTGACCTGCGAAAGCAGAAGACCTTTCACCAGCGTTGCAAGACTGTGCCTAAACATCGCCATTGTCTTCGGCTCCCTTCCGGTCCAAATAGTCCGCGCTGACCGACTTGAGAATCAGCCGCCCAATGCAACACGCCGTCTCTTCAAGTGGCGTGATGACGATTCCTTCGCGGCCCTTGAACTGTGACTTGATGTTCTCGGTCGCCGTCACGTTGGTCGGGCCGTAAGTCAACTCATCAACCAGTTCGGGAGCGAACGGACCTTCGTAGAGAAGCGGGACGGTTTCGACGCCGTACTGGGAGCAGTAGAACCGGACCAGCCCCCAGTTGAGATACCGGCCGTTGACGGAGATGTCGAACAACCGCCAGCCGATGTCACCTGCGGGAATCCCGTAGTCCAAGTCCTGCACGCCGGGGCCGTACAATTCGCCGAAGAAGATCACGTCATTCGTCGGGTCGCCGTTCGCGTCGTCGCACAGATCGGTGAGCAGTTGCAGCACGCCTTCGAGAGCCAAGGGATGCCAGTAGACGGATTCGCGGCCCTCGGGGTCGATCTTCTTGCGGGCGGTGTGATGTGAGCCAGCGTAAAACTGCCACTCATTGTCCACCTTCAAGAGGCCGACCCGCGAGTTGGTTCCGTGAACCTTCTCCGTGACACGCACCATCTGCCCCGGCAGGAGCAGATAGCGATACTTGCGGTAGTGTTGAATGTCCGTGTATTCGTGGAACTTGATCGGCGAGGACGCCAAGCCACCCCAGACTTCGCCCGTGCCGCCGCCGTAGCTGCGGCCGACGCGAACCGGCGGCTCGTACTTCAAGCCACGGAACAGTTCCGTCACGTCCATGCCGGGATGAATCTTGGACAGATTCACTGTGCCAAGGGTGCTGAGCGGCTGAGCGAATCCATAGCTCGGGACGCCACGGAGCCGTGTGGCTGCCACTCGACAAGGCACCCGTAGTCCGCTGTAGAGCGCGGTCTTGAGGTACTTTTGCACACCCAGCTTCTCGGAGACTTCACCAGGGATTAAGATGTCCGGCGGGAAGTAGACCACCAGGTCTCCGACCTTAAACTGATCCTTGAGAATGATGGTCTGTGTGCCGGCAACCTTGGCGATTTCCAGCTTGTCCGCATTGGGATGCGGCTCGATGCCTTCAATTCGTTCGATGGTGACGGTTATTTCACTCATGGGCGCAGGGTTTGAGACAGTTGACGAGTTGGGATAACAAGTTCCGGTTCCTTCCCTACAATGAAATCAAGCTGTAGGACCGGAATTAGAGTTGCGGCTAATCAGAATCGAGAAGATTCTGGATGGCTTCGATTCTGGTGTCGCCAAAGCCGCAGGGCGACTCCTGGATGTCCTCGAACGACTCCGTGTAAACGGCGCAGAACGCGGTGCCGTCTCGGAAGACGGAGATTGTCGTGGCGTCTTCGGGGATGGTGGTGCGATCCATTAGAAGACTCCCTTGGCCTTGGCAATAAGCGCCGCCACGGCTACGATTCCGCATACGCAGACGATGGCTACGGGTGCCTCGCAGGTCATGGTCACGACGACCGCGCCGGCGAGCAGACTGATGATGAGTGTTACAATTCCTCCCATTGTGGGGTTCCTCGCAGATTAGGCTTTCCTCTCGCGCAACAGACGGTCGATGTGATTACGAATCACGTCGATGTCGCCCGTGCCCACGGTCTTGACCGGGACATGCCAATCCTTCAAGCAAAGGGCGATGAAGCGGTCGATCTCTTTGGCGTCCGTCAACGATTGGTAGCGGCCCTCTTGTTCATAGGGGACCGTTCGGTCGCGGAGCACAAGGAAGTTGATCGACGGATAGGCTTCCTCGAAGCGGGCGGCGATCTTCCACAACTCATTCGCCGCTTTCATCTTCTCGTGCAATGCGTACATGCACTGCAAATAGACCGGGCTGTCGGTCACAATGAACTCGACACCGGCCTGTAGCAGAACGTCTTCGGTGTGAAGCTGGCTGGCAAAGGTGTATACCTGATCGAAGGACTTCATCTGCTTGCCCAGGTAGGCCCAATCCTTGATCCACTCTTGGACCAATTCAGCGGATTGACCGATCTGGCGCAGCCAGCCAAAAGTCAAAGCGGCCAGGGTGGATTTCCCCACGCCTGGCCCGCCATAGAAATTGATCCTCATTCTCCCCGCATCCTCTTGATGGATTGGTAGTAAAACGTCTCGCAGTTGCGGCAGAACTGGCAGTACGGCGTACAGTTGCCCTCGTTGTCGAAAGCGCCGCAGTAGGAGACGAGCCGATTGCCGTCGAACATGCCCAGGACGTACCGGATGAAAGCCGCTGTTGGACAGTGGTAGGAATTGATGTGACGAACTCGCCACTCATAGCACGGGCCGCCCACGGCCGCGAGCACATCGGTCGGCGGCTGCGGTTCCGCCTCGTAGTAGGCCATGAACGTGAGGACCACGGGGATGTGCTTCATGGCAAACCAATCGGCGGCCAGCTTGATGTGCCGCAGATTCGTACTCGAAACCCGGAGCCGGACGAACATGAGGTTCTTCGGCGTCGAAGTCGCCAGCGCCGGCGGGATGCGCACGGGCTGCTCTTCGCACGGGTTGGCTGTCCAGACGACCGGGCGCGGGAAGTCGAAGGTCGGCAAGCTGGTATTGAAAAAGGCGTGCTTGTACCGAGCGGCCGTCTCGATGACCAACTCCCGCTGGTTGTTGGAGTCGTTGCCGCTATTCATGCGGACGATGCCGTCGCCCACTTCCTCGGGTGTCGGGATCGAGGGTTGGTCAATCGGCACATAGAACGCACCGGGGCGGTTGTAGAAGCACTGATTGCAGCCAACGGGGCAAGGGCCGACCTGCGGAACGCAGTCATAGAGGTTGGAGCCATCTTGTTTTGGATTTCGTTTTATCATCGCCTAACTCGCCGAATAGCTTTCTTGAGGGACTTTGGAATCGCTTCATAGCCACAGCTTGGACAATAGGCCCACGAAGCGTTTTCAATCTTGATTCCGGGGCGAACGTACTCGCCCTTGCGTTCGATGAGCGCCGTCTGGCACTCGGGACACAGTTTCACGGCTACTTCAACTCTCTCGGGTCCACAGTGAAATGAGTTACGTTGACGCACGCAAAGAACTCGTCAGCACCCCAGAAGCCTCCCTCCTCATGCGGATCGACGACAAAAGTTTCAACCTCGTCCTCGATATAGGGGATCAGCCACGGGTGGCGTATTGAAGCCGCAGCGTGTTCCGGGTACGCTTCTGGGTTGTTCGTGACAGTGACGACTCGCAGTTCGATGTGGTTCATTTCAGTAGATATTGGTTGGCTTGGATGCTTCCCTGCACGCCCTCAAACATGATGTTGCTCGGGAGCCAGAAAGGCGGGCTGATTAGGCCACGGTCGGTATCTGGATGGTGCTGGACATGTTAATAGGGATTGGCCTGAACCTTAATTGAGCCATCTGCTCTCTTCGCCGTGAGGCAGGAATCACAGACGCAGACGAGGAAACAGTCGGTATCGTGACAGGAGCCGTAACCCGCCGTGACACGCTCAACAATGCCTTCCCACCAGCATTGCGTGGGATCGTCGTCGATGTACTCCACTTCCACCATGTCACGGCCACAGACGATGCACTTCAATACCATGCGTTCTCCCACATGAACCGATAGACTCGGTGCCAAAAGTTGTTTGGATCGTGCCACGCGATTACTTCGTGTGGGCCACGACCGCATTTCTTCCAAAGCCACTGCATAAGTGGCCGCAGGATTCGTTGCTTCGCACGGTGGAGCAAGGACTTCACCTGCCGCCATCTCCATGCAAGATACCACGCTCTTGTCGAACCACCCTGTCTGTGCGTGCCGCATAAACAGCACTGGGGATTGTCCCCGTGGTACATCTTGCCGTTCTGGCCGTACCACTTCTCATTGGCGGTCCAGCCGGATTGATCCTCGAACTTGTGGCCGAACAACAAGCACCATTCGATACGTCGCTTCATGGCAACTCCGGGCCAATGGTCTTGTGGAGGCCGAAGCAGTGACGACGCCATATCCAGATGCGGATGGGCTTTCCGAATCTCATCTATTCCACGCCCCTCCGTCGCCAGTACCGCGCCTCTTTCGGGATGCCGTCGTCGGTCAACTCGCGGTACTTGAACGTGACCATCTGGCCGACCTTGAAACACTTGCCCTGAAAATTCGTTGGCATGTCAATGCCGGGATTTCCAGCGGCATAACTCCGCATGTCATCGGTCAGGAACTCGCGCTCGAAGTCCTTCATGCCGGACAATTCGAGACGCTTGCCGTCGTACTCGGTGATAAGTGCGCCGATCTTGCCCAGATGCTTGCTGCCCTTGTCGGTCTCGCGGCCGGACGTGAAGCCGATAATGCGAGCCTCTGCATCCTCAAATGGCTTGTACTTGAGCAAGCCTCGGTGACGCCTGGCGACCCACGGTGCCATCGGATTGCGGATGACGACGCCTTCGCCGCCCTGGTCGAGCGCTCGTTGCAGGTGGGCTTCGACCTGCGAAGCTGCCTCTTCCGGTATGTCAATCAGCTTTGTCTGTTGATGCAAGTAACACTTTGACTCGGGGCCGTTGTCGAGCATCTTGGCGAGAAAGGTGACTTCATCAGCAAACGGGACTCCCGGCGATAGGTACTTGTAGTCGTCGCCCAGGCACGCACGCGGAACCGGAAGGCTAGCTTTCCGATCAGGTGTGGCGTCAAGCCGCTGTTGAATCCAGCGGTCGCAAACGATGTAGTCCACCGCTTGCACCATGTTCGCGTTCTTGATCTCGCCCGTGGCAAAGATCGAGGCCAGCGGCGGACAGCTATAGACCGCGTACACGATGTTCGACATGAATCGCGGGTCTGGCGTATCACCGCCGCAGATCGACCGGCAAAGTTGGAAGTTACCACGCCCGGCCCACAACTCGCCGTCGAGCGGACAGCACGGCAAGAGATTCAGGAACTCGTCCGGGGCGATGATCGGGTTGCCATAGCGTGACCAGAGGCCGGTGGCGTAGGGCTTGATCTTGGCTTTCTTCTTTCCGGTCTTGGGGTCGATAATCGACGCCCAAGGCACGTCCTCCGTCCTCACGCCACGGCTGACACCGCCGTCCCAGAAACAACGGGTGCCGTCCAATTTTTCGGAAATGAACCAACCGGCCACATCGAACTTGCCAATGACATATTTGTCAGCCAGTTGAAGGAATTCGCGCTTCGGAGTTGCCTTTGCCATGATCGTTATGACGGTTGTGCAGGATGCAAAGCCCTGGGAGCTACGTTGATTCGCTTTTCTGCTACAATGAAATCAACGCCCGTCCAGTTTTTTGGAGTAGACGTTCCAACTCTTTTCGGATGTGTTTTTGCGGGTCCGCCGGCCACAACTTGTTCCACGGACGGGGAACAAGAATCGCGGGACCGCCACGCTCACGCCAACGCCATACGTTGTCGGGGTGATCGTCGATGAGAAGAGCGCCAGGGCGGGCGTACTTGAACTTGCGAGGCGTGATAGAGTATTGACGTTGCAGCCACGCCGGGCAGTGGTCGAGAATCCATTCCACTTTGCCAGCAAGACAATCGGGGTCTTTCGTCGGTGACGTGGCGATCATTACCTCGTTGGAACCAACGAGATTCGCGCACGTCTCAAGCAGCCAGGGCATGTAGGGTGTCTCCGGGACTTTGACCCAGAGCCGCCGAGGGATCGACGCCCAGAATGTCGCGCACGTATACAGCTTCTCGCCCAACATGTCGTTGGCGATGTCATGGACGTTGTAGCCATACTCGGTCGGGTAGTTCGTGTAGTCGTCAGGCGGGAAGTCGCAGCCGACCGTATGCAACGCAAATGGACCCAACGTGTTGAGCACGTCGTCCATGTCCAGGTAGATTTCTTTGATAGTGGTCATGGAGCCATTCCTGATTTCCGCAGAAATCGCTCGTAGAGATCAGTCTTCATTTGGGTCACAGCCCACAGGGTCACTCCAAGGTGTTCAGCAATTTCGCGGTAGTTGTAACTCTCTTCTCGCAAACGAATGAACTCGCGCTCTGCGTCCGTTAGGCAGCAAGAGTCGAGTAGGTCACGTAGATCAGTCATTGACGTTGGATCAATACCCTGGTCATCAGAATCCGTGTGGCGAAGCACGCCATCGTCGTCTTCGTTCTCCGGCTCACTGTCAGCGTCAGTGTGCAACGCCTGGACGATAGGAATATCCAACATGCGACCTTGCTTCTTGGCATACCGCCGTCGATATTCACCGATGTAGATGGTGTTCTCGGTGTCCATCAACTCTTCCAACTCGCGGCCGATGCAAACAGCGAGGTAGCCCGTCACGTTGTCTTTCTTAACTTCACCGCCTGAGATGGCCGTCACCGCCAAGAGCAGGCCGGTAAAGCCCGCGCTCGTCAGATCATCGCGCAAGTGGGCAGCGGTTGGATGTCGCCGGATGAAACCGTCCACCTTGCCCACGACGAGGTACATGTTGCCCGTGACCATGCGGTCACGCGCCACGTCGTTGCCGGCCGCAATCTCGTCAAAGAGACGGTCGTTTTCTTCACTGGTAGCGGACGGATACTCTCGCATGTCCGCGATCAGTGCTGCATTGCTGTACTGATTCATTCGTGGACTCCAAGAGGATCGAGACGCCACGCACATTGGGAGTGGAACCCGTGGGCTTCGCAGGCGATGCGGGAGTAGCCGTACTCGAAGCCCTTCGGGTCGTAGATGCGGCCGTGGTCATAAGCGACCATGTGCCGGAGGCGCAAGCCGGTGCCGTCGATGACACCCTTCGTGGTCGCCAGCAGGTTGGCGAACCGTTGCCAGTTGTTGTCGGGGTAGATGATCGTGTGTGTCTGCCGAAGGTCGGCGGACGCCAGCACGGGGAATAGTTCCACGGGCGTCATCGCCAACCCATGTTGCAGTGCAACATGGACCAACTCTTGAATGTGGAACCCTTGACGGCAGGCTGGTTCCGTCAGATTGCGGAATAGGATTTTGCCGCCGTCGTGGCCGATCTCAGCCATCAACTCTTCGACCGGCATGTCCATCACCGCCGCGAAGGCCAGAGGCATACACAGCCACGGTTCGGATCGTTGTTGCAAAAGCATGGGCGCAGACTCTCAGACAGTTGGGGATTGATGACAGAATGAAGAGACGAGCTATTCGTCGAGCAAGTCAGCGTTTGATTCGCGGTCTAGCTCGTCGAGCATGGCGTCAATGTCTGCAAGCGTCGGGATGTTTCCCCACGACGCTTTCCAGTAATGACGCCAGTTGGGCGGCCCTATCAGCTTGTCGTATTCTTCTTGGGTTGCCGCCGTGAGAATCCAGATGGGCACTCCCATCTCTTCCCACAAAGGCCACTTGATTCGTTGGGCCTTCGTGAACGAGTATTTCTTCGGTTGCTTGCAGTCGATCCAACGGGTGCCCCATTTCTTGTGCATCACGTACAAGTCAGGGAACCCCGTCTGATACAAGTTGCCGTGCGTGCGCTCCACACGCCATCCGCGAGCCTTGAGAAAGGCGATCAAATCTCGTTGGATGTACCATTCCGGGCCGTGCTTCGGCCGTTTGATTCGTCCCATTACGTCGCCATCGCCGGTGCCGGCGCAATGAGCTTCTTGATGGTGACTTCCATGTCCTTCGAGCGAACGCGAACCGGGGCAGCACCGCCTTTCTTCTCAGCCCAGTTCTCCATCGCTTCGTACCATGTCATGCCGATCAACGGCACTTGCGGCCTGAACGAGTTGACGGTATCGCGCACGACCTGCGTGATGCTCGTTACAACGTCCGGTGCCGCCACCGTCATCAATTCGTCGTGGACATTCAGAATGGCGATCTGCAACGGGTGGATACCTGCGGGCTGCAAGTCCCATATACGCCGTTGGACACGCTTGGTAATCTGAGCACCGGGCGACTGGATTTCGTGATTCGCCGCCGCACGCATGTTCGCGGCTTGCATCTGGAAAGCGGCCCCGTACAGCGCGGACGCCACGGCACCGCCAGCCGTCTGCACACGGTCGCGCCGCACAACCTTGACCTTGCATTGTTTCCAATGCTTCGGAATGTTGCGGGCCAGATCGAAAAGGGCCTTGCAGATTTTGTTTTCGAGGGTGAAGTACCGCTTGAAGCCGAGGAAGGTAATGGCGTAATCCACTGGGTCTTCCCACACGACAGCCGAGCCAATGCCGGCCGGTTGCCTCATTGAGCAGAACGCATTGAACGTCTTCTGACGTGCCTTGAACACACCCGGATAATCGGCGCAGAACTTCTCGTAGGCGGCCTTCGCACGTTCCGGCGTGACGCCTAGCTTGGCGACCAGCGTATTCCAGTCACCGCCGTAAATCAGAGCGAACACGCCACGCTTGCCCTTGTCATACCAGTCATTGTCCGTACCGGCCGAGGCCAGCACTTCGTTATAGGACAGTCCTGACAAGGCTGTCCCAAAAAGGGCGTGAATCTTCTTGCGGGTTTCACCACTTCCCTCGCATTCGTCGCACTCGCCCAGTTGACCGTCGCAGCAGTCGGGGCAGTTTGGCCGCTTGTGGGCCTTGGCGCACTTCTTGCAAGGCTTCATGCCGGTGCCGCCACACTTGTGGCAGGGCACTTTCGACAATAACTCGCGGCGAAGAGCCGGGTCGTTATAGACAGCATCCGCCAGCGTAACCTCGAATGAGTCGAAGTCGCCGCCGCATAGGACCATGCCTTCCCATGCCAACGGGAACATGCAGCGCACTTCCTTCGTATGCTTGATGCCTTGCGGGTTCAAGCCGTCTGCCCCGGACATGCGCGACGACAATGCACCAATAACGATAAACGAGGCATGGAACTTGCCAGCGATCAGCAATTTCGAGTACAACTCGATTTCTTTCGCGGCGAACTTGACGTTGAGGATTTCCCTGGCGCGGAGCGCGGCAGGATGCTTGCCAACCTTCAAGACGCCAGTGCCGCCGCAGCGTGCGCATGTCGGATCACTCCCGTGACACTTCGTACATGGTTCCTCAGCGGCGATTTCCCAATCCAGAATCGCTTCCAGGTTGCTCTTCTTCGTGGATTCTTCCAGGACGACGGCTTCCACATCATCCATCGCCGCACAAACATAGGTTCGCACTTCGGTCGGCTTGTTGATGTTGACCGGGCTGTTCGTGACCACATCCCGCGCCTTCTGCATCAGGGTTTCGACGCCAGGCTTGTTGATCTCGAATCCGTGCCAACGCACGGCGGGAACCATGCAGGCGAGGACTGAATCGTCATCGTTTGGTTCAGGACTGTTGAAGTGCTTATCGAGAGCGCGGGTGTAGACAATATCATCGTTCGCGTACTCGCGGGCGTCTGCGCGCGTGGCCCAATGTGCAATATGCTTCCCAATCACGCCGGGCCACGCGATGCCCAGCAGCTTGTAGCTGGGGTCACGCTTTGTCTCTTCGGTACGGTCATCTTCATCGTGCTCGTCTTCCATGTCAGCTTGCACGTCGCCGATCTTCTCTTCCTGATAGACCTTGGCGACCTTGCCCTTCTTGATGCCCCAGACTTCCCACTTCTTCTCGGGACTCGACACAGCGAGCGCCGTGGGCGCATAGCCTAGCTCGTAGGGCCGCCAAGAAGTTGGCGGCTCTACGTCCTTGAAGTGAAATTTGGGCTTGTAGCCGAGAGCGTGTTCGGCTAAGAACTTGAGACCGCCAGCCGGATTGAAGCGAAGCACAACATCCTTGAAGTCAGCGTCGATGTCGCCCCACTTATCTTTGCGGTCGAAGACTTGCCAACGAGGAGCGTCGGGATCAGCCGACTTGGCAAAATAGATGTCGTCCAGATGGACGCGGTTTTCCAATTCTTCCGCGAGCGCGTACGCGAGCGCAGTCGGCACCCGCTTGATGCGGATGTCGTCCCGAGCCATGAGCGATTGGAATGGGCCTTTACGACTATGCAACATCAGGTCCAATGAGGCAACCGGCTTGACGCACGGGCCGTTCTGGGCCTGCGGTTCCAACATCGCAATTTCGTCGATGTGCTCTTGCGGTATCCAGTCCGGGTCGCACAGACGAAAGATGGTGTAGATTTTGCAGATGTGGAACCAGTCGAATGCGAGGTTGAATCCGACAACCGTGTGCTGACAAATCTTCTCGATCAGCGCAAGCGTCTCGCGGATGGGTCGCCGCCATATCTCATGTAAGACGATGGGGCCGTCCTCAATCGCGTACTGCAACAGCACCATCATGCTATGCAGCCCGCAGGTCTCGGTATCCAAAAACAATTTCGGAGGGTGAGGATTCATGGAGCCTCGCAGGTTAGAATACGTCGTAGTGCCAGTGGCTTCCGTCTTCACGGATGCCGCGCGCACTGGCCGCCATGATGGGCTGCGTCTGATACTCGCCATTCTTGAAGCGAAGCGTCATCGCCCACCCCTGCCGAATCACGTCGAGTCGTTCGCCCGGATTACTCCAACGCACGCTAAACATGAACTGACCCACCGTGCCCGTGCGAAGGGCCGGTAGGTTGGAAGTGATTTCAACGATGCCGTGCTCCGGGTAACGCAGAGTCAACTCGTAGATGTCCGACTCGCCCTCCAAGAGCAACACCGTATCCCGCTTGAGCGCCTTTAGGTTGATGCTCGCCGATGGTGGTGATGCGAGCGCGGTCGGAGCGGGTTCTTTGCCCGGCTGGTCAAAATCCTGGTGCATGACTACTCCTCCACAATGAAATCAACCAGCGCAGGTGGTTTTTAGAGTAGATTCCACATCCCGCCATAGGTCTTCGTCCGAAATGTTTCCGGCGCACCACGCCCCGACTCGCGGGGGCAGTCCGCCGATTCCGGCCGTCAACATCCGTTCGATCATGTGGTTGATCTCTTCCTTACTGCGGACCCGCGAGTTACGCCGTTTATACGCACTCTCCACTCCGGGAAGCCGTTTGCCTTTGCCCAATGTGCGGGCATTGGCGATCTGTTCTGCCGCCATGACCTGCTTTTCCCGGCTGACACCAGCCAAGGCGTATAGATTGGCCTGCGATAAGAGGCCAGCAGCGGCCTTCTGTTGAACTTCCGGCGGCATTCGCAGCAGATGTTGCCGGACGAATACCCAAGTCGTCGTCTTCTTCAATTCCTTAGCGGCGTCCCGAAGGGACACGCCATTCGGATAGAGCCGTTCGAGCGCCCGCGCCTCCTCCCAGATGTTCAAGTCTTTCCGTTCAAGGTTCTCAGTGACATTCAAGAGCCTTGCTTGATGCTCCGTCAGTCCCGTGCGGATCGTGGCAGGAATCGTGGGCCAGTTCAGGAAGGTGATAATGGAACGGAAACGACGATGCCCAGCAATCAAGCGAAACTCGAAGCCGGGCTGCTCTGTCCAAGGCTGTACGACGAGTGGAAAATGCAACCCCTCGGCCGTGATGCTATCTGCCAAGTCCCTGACAGATTGCAACGTGAATTCAGCCCGGCAGTTGAAATCAGCGTCATAATAGATGCTGTCCGTCGGTATCGCGTAGGCTGAGTATTGAGGGAGCAGTTCCATTATGTGGGTAACACCTTATCGTTCGGTGTGGCCTGGCCATTCGCCCAGTCGAAGACGCCGACCGTGCCGTATTGATTGATGAGCACAAAGCTATTGGTTGTCTCGGCCCAAGTGCCCGAGTTGTAGTGCCAGTCACCGATATGGCCTGCGAAATGCGTGTGCCCACAAAACACTTTGTCGGCACCCATTCGCAGGAACGCCGCGAGACCGCGATTGATGACAGTGAAGCGATCAGGCTTGCCCATCAGCCGTGAGAAAAAGCTGCTAATGCGTTCGAGCCGGCCGACGGTGCGATCTTCCACGGTTCGGTACTTGTCAACTATCGGGCTGCCGTTCTTGTCTTCGGCCAGCCCGGACCAGATGGCCGTGATGCGGCCAAAGCCCGGCGTATCGCCACAGCAATACTGATCTGCCTGGTGCCCGTGGATGAAGTAGTAGATTTGCCCGTTGATGTTCAGCGCCAACTCCTGACGCATATTCTGAAAGAATGGGTGACTCAACCACTTCGTCTTGCCCGTGAAGTAGTTCAAGTCGGAGTCGTGGTTGCCGAGGATGTAGACGGCACCCATCGCGTGCAGCCGGTCCAGCAAGGCTTCGTTTGATGTAAGCACCTTGCTGATATTCGACTGCCACAACTCGAATAAGTCGCCCGTAACCACGAGCAAACCGCTGTTGTCCTCCACCATGTCAAGGAACTCGTTGAAGTCCTTGCGATGGCCGTTGACCGCGAAGTTGTCCCTTGAGCCGCCATCGCCAATGTGAAGGTCGCTGATTTGATAGATGTTTCTCATAGCAATTCTCCAAAAAGCCAGCAGTGAGACTCGAACTCACGACCTGGGGATTACAAATCTCCGGCTCTGCCAACTGAGCTACGCTGGCGAGCGGAAGGGGCGGGAATCGAACCCGCCGCTCTGTTAAAAGCAACGGTTTAGCAAACCGTCCCGGCTAACCAATATCCGGCTCCCTTCCAGAAGTGGCGGGAGTGGGACTCGAACCCACGACCACGAGGTTATGAGCATCGTAAGCTAACCAACTGCTCCATCCCGCAAGCTGCAAGAGGAGGACTCGAACCTCCAACCCTCGCCTTAACAGGGCGCTGCTCTACCGTTGAGCTATCTCGCAGAACGGCTCTCACCGTCGCCCGGTCTAGGACCACGGTGAGGGGACTGTTTCGCCGCATGGGCGATCAGCTAAGCCTTTATGCGTTCGCCGAGGAGTCGTCATCGTCATCCTCGAAGTCATCGTCGAACTCGTCCTCGAAGTCGTCATCGTCTTCGTCGTACTCGTCGTCGTAGTCCTCATCGTCGTCTTCCCAGTCGAAGTCGTCGTCATCGAGGTCGTCTTCGAGATCGTCTTCCTCAAACTCGTCGTCGTACTCGTCTTCGTCGAGATCGTCGTCTTCTTCGTCCCACTCGTCGCCACGGTCCTCGGGCTGCGGATACAACATGTCAGCCATTGGTACTCTCCTCGCAGAACAGGGTTGCAGGTTTCAAGTTACTCGTTCGCACCTTCCTGGCCTTCCTCCACATCCAACGAATCGAACTTGCTCTCCGAGCACGTCTCACGATTCGGGCAGTTGTCGCAGCCGAGGAGGTATTCCATCAGCCGTGCGACACTGGGGTTATCGCGGTTCGAGAACGGGTCAAGGATGACATCCGTGACCGAAAAGCAGCGGCCGAACCACATCCGCCACACGACAAAGTGAATGCCGTTCCGGTCGGCGTAATACGACCGATAGGCGAGCGGCAGCACTTGCATTAGATACCAAAGCAGTCGCTTCATGGTTGTTTGATCTCCAAGGTGGCGAAGGCAATCGCCCGCATGTCGGCCAGATGTTTCTCGACGGCATCCACTTGCCCAATGCTGCTCTTGCCCAGCGTCGGCCGTACCCCGCAGTTCCACAGTGCGTCCATCAACTCCTGAGCCTCCTGCTCGAAGAGACGAAAACTCGGGCCGTAGTACGCGCCGTCAGTGATTTCCTCGAACACAATCTCTTTGCAGACCGCGTTCTTGAAGCCGCTTCGCCGGTGAACGAGCCGGATGTCGATAACGTCCGGCGTCCACGGTTCCGAATGGGCGAGGGCTTGTACGAAGTCGTAGTATTCAGGCAACGTGCGGGGCATGTTTCCGTCTCGCGTAGTGGGTCCATAGATAATTCAAGGTTTCAGCGACATCCCACACCGAGTAGACGAACTCATGTGGCTCATTGAAAGCAAAGAGGCGGCGATAAAGCGTTGTTGTGAGACGGGTCGAGACCTTGATCTCGGACGCCGGCACCTGCAAGACGCGCTCTTGCCCGTCGAGGGGACCACCTATGAAAAGTGCTCGATGTTTCAACGTCGTTGTACCTCGCTGAGAACGTCCAGCCCGTCCGAGATGCAGAAATGCAACTCGTCAAAACTCGCCAGCGTAATCTGCCCGGCGGGGAAGACGATGCGGGCCATGCCATCGTCTTTCTGTATCATGTCCCGCGTGACGGGCCATACTTCGATGCGATCTCCGTCACGCCAATGTTCAATCGTGCAAGTCGTCATAGGCTCCTCGCAGGTCTAGCGGCAGGCAAACCAATGCTGCACACGCTGCACGAGGCCGGCGAGCCGCAAGGGCAGGCGGCACAGTCTGCGTCCGCTCGTGGTCCACAAGGTTCCGTTGTCGCTCACGCCCATCAGTCCGTACCGACTTTTCATGGGTATTCCTCGCAAGGTCGAAGAAGTGATTGACCGCGCTTTACGTCCGCAATGGTCCAATGTCACGGCCGCCGTCGATCAGGTAGCGTTGTGGGCCGTCCTTCTCGTCGTCGCTGCGCATCTTGACGTTCATCCGCCAAGTGATGCCGTGTTTCGGGTTGACGCCGTGCAACCACTGCACGGGTTCCCGGTAGCCCGACAAAGCGTTGAAGGCGAATGGATCAGTTCCGACCCAACTGCCGTTGACCAGCAGTTCGCCGTCCACGTCGGACAAGGTACTTGCGGCGTGGTGGTGGCCGACGCAGAAGTACCGGCAGCGCTGGGCACCAGCCGCCGCACCCAGGGCGATGAGGCCCTTTTGCCGGCGAACCATCCCGTACCACGGGATGCCCAGGTTGCTTTTCACGTCGTCGCCGTGGCTGATGTTGAAGCCAACACCATTGATATTGACATTCGCAGACCACGCATCGGGGATCGTGAAGTTGACGTTCTCGATCTCACGGCAATGCAGCCGTGCAATCTCGCCAACGAGGTAGTCCCAGTTGTCGTTGGCTCCGAGGTAGTCTTTCTTCGGGGAGCGACGGCCGTGATTGCCTGCGAGATACAAGACATTGACTTGCTCGAAGTGAGCCGCCAAGTCGCGGTACATCAGGGCGTGCAGTTGGCCGATAGCAAGGCAATTTTTGAACTGGTTGCGGTAGTACGACCGCTCGCACGCTTTATGGATTTCTCCACTCGTGAAGTCACCGTAAGCCAAGACCCACAGCACCGGGAAGTAGAACTTCGGGGCCAGGGTGTCTTGCGTCCATTCGACAACCGTGTTGACGTACCGCTCAGCACGGCAACACGAAACGGGGAAGTTGTACTCTTCCAGACCACCGACTTCCTCCGGCCGAATGACTTGATCGTGGTGGCCGTCCGACAGGTGCATGACGCAATGCTCAACGATCTGCGCCTTGCGTCGGAACTCGACAGCCGGCGGCAGAGCCGCAAACGGCTTGATGCGTTGCTCCATTTCCGCCGTGACGGCACGAAACAGGCCCGCGATCTTCGCGCTCGCTTTGACCTTCTGCCGTTCGCGGTTACGTTCTTCCGTCAAGTGGACGATCTCCGCTTCCAACTGGAAGATACGGTCGTTGGTCGGGTCATAGTCCTCGATTGGCTTATGTTGACCACCGGCCCGCTTGGGCTTCGGTTCGGTCCCTTCCGGCCACGGCACATCCTTATGGATTCGTTCCGTCGCAATATCCGATACAACGGAGCGACTGACCTTAAACTTCTTGCCTATCGCAGGTTGCGTCAGTTTGCCTTCGGCGATGGCTTCCTTGATCTTCGCCACTTTCTGTTTTGACAATCTCATCTTTACTCCGTACCGCCCTCGCCGGTTGATTGTTGAATGAAGAGAAGAAGCCGGATGACCCCTGCCCCGTGGGCCGTCGGACACGATGAATCAACAGACCGGACTTAGAACTTGATGCCGAACAGGTCCATCCAGTTGCGGACGCCGGTGAAGTCGAAGCCCTTTGCAGTCTTCGTCTTACATGGCTCCATGTTCTCGCCGCCGAGGCCAGCACCGATGACGGCAGCGTCTTCGACGGGAATCTTCTCGACTTCTTCGAGCGTCGGCATGGTTGCTTCGGGGTCCAATGCCCATTCGATCTTCGAGTCCTTAGCGAACTTATGGATGCGCCGGATCGGGACGATGAAGTTGAAGCCTTGGAGGCGCTGGACGCCTTGCGTCAACATGCCGATGTAGACGCCGTTGGTCTTCAAGTACATGCCGCCGCCCGATGAACCGGGGAAAGCGACCGACGTAACCTGATCGAAAACCTTGACGTTTGCGCCCTTCATCGGGAGCGTTCGACCCGTCTGGCTCAAAACGCCCGTGGTATAGCTGTTAGCTCCGAACTGACCGAGCAAGCTGCCGCAATGAGCCAATTCGACGCCGATAGGCGGAATGTAGTCGGCTTCCAGGTGGAACTTCGTGCTTGTCCTGAGCGGGTAGGCATTCTTGCAGCGAACCATCATCAGGCACAAATCTTCGCCGTAGTCGGCGTCACTGACTTTGACGATCTTGCAGTCATACTTCACTTCACCAACCCGGCGGCCGTCTTGCTGACGCTCCTGGACGATCTCGGCGTCCTTGTATGCGACCAGTGTTTTCGTGGAACCAGCAGAAGTGATGATGGTGCGCGTTGTCCGCAGGTCCGCAACAACGTGGGCCGCCGTCCAGATGAACGAGACGGTATCATCTCCAATCTTGCGAGTGACAATGTTTCCCGAGCCTTGAGCGTTGCCGGCTTTGATGGTGACGCTCACCTGCTGCAACTGTTCGGGAATCGTGTCGGCGAACGCCGGCACGCAGAGAAGTGACAAGGCAACCAACACGGGCAAAAGGTACTTCATGGATGCGGACTCCAAAGGTTGTTTCACGTTTCTTGTTACATGCGGTTCACTCGCCGCAGACACACCAGTCGTTGTCGAGCACTTCGACTTCCACCATCGTCTCAAACTCCGGCTCCATCCGTCGCAGCAAATCCACACACAGTTCGTCGCACACAATGTCGCCATGCGTTTCATCCTCAAGGAAGGCCGAAAAGTTGGCCTCCACCGCAATGTCCTCGTCGGACTCCACGAACCTGACCTTTCCCAGTTCAGTGCCGAAGAACCAGCGTAGGCACTGTCGCAATACGGCCTCGGTGGGCGGCCGTCGTTTCCAGGTGCCAGCGTATAAGACAACTCGAAAGTTCACTTACGCAGCCTCCTCGATCAGCATTTCGCCGTCGTCACTCACGTCGTTCCAGTTCACGTCCGCCATGACTTCGCCCATCGTCAACAGTTCGATGCGGCGGTTGTCGCGCAGGACGTTCAGAACACGTTCGTCATTGGGCAAGTGGATAAGGTCAACAATCGTGCAACCGAGATTCAGGTCCATGCCCTTTCGATGGATGCGATCCTCGGACTGCACGCGGTACTCGGGCTTCCAGGAATTGGACCAGTAGACCGCCATGCGGGCTTCCACGAGAGTCAGCGACATACCGCCCGACTCTGGGTTCGCTACGAAAGCGACCTTGGAGTGGTCGTTGAGGTTGGCCCAGTAGTCCAACGGTTCCTCGCTTGTCACAAGCTGTCCTTCGTGGCTGTCGCTTGTGGCGGCGAAGACCTGGAAATTGCCCTGGTCGCATCGCACCACGTCCCACTTCTCGCGGAGACACAGCTTGACGACGCGATCCACGGAGCCGGTGAACCCGGCGAACACAACTAGCCGACCCGTCTCCTCGTTCTCTTCGAGCAGCATCTTGAGCGCCGCTTCCTTCGGACAAGGAACCTCTCGGGCCACGCGGACGATCTTGGCGACTTCCTGGGAGCCGCCACACACGGGGCAGGGAACAACTTGCTTGACCAGACGCTCCACGAGAGCAGGATCGAGCATGTCGATGGCTGAATAGGTCTTGTCCGGGTTATCCGGGTCCGACCACTCTTCCACCGTGCCGTCCTTGCAGTGCGTGCATCGTGACACGCCATCTTCAATCTCGCGGTACTGGAAACCGTCGCTCAACTCCCGCAGTAAGGTCATGCCTGTCACCGCATTCGGGGCCGCATTTGCAATGGCCTGGGCGACACGCATGACGCTTGGTGTCGGCTTGCAAACGATGCGACGATACCGTTTGTCGGGCAGCTTCAAGCAATCTTTCTTGTGTTTGATGATGACGAGGCCCTTCAACCTCTCGTAGAGGTAGGACACTTCGTTATTGCTGGCCTTGAATGGATGGTAGTCGTCTGGGTCGTCGCAATCCGCTAACGAATGCGGCCCCTCATCGCGCAACTCACCGCACACTTCGCATTTGGATTCGTCGTCACGCCAACTGATGCGCTTCTTGAAAGGGCCGGCGTCGTATTGCTGTTCCACCATGAACGCAAGCCGTTCTTCCATCGCCTTCGGACTGCCTTCCTTGAGGAAGCCTGGCCACGCAATTTCGCATTGACTCCACCAATCCACTGGACTCTTCGGCGACGGGGTGCCGCTCATCTCGATCACATAACCGTTTTGCAGCCCGTAAGCCGCGCGGATCAAATCTGCCAGCTTGTTGGCGGCCCGTGAGCGTTGTGACGTGCAATTCTTGCAACGGCTGGATTCGTCGAAGATGACCCCGAACGGCAAGGGTTGTGAACCGTCCCACTCATCCATCACACGGACGAGCGCTTCGTAGGTCATAAACTCGACTTGTATCTCGTGGAACGGGAAACCCCACATCTTCAATTCGCGTTTGATGTTGGGCAAACTGGTCTTTGGCCCGACCCACCACCACAGTGGCTTGCCGGCCTTCTCCATCACCATCTGCGCAGCAAGCGTCTTGCCAGTGCCCATTTCGGCACCGAAAATCTGGTAGTGATACGTCAAGCCGCCGTCCGACAAATCCGCTTGATGCGGCATGTACTCTTGCAACACGCCGTTGCGATATAGCGGACGGTACTCGTGTCTTGTGACGGGACGGTCGAACCACGCATACACGTCCTCGCCCATGAGGAAGCTAAGCTGGAAGTTGTTGCGTTGGCAGTCGTCTACTGACCACACCATCTTCTTGGCATACTCGCCTTCGTCGTCGTAGCCGTGGAAATGCGAGCCTGCCATGCTCTTGATCTCATCCTTGAACCCCCACGGGGATTTCTTCATCTGCTCGTCCCAGAAGTAGATGCGACCACCCTTCCGCTCCAAAACGAGAGGCTTACGGATCAGGGTGCCGCTGGACGTGCGGACGGTAAACTTGACGTGTTCAATAGCCATCAGGCGTCCTCGTGTTCTAGTCCGCTACAATGAAATCAAGCCCTACGACCGTTTTTGGAGCTACTTTCCCCGTTTGTCTTCAAGAAGAAGGAAAGTCTGGTCCGGGGCTTGTCGGGTTTGGAAATCACCCCAGACGTTCAGGCCACTCGCGGTGAACAGGCCATACAACTTGTTGAAGCAGGCCCGCACCGGCGGCTCGGTCTCCCGGCGACAGCCGGAGGCCACGGCGTCCCTCCATTGGGCCAGCGTCCCGGTCACAACGGTGATCTGCACGCCCCGCACAGGCGTTTCAACCGTTACAAACGGCATCCCTGCACAGCATTGCAGGATGTCGAGCATGTCCCGCTCGTCCGCGCCGATGAAGGCGCTGAACGAGACGTGAGACAATAAATATGGAGGCAACCCGACCCCGGCCTTCGCATCCCGCATGGACGCAAGGCAACTTAGAAACTTCTCAGCGTCAGACAATTCCCGCCGTGACGCATCAGCCGCCACAGCCGGGCTGCGGCCCAAAACCTTGTGGGTCAAGCCGATGAACGTGCGGAAGTCAATCGACGGTACTTGGATCAGGACTGCATCAGGATTCATACTTGTGTTCCGTGAGGGCCGCCGATTCGTCAGATTGACTCGGCGGCAGCCTTTGCAGGCTCGTCTGCCACTGGCAGCGAGCAAGACGCCAGCCCTGCGACGGGCGCAGAGCGCCCGTCATAGGGTGGCCGGTAAAGACTGACTGAGAGATGGCATGTCGAATGACAGAGGCCCAATCAGTTTGCTAACAAACCCTGCCGGGGCCAAAGCGAGCGCCGGCAAGTCCGGCAGGGAGCAAATGACCTGTCGAAGTGCGCATACAACGCACAAGCCTGACAGGCAGCTATCGGGCGCGGGCCGCTTTCTGCTCTTCGACGCGCTCGACGCCGTTGTCCTTGACAGTCAAGAACTTCTGCATCTCGACGACGATCTTTTCAAGCGCCGGAACCTTCGTGAACGGCGTGCTGCACTTCGTCGTAACCGGAACGTGCCACGATCCCTTCTTGTTCTCGGTGAGTTTCACCTTGAGCGTGACGGGAAGCGGGCCGTGCGGCGTCAGGTCGGACACATCGTTGCCAGCGGCGGCGCGGGCGTCGATGTCGGCCTGCGAGATGGCAAGGAACGGGTAGATTTTCTTGGCTTCGATACGGCTGGACTTGTTGCCGCAGAAGAACTCCAAGAAACGGCTGGTGGTTCGCTCGTAGACGAGGAACGACGGGCCATATTGGCAGTGGGATTCGGCTTCGGCGCTCTTGTCTTGGATGCGCTTGAACTCTTCCGATTTTTCGTCGTAGGAGATGACCAGCGCTTCGGTGTCCGTCATGTCGATGGCCTTCGGCCGGCGAGCCAACGGAATCAGGTCGATGCTGACGCCCAGGTCGATGATCTCTTCTTCGCCCTCGGGAATGCCGTAGTGGCCTGGCGGGATCAGCCCCTTGTTGACGGCCTTGCCCTTCGTGTAAAGCTGCAAGCGGCCGAGGAAGTCGCCACCTTTCGCAAGTTCGTTGTAGATGTCATCGCTGCCGATCTGTGTCGAAGGAAGTTGTTCGAGACTGACGGGGACCAAAGTGTTGTCGGACATGTTGTTTCCTCAAAGTTTCAGGGTTCAGAATTCAGGGTTCAGGGTGCAATTCGCTCGTTTTTCAGTGCATCGTTGGGCGATCCTTCGCCGGGTTTCACGTCATGGCTCGCCCTCCTCATCTTCAATCTGTTCCAACATTGCTGTCTTCTGCCTCTGCAAGACCCGCTCGCGCTGTTCAGCGACACTCGCGGCATCGAGATGCAAGGCCCATTGCAACGCCAGATACCACGCATCCAGCGGCGTCGTACAATTCGCAGCCGTCAGTGTGAGTCCGCCAAGATGATGCCCCTCGTATTCGCGCAACACGTCGGTCATGCGGCGAAGATAAGGCACAGGCTCGAACTCGGATTCGTAATCCGTATAGCGTCCGAGTTTCACGTTCTCGCGGTACTTCTTTACGTGGGCTTGAACGATGGGAAGAAATTCTTTCGTTGCCATCGTCTTCGCCATGTCCAGGTAAAGACGCTGCTGCGTTTTCGGCAAACGTGCCATCGCATAGGCGGTGGCAAGAGGGATTTCCCCTCGCTCTAGCGCTTTCTGCACGACCTGGATGAGTGTGAGCAGCGACAGTTGGTTGCTGATCCACTCGGGATTCTTGTGGATGCGCACGCTCAATTCCGAGAGTGTCATGGTGTCAGGCTTTGACTCCATGATCTTTCGTAGCTGGCGTGCATACTCCACGGGCGTTGTCTCGGGCCGCAACGCATTGGCTTGAATCTGTATTGCCAACACGTCCTCATCCGTAAGGTTGTGCTTCACGATGCAAGGTGCTGTCGGAAGCTGCAACTCCGTGGCCGCTGCGAAGCGGTAGAGACCATCAACGACTTCCGTCTTTCCTTCCTTCCGCTTGCACGGTCGGACACAGATTGAATTGAAGAAGCCGTGGTCGGCCAAGGAGTCACGCAGTTCCATGTATTCCACGGATGTGCGATTGACGACACGCAGAACCACCCAGGGTTCCACGATCTGGTCAAGCGGGATGTCGCGGGTTTCGTCTTGCATGGCTGCTACGCGGTCAGTTGTCACCTAGACCTAACCGGAAAATTGGCAATCTGTTTGGAAAATCCAAACAAATCGGCGTTTTTCCGGTTAGGTCTAGGAAACGATTTCTGACGCGAGGAATGCGCCCTCAGACTGTTTACACGCTCTATCGAGATGCCCACTCATGCCAAAAGTCACCGAAGCCCTGCGTGCATTTCTCGAAGCACGAAAGACCCCTGCGAATGCCGATCTGGTTGCCCGCTGGGGAAGGAACATGGAGACACAGGTGAACGTGGCGGCCGGCAACGGGGAACCTGTTGACGGCAAGCGCTCAACGTGGTCGGACGGGATCAACGAATGGTTCAACATTCGTATCCCGAAAAATGCCGCCACGGACCCATCGTTCAACGACTATTCCTTGTCTTTCCCGCTCGATGTCCACGCCGAGGGCATCGGCATGACGGGCTGGGATTGGGAAGCCTGTCGCTCGCGGCATTTTGCCTACGACTTCGATTCAATCACTGGACACGCCAAGGGCGTCGGTATTGATGACGAACAGTTGGCAAAGGTCCGTGAAGCCGCCTGTGCGCTGCCGTATGTCGAAGTCCGCCGCAGTACCGGCGGTGGCGGCATCCACCTGTACGTCTATCTGGATGCCGAGGGCGTTCCCACCGAGAACCACACCGAGCACGCCGCTCTCGCCCGCTGCATCCTGGGCATGATGTCGGCCGAAGTGAACTTCGACTTCGCTTCTCAGATCGACGCCTGCGGCCACGTCATGTGGATATGGCACCGTAAGATGACGGCCGCGAACGGCGGTTTGCAGATCATCAAGCCAGCCGAAAAGACTCTCTCCGTCAAGGACTTGCCCGAGAACTGGAAGGACCACATCGAAGTGGTCAAAGGACGCCGCAGTAAAGTTCGCGTCAACCAGATCACCCAGGAAGACGAAGACCCGTTCGAGACGTTAGCTTCCAGCCGGAAGATGATTCCCTTGGACGACAGCCACAAGGCGCAGATCGAAGCCTTGATGCGAAGCGGGTACACGACATTGTGGGTCGCTGACCACCACCTGTTGCAGACACATACCCATGCGCTGCAAGAGTTAATGAAAGAACACCGCAGGGAACTCGGCCTCATCGGTATCTTCAAGACGATCTCCGAAGGCCGTGACAAGGGCACGCCGAATTGCTTCCTCTTCCCTCTGTCCAACGGTGGTTGGCGCGTCTTTCGGTTCTCACCGGGCATCAACGAGGCCGACACCTGGACCCAGAGTGACGACGGCTGGACCACCTGCTATTTCAATCGCTATCCGACGCTGGCTTCCGCGTGCAAGTTGCAAAACGGCATTGAAGAAGAAAGCGGCGGCTTCGTTTTCGCCAAAGCCGAAGACGCCATCAAGGCAGCGGAATCAATCGGTCAGAAGATCGACATGAAGCCCGCTGAACTTGGCGACCGCAAGGTCACGCTCAAGAGCCACAAAGACGGCCGACTCATCGTTCACATTGAGCAGAAGAAGGGCCAGGCCCCTCTCGATGCGCCGGGCTGGTCGGAGAAGAAGGGCAAATGGGTCCGCATCTTTGACGTGAAGCTGGACCAGAACGACGACGGCGAAGACAACGCCGGCAAGTACGATAACGTCATCCGCTGCCTTGAATCCGCCAGCCGTGAACATTCAGGCTGGGTCTCCCGCAAAGGCGGCGAATGGGTCCGACAGCCCGCTACCAACGTCAAGATGATCCTGCAAAGCCTCGGCAACCCAAAGACCGAAGCCGAGGAGATCATGGGCAACGCCGTCATTCAAGGATGGCGTCTGGTCAATCTGCCTTTCCGTGAGGAATACCCCGGCAACCGCCAGTGGAACATCGACGCCGCGCAGTTCGCATTCAAGCCGGCTGAGTTGAGCGATGATGAAGCCCCATACCACCCGCACTGGGACATGATCTACAACCACATCGGCACGGAGTTGACGCCCGCCCTCAAAGACCTTGCCTGGGCGCAACGCGCGGGCATACGCACGGGCGCGGACTACTTGCGTGCCTGGTCGGCCTGTGCCTTCCGTTGCCCCTTCGAGCCGACGCCCTACCTGTTCCTCTTCGGAACGGAGAACTGCGGCAAGTCGATCTTCTTCGAGAGTCTGCAACTGTTGGTCACGAAGGGAGTCGTCAAAGCCGACAAGGCCCTGGGCAACACGGAATTCAACGGCGAGTTGGCCGGAGCCATCATCTGTGCGGTCGAAGAAAAGGACATCAGCAAGTTCCCCGGTGCCCTCGCTAAGATCAAGGACTGGGTGACAGGCCGGACCATTTGCATCCGTAAGATGCGTCACGACGCTTACGATCAACCCAATTCGACGCACTGGGTTCAGACCGCCAACCATCAGTCGCACTGCCCGGTCTTCAAGGGTGACACGCGAATCACCGTGATTCGTGTTCCTGATCTCCTGGAAGAGCAAGTGATTGCCAAGCCGGTCATGGAGGAGGCCCTGATAAAAGAGGCTCCGCATTTCCTCTACACACTGATGCACCTGGAACTGCCGCCCATGATGGACCGTCTGCGGATTCCCGTGGTCGCCACCAGCAGCAAGAAGCAAGTCGAAGAAGACAACCGCACCCCGATTGAGATTTTCATTGATGAGAATTGCAGCAAGGTGCAAGGTGCCTTGGAAATTACCTTCAAGGACTTCTACCCCAGGTTCTATGAACAAGTTCCCGCCACTGAAAAGCACAACTGGCCGAAGGGTCGCGTGCAACGCGACCTGCCCTTGAAGCATACCCTCGTCCCTGGACCGGGCAACAAGCGGTTCATGCAGGGCCTTGTCTGGAAGCAAGCTGAGGAGGCTGCCCAATGACCGTTGAAGTCTACCGCACCACTGGTTTCTTCACACGTTCCGTCCTAACGGCTGAGCACGTAGCAACAACCAATCCCGCCGAGTACCCGGAAGACCCACAAGCGTTTGCGGACGGCTACGACGGCGACATCCTTGAAACATCACCCCTGAACAACGAGGACGAACAACATGGCGAAGTACGGCATGGTTGACAACGGCAAACGACAATCCTTCGGCAAGGACCGAGCAATCCGCGATACGTGTGATGACAAGCCTCGGCCGGACCTAATCTCTCCCTTCGCGGAAGAGCGGCAAGGTCAGTGGCTCCTCATGGGTGCCACAAAGTACGCCGAACGGAATTGGGAGAAAGGGATGCCGTTCTCGCGGTGTGTCGCCTCTCTCAAACGACACCTGATGCGATTCCAGCAGGGCAAGAAGGACGAGGACCATCTGGCTGCCATCATGTTCAACGCAATGGCGATCATCCATTACGAAGAGATGATCGAGCGCGGCATCCTGCCCGCCGAATTGAACGACATGCCGAAC
Source organism: Thermoguttaceae bacterium (assembly GCA_039698075.1). GTDB lineage: Bacteria > Planctomycetota > Planctomycetia > Pirellulales > Thermoguttaceae > JAJFVC01. Next base: position 76,146 of record JBDKTJ010000060.1, on the reverse strand, counting down.
TACACGGCGAAGAAAGCCAAGAAACCGGCGAAGCGACCTGCGAAGAAGCCGGTACAGAAGAAGCGTGGACGCAAATAATCATTGACCGCCACGGCGGCCTCCCCGGTGGAGGCCGCCATTCCTCTGCCGCACTCAGCCGCACTCACCATGATACCTGAAAAATACTCTGCTCTGACAACGATGCACGGCAACGTCCTTGCCGCCGTCGATCTTGAAACGACCGGCGTTCAGCCGGGCTACCACGAAATTATCCAGATTGCCGTGGTCGTGCTGGACTCCGACTTCAAGCCTCACGCAGGTGTCCGGCCGTTCTACACGCTCATCAAGCCGGAGCACCCGGAACGCGAATCGGAGCAGGCCCGCCAGAAGCACAAGATTCCGATGGAGGAGTTGATGCTTCACGCGCCCACTCAGGACAGGGTAAAGGACTGGCTCGTTGAATGGTGGGAAGGTCTGCGGCTTCCCTTCAAGCGCTGCCTTGTGCCACTGGCCCACAATTGGGCTTTCGAGTCGTCCATGTTGAAGGCGTGGCTGGGCGTCACCATGACCGACCAACTGTTCCATTCTCACGCCCGTGACTCGATGCTCACGGCCATCTCGATCAACGACCGCTTCGTGTGCCGTGGCGATAATCCGCCTTTCGAGCGAGTGGGCCTTGGACCAATGTGCTCGAAACTGAAAATTGTCAACACAAATCCCCACGACGCCTTGGCCGACTGTTTGGCTGGTGCGGAGGTTTATCGCACCTTGTTGCAACTGTACTAGGAGATTGCCAATGGCCTGGAAACGCGAAGACTGGAACGACATTATTCGTCAGGTCAACGAACTTGCGCAAAACCCGGATGACGGTTGCGACCCACAAGACGAATTGGAAGAAGTTGAAGAGAATCACATTTGGACATCCGGCGACATTGAAGATGTCCGGGACAAACTCATGGCGATCTGCAATGAGAATGAATTCAACGCAGACACCACGCTTTGGAAGCAGGACATTATCGACGAGATCAACGACGCCATCGGCAAAGGCTGGTGCAACTGCTGTGACGCCGATGAACAAGAGCCAATCGTAATACCGTTGCTTGATGGAGCAGGAACACTGTGGCCCGGCGGCAACTGCTGCGGCAACAACGGAACTGAACCACCACCCGGCTACCACGCTCAATGGGAAGCCGTCCATCAAGGATTTAGTCTCACTGGCGCACTCAACGGACAGGCTTTCGCACCAGACGGCTATAAAGGACGGCGCTGGTGGGTAGCTGGCTGGTATGACTACCATGAATTCATCGGCGCGAAATCCGATCCCTATGCTGCTTTGAACTATCAACCCACTATTGCCAGACCTGGGGGAGAAGTGGACTGCGACGGTACGATAAACGACTGCCCCGAAGGAGTAACCCTCCAAAGCGACTACCCCGCTCAACTCGACTTCTATTGGTGTCAAGGCAACGAGTGTCTTCACGTCATTGAGACCACCTTCATGTATGGGCTTCACTGGGTATTACACATTGACCCTCCTGCGGACGGTTGCTGCGACAGTGAAGAGGAAGGAGGCGGCGAATGAGCAACTGCCGACTTGAACAACATAGGAAAGATGGCACTCTGATCGGGTACATCTGCCTGACCAAGCGCCGACCTTGCACGGACGAAGAATGCCAGCAATGCCCGAACAAGGGCGACATCAATTCGCCGAAGTGGGCACCATCGCCGGAAGCCACGCCACGGGAACTCCCACGCCCGGCACTGAACGCCCCGTCGAAGCTGGCGGGCATTGCCGACACCCTGAGTCCCGCCGTAGCGGGTCGTGACCGGCCGATGCAGGTCCGATTCGACGGCGTTATCGCCTACACGAAACAGTCAGAAGACGAGGAGCCGCCCAAAGACATCAGCGGCTACGAACGTGACCCGAACAACGCTTGGCAATTCTTCCCGTTGTGGATGCCCTGCGATCTGCGGCATCAAACCGCCGTGCGGCTTGCCAACTGCGGGTGCATCGAAGTCATTATGCGGTGCAACAATCCTGCCTGCCCGATCTTCGGTCGTCGGGTAAGTTTCCGCCAATGTGCCGGCTGTCTTCTGCGCAAAACCTTGGAGACCTAATCATGGGTTGTGACACTTGCCCAGATGACAGAGTGATGGAAGGCGTCTTCTACGTCGTCTACACTGGCGGCCCGCCGCACGCACCCTTCGCCGCGATGCAAGCCGCCGTCGATAAGGTTGCCGAAGCAACGAACGGAATTGTCTTTCGCTACCAGCCAACGGTACACCCAGACGGTAGTATCGAATACGAACGAGCCACACCGGAGCCACCTGTGCCCGAGGGCTACATGCGAGACGAACATGACCCCTGGGTCTTGCGTCCCGTCTGGTCGTCATGTCTCTACCGCATGTACCGCGTTCAGCGACTTGAAGACGGCACATTGAAGATTGACGGCCTGTGCGCCATGCCCATGTCGGGCATACCAGCCCACCAGCCGTTGACCAATACCAACTGTCGTCTCTGCAAAGTCGGATGCGCGATCGGTTCCATCCCGGCGATTACAAACTGACAACAATGACAAGTGCCCAGGCGGTTATCCGCCTGGGCACTTTGTCTTGCGCATCGCACTGCCGCACTTGCCGTGCTATTTATGTCCCTTGCGGCGTAGTCTCTGCAACGTCCTCGCAAGGACGATTTCTTTCTTCACGGTCGGGTCTTTGTGAGGCGCGGCCATGAATTGAGCGAGGCTCTGTCCTGCGGCCTTCGCCCTCGCGGTCAAAGCACCGGGGTGCTTGATCGCGCCTTGTATCCACTTCTTTGCCATGTGAGTCTCCTAGCTAGGGAAAGACTGTTTCAAGAAACGAAAAAGGGCCGGAGTCTACGAGACCCGGCCCTGTCAACCTGTTACGCTACGCGCTAATCCTGTAAGAACGCGGTGCCGGCACCATACACGCCGCCGTCAGCATCGTACTTGAAGTCAAACTGGCTCTCCTCACCATCGCCATTCGCAATGTAGACCGAAGCATCCAGCGACAGGCAGCCTGTCTCGTCACTCACTACGAGGGCATCGGATAGCCATGCCTCGGAGGTGTCATGCGCCTCGCTGGCTACGGACACGTCTTCCCGGAGACATGCTATGCCCGTCGATGAGACGAAGATCACGTCGTCCAGTTGACCGCATTGTGTGCCGCTTGAGTCGCCAATTCGCGCGTCACCCTTGATGACTAAGTTGTTGTCCTCGTCGATACGCGCGATCAAGCTGTTAAGCCGTGCCGTGCGGCCGTCTCGGGCATTCGAGTCCACCACCTTTGTTCGGGCAATATCGAGTGTGATCTGATTGCCCATCTGCTGCGGAATGTACGGCTGCATGGGTGCAACGGTAAACGTCCGCAGATTGAGGTAGGGCTTCGAGGTCGGGTTCAACTCTGCATAAAATGATGGATTGACAACCCGTTGGGCTGAGAAGCCAATATCCGTGGGATGTCGGTCGCCCCAGTCGCTCCGCGCATGGAAGACGACGTTTGGACCGCCGACCCAGACAATACCGCCGGCATCAATCGCCGACGTATCTCCTACCGGCAAGTTGCCGGTGGCATTCATCCCGATGCCGCCACCGCCGGCATCATTCTTTGCCACATCATCGGCCGGAGGCCAAGTCACTGACGCCGGTAAGGCCGCAGGCCAGTAATAGACGTACTTTGACATCTCGCCAGACCGCACCGGCACGATGCACTGTACTTCTACCGTATTGTCGCTCGAATCGTAATTGGCCTGTTCGACAATCGCCTTTACTGCCCCGTTGGCAACGTAGCCGCCTGCAAAGTTCAGGTTCACGGCGTCAAACGTCTCCAACCCTAGCTTGTGCAAGAAGGTCTTGAACTTGATCTTCTTCCAAGTGCTCGACTTCCGTATGAGCCAGAACGTCGCCGCCTTATAGATGATGTCCGGCTGGTTGTAGATGTACCAGTCGTACTCCTGCTCCTGCGTTCCATAACGGGTTACGTTATGCCGCAGGATCATCGTCTTTTCGGACTTATCCTTGTCGCGGTCGGTCGCTCCGGGTGCCCAACTGACCCTCCACTTGACGGTCATTTTGGTCACAAGGTCTTCCGTGGGCGTCAACTCGACTTCCACCCCGGCGTCGGCGTCCAGGTCCGAGACCGTGATAGTGCCGTCCGTAGGATCAGGCGTTGGCTCCTCGGGGAGGTACTGGATATAAAACACGCCATTGCTGAGCCAGAGAGCACACCGCGATTGAAACGCGATCTCCTGCAACAACTGCAAGGTGTTCTTCCGGTCCAACAGCGGAAAGTTGACCGGGAACGGGGCCAGCTTGGATTGTACGTTGTTGAAACTCGCGTTATCCCAAGTCAGCCCCGTGTAGTTGGTAATGAGATACTTCAGGACGTTGATCGTATCCGGGCCGACACTCGACTGAAACGTCACGTAGACATCATCGCTCCATCCCTGGTCGGTATAGGAACTCAGCGGCTTAGCGAAGACCAACTCAACCGCCGTGACCGCCCCGTAGTTGTGGGACCGTACCGTGTAGAGGTTGTTCGGAACCAAAACTAGCCGCCGTTCGCCGGTAAACTGCTTGTAGGCTTTGACCGCCAAGACCGATCCCGGCACGATGCTAACGATGTAGGTGATCGGCTCGTCGCTCTTGATCTTCACCGTCGCTCCGGCGTCTGCCCAGAATTGCTGCAAAATCGGATTGTCCGACTTCGTGTTGGCGCTGTCGTTGCTGGTTGAAATGATAAAGCCGTGTTGCCGACACCAGCACGTATCGAAATCCGCCCACATGCAGTCGCACGACACGTCGATCTTGTAGTCGTATTCGTTGTTGCCGCCGCCACTGCGATGTTCATAAGGGCAACTCGATGTTTGCTCGCTATTGGCTTGAGCCGCCTGATCGGCGATGCTCTGACAATAGCGGCCACTGACGTAGAAGTTCTGGCCGTTGAAGTAGCCGGTGAACTCAGCCCCGTTTATGTCGATAGTAAGCGGCGTATTCTGGGGAAAGTCCTCGCCGCCAAGAACCTGGATCGGGTTCGCTCCGGCACCCTTCGAGTTGGCGTCGGCGAGTTGTTGGGCACGTTGCCACTGGGCACAGGCTTGCTTAGAGGCAGCTTGGGCCACCATCTCGGTACGCTGGGCTTCCAACTGGTTGATTTGGTCAAGGTACTGCTGTGCCTTTGCTCCGTCGTCTGCAAAATTGGCGCACGCCTCCGCACAAAATAAGACATTGATCTGCGCGGAAATGTTCGCAAGGCCGGCACCCAAATTACTGTCTTGGTTGGAGCCAGTGTTATAAAGAGGGAACCCCGCGTAGTAGGCTTGCCCTGCAACAACACCGACGCCCGTAAGGGTCGTCCCCTGCACGGCATGATTGACTTGCAGCGCCGGGCAATCTTGCACGACACCAAAAATCGACGGCCAAGGCTTGCCGACCAGATCAGCGGGTAAATAAGGAAACTGGCCTTCTTCGGCGCTGAAACCTACCTCGCGGTCTTCCAGTTGCGAGATGATCGTGAACTTGACCGTGCGATCCCGCTCGTTCCACGTAATCGGTGAGCTAACCTTGCCGGCGAACAGGAGGAACTTATCCGCAAGATCGAGTCCCTGGAAGTATTGGTAGACTCTCGCATTGCGCTTATGGACATCGTTCGTATCAAAAAGAGCCTTGATGATCCCGTCCGTGTCGTCGATCGTCACGGCAAGCTGCTGCGATGAACTGCTGTTCGAGACAGTGACCACGTTGTCGATGGCTCCGACCTCGATGATCCTGCCGGGGATGCTGGTCAGGTCACGGTCAGCATACGATAGCGTGTGATTCGGTGCCCAATCGACCTCGATAACCGTGATCGGTTCGATGCCCTTCTTCGTCCGTAGTTTGGTTTTCGCCGCCGCTGAAATGCTTCTCATTGCTCGACCCCCTCGAACTCGATCTCGATGTTCCACCATTCGCCACGAGGCATCGGAGCAATGGCCGGTTCAGCCCGGCCACTGCCCTCAAACTCGAATGGGTTGCTCGTGAAGTTGCCGACCCACACTCGCCCGTTGTGGTCGGTAACACGCACTTTCGACGCGAAGTAAGACACCAGGAGCGCCTTGAACTCCAACACCTTGTTTCGCGTCAACCGGAACGTCCAATGCAATTTGCGCCGGCCGTTCCGTCGTTTGACATAAGTGAACTTCGTCCCGTCCATCGCCAGCTTTCGAGTCACCGTATCCTGAATCCCTTCCTGGTCGCTCCACTGCGGATTCGGCAACTGCGATGTCGTCTGAATCGCTGGATATGGTGCCTCGAAAGTGAACATGGTTACGGCTCCCAAGATTCGTACTCAAACTCGAATGAAATCGTATAGCTGTCCTTGCCGTCTTGTACGGTTGGCTCGTTTGGATTCATAATGGTTCCCTTCCAGTAGAATCCTTCCCAGTCCAGGAAGCCGACATCGACGCCAAGATGATTCTCCACGAAGGCCAGGTACGCCTGCACCTGCGCGTAGCTTAGGCCCTTGATGGTCAGCACCATCGTTTGCAACTTTGGCCACATCGCATCAGCGAAGACAATCAGCGAGCCGCCTCGCGTCTCGCGGCTAATGCGGTTCATCGTGAGCCGGTCTTTGTTGCCGAACTCCGGTGGTCGAAGCTGAACGAAATCAGCATAGTCGTTCAAGTCGTACAACCGACAGAGGCTTTCATTGCTGGCCGGTATCGGACATGTCGCAGGTGGCGGCGTCGGCCCGCCTATTCCACCGCCGACGAACGGATGGTAGTTGTGCAGCACATCGGCCGCGAAACCAATAATGCCTACTGACTCGCGGAAATCAAGTTCGTCCTCAGCAGTCAGGTTACGGACAACATTGGCGGTCGCCGTTTCAGTCCATTCGATAACATCCGTGGCGGGTCTGATGACTTCGACGGACGCTTCCTCCGTAAAGACCAGAGTTTCCTGACCGTCGTTAGCCTGTACACGGTATGCTGAATCGTCCAACGTGTCCCACTCGTCGGCTGCCTTGCATTCAATCGCTGTAGCATGAACGACGACGACGCTGGCGCTTTCCGTCAGGTTCAACGAATCCGCAGGTGCATTGGACCCCGGCGGCGGCTTAGTAGCACTGGCCTCGTCCTGCAAGCCCGTGTAAACGGTCGTCGGCTCCAGCGTCATCGGATCATAGGTTGTCGTCGCCTGCTGCAAATAGTCGAAAGCAGCAAGATTCCACGGACGCCCGGCGACTGCACTCTCCGAGAACCGAAGCGAATCTTCTGCGAGGCCATACTGTGGCCCCCGAACGACAACCGTTTCTCGGAACGTGAGAGCATCGCTCGCACTGACGGTGACGGGTCCGACCTCTTGTAAGTCTTCGCCGAGCGTATCCCAGTTATCAGTGGCACTGACCTCGTAGACGTTGCCGGTCGCGCTCCCAGGAAGATGCAGAATTTCAATGCACTGACGTGTCACGCGGGGCTTCCCTGCGTCGTGACCGAGCACATTTACGACTTGTCGGTTGACATACAGGGTTGCCATTTCTGTTACTCCGTCGCCATCTGGAAGCCGAAAGCCAAGCTATGTGCTTCTCCATCAAAGTCCGTCGCGGACCACGCACCGCCACCGGGTTTCTCCGGGAAAACAAAAAAGATCGGTGCCTCCCCGTTGAATCCGTGATCGCTAAAGTAGGACGCCTCTGACGCTACCGTCGCGGCGTCCTCAGCCACGACCCCTTGAATGCCGGGACCGTAGCTCACACCCTCCTCCTCATTCCAATCCAAGTCTTCCCAGCCGTAAGGTGTCACCACAACGCCGTGAATCGCATCGAACTCGGACACCGAAGCGCCGTAGGTGAACAACTCAATGGCACCTGGAACGTCCGTTTGGACGAGTCTGCTGTCGGGAAAAGGAAAGCCCCACTCATACTGCGTCTCATCCACATAGGTGTAATGGTCGCTGGGGTCCACATCCTCTTCATAATTCAGCATCCGCAACCATTCATTCGTTGTAGAGTCACCCGCTGGCCTTGACGCACTAATGCGCGTCGGTCCCAAAAAATCGTTGAACGCCGTTCCTTCGCCATCCATCATATAGAGGTTGTCATAGTAGTGGGCCTGGTCCCAATAACTCGTGAACCCAATGGCGCGCGGACAAGTGTAATAGTCGTTGTACCGCATATCCACGTCGGTTTCCGAAAGAAGCGTCGTGCCGTTGATACGCAACTCCCAGGAGCCGTGTTCGCCGCCGACAGTCTTCAACTCGAAGTGATACCATCGTCCAGGTACAAAAACCACGTCCGACACCATCACCCCTCCCATAGAACCGTCGCGGTAGACGCAAATCCTCCCCTGTTGATTGATGAACACTTCGAGAAGACAGACTTCCTGATTGTTGCCAATCATCCGAACGATGTTGCGGTTCCGTGGACCCTCGCTCGTATAAGTTCCGTTCTCGGGGCAATACGCGACAATGCTATCCGCCTTGTAATGGAAGCCTACGATCAGTGTGTCGCTTTCATGCACGGCCCATACGCTCGGATCGCTGGCAAGAGACGTGTCAAGGTATTCTTCCTCCTCCTGATTTAACCACGACAGCACCAACTTCAAGCACTTGCCGCCCTTGTACCCCGCAGCCAACCTCCCAGCGCATCCAGGGAGCGTGAACATGGCGGGATTGAAGAAATAGAACATGGTGCTCAGGTCCACCACGTTGGCGAGCCACATCCCACTGGTGTCGTCCGGGTACGTTGCGTCAGGTAGTTCGTCAAACCCTGTGCAAAAGAGAAGTGACATAGGTGGCGCTCCTTACCCAAGAACCACGCCGAAGCGTGTCGCGTTGAAATTGCCTTGGGTCCACTCAGTCGGGGTTTCACCGGGTAGGTGTTCCAAGAGCCGTACAACAGGTTGATAGTCGCTCGTGTAGACAGTCACGCCGTCATCGACGCTAATATCGTCGCTGGAATGCCTCACTGCCGTCTTGAGAAGACAACTGCCAGCAGGCGCACTTACATCGGTGCAGACTTGAACGCCGAAGATCGTGCCCACATCCCCAATCGCCGTGTGGCTCCACAACTCTGTGTCACCAGTGCTGTCAGCTTCGATGTAGGTGTCGTCGTCTGCCGTCACCCCATCGTCAACCATCTCAAAGTGATTGGCCCCCGTTTGAGGCGTCCACTCGTTGGTGTCGCTGTCGCTGTTCGGCACGCAACGGGTCACAAGGGCCAGCCCGAGAAAGTCGTTCGTCGGCGCTGAGCCAGTGGAATCGCAGATATAGAGATCATCCAGGTACAACGTCGCGCCTTCGGCTGGCGATTCAATGCTCAGTGCGTCATACAACACAGTCCACGATACGCCTTCCACGGGGTAAATGTCGCTGCTCAAGACGACCTCACCATTCACTCGCAACGTGTATGACCCGCCCAGGGCAAAGATGTACGCGCCAACTTGATTGTGTGTTGCGTTGTTCGTGACGGTAATCGAATGAGCATCCACAATCGACGCAATGTACGTCAGAGCAGGCAGATACCATGCGTTGATCTCTTGCCCGACGGCCAGCCCCTCCGTGCTTTCAATAGCGTCGATCACGTTAGAGCCGTTATAAAGTGAGCCGTTAAAACTGATAGTCGCGGTATGCACCTTCAACTCGACGTGCTTCCATTCGCTTTCCAGCCAATTCAAGCCTGACGTGGCCGCGACAAGAATATCCGTATCCTCGGAGGTGTCCTTGTTGTAGTATTTCCGAACAATTTTCAAGTCACCACCGGCACCATAGGCCAAACCAATGCCCTCGCGGCCGTTTTCGTCATTGGTCACGTCCCAAAGGCGAAGCATGACATCCCCGTCATGGAAGTCAACCGCACGGAGACGGCAGCCGACGATGAGAGTGTGATCCTCGGTCAATTTCGGAGTGCGTCCGCTGCAACCGTGCGTGAAGCGGCCACACAATCCCGCCGTTGCCTCGGCGATCATAGGCGGGTTTGCCGTGGTTGTCAGCCAGCGCCCGGCCCAGGCATTGCGCGGTGACATCACGCCCTCCAGAACATCCACGTTCGCCGTAGCCCAGCAGGCCAGAGTGACACCCGTAATCGGCGTGCTGTCCAAGGACACGTTGCTGTAGACCGCCTCGTAGCTGGTACTCAGGTCGTCCGGCGAAAAGGCAAGACCGCCTTTGAGCGTTGAAGACATCGAAAAAGTGATCTCAGCCGTGCAGTCAGTCCACTCGACTCCATCAGGACTATAGGCCCCGTAGTAATCATCGCCGTTCCGCCGAAGTCTCAACCAGATGGGAAACTCCACGTCGGCCTCATAGTTGCCGTTGGCCCACCCGCCCTGCGAATCACGCCACGACATGGAAAGTGCGCCTGCGGGTGAGACGGTGATGGTGACATGCGGTGAACCAGGAGTCATATTGTCGCGCAGCATCAAGCCAGCGACCGTGTAGTCATCGACGGCCGTTGTTGATACGAGACGCGCGATCAACGTGACGTTGCCCGTCGCATCCTTGTACGCGAAGTTGAAGACATCCGAATCCCACAAGTCATTGCCGATCCCGCTTTGTGTAAACTCTCCGCTGGCATAGCTGCATGAGCCGGACTCCGGCGCGCAGCCAATGCTCATGTCGAGAAATCCGTTACCTGGATTACTCGGCGGTTGCACGCCCGTCACGCCTCGGAGCGCAACATAGAATACATCCGACAGGAGTACCACGTCATTGACTACGTATGTGGTTTCCTCTTCCCACGCACCCCGCCAAGTTGTACCCTCCGGCACGTTATAGGCAATGTCGCTGCCGTCACCGTAGGTCTCAAAACCGTCGAAATAAAGAAGCGACATTGGATGTATCCTGTGAAAGAAGAATAGGCCGGGCCAGAGTTGTGACACCCCGACCCGGCCGTGGCGAGGGAGTGCGCTTATGCACGAACGGTGTACGTGACTTTCAACTGGTCGCCATTCGTGACGGGAACAGTGCCACTCGTAAAGGCAACTGCATTCCACAGGCAGTTGGCGCTGCCGGAAGTGTGGTCAGCCTTTGTCTGGGCATTCGTGCCGGCACAGAGAAACAGCCCGTAGACAGACGGACTCGGTTGCGACGTGACGATGTTGAAAAGGACTTGAGACGAGTTGCTGATCTGCTGGCTACCCGCCGCGTCCTCCGTCCACTCGGGACGAGTGATGGCACTGTCGCTGTTCGCGTGGTCAACATAGTCCACGAACTCGGACCAGTTGTTGCCGCCCGACGCATCTGTGCGAATGTTCGCATAGATGTCCGCCGCCGCCGGAACCGCCGTCGGCCCCGCAATAAGGCCAATATACCACGTCGTCAGTTGGGGAGCCGCGTGGAACATCACGTTGAGAGCACGGTTTTTACCCTCGTTGGTAATCAAATTGGGCACGTCGAACGCTCGCAGGAGTTTACCGCCGCGCCAATGCTCGACGTGATAAACTCCCTTGAAGTTCAGTCTGTCAACGGTAGCGCGGTTGGCAACCAACCCCACATCCGCCCGTTCGTTGAGAATCAGGTTGTCTTTCATGGTTGTCCTTTCAGACCTTAGAGAGTTGATGTGCCGCGCCGCAATTCACGACGCAGTTCCGAAGCGATACTGCGTGCCGTCTGCCGGCTGCTTCCGCCGCCTTGGACCGTCACGTTGATGTCGCCGATATTGGTTACGCTGCCGCCCTCGCTGCGATAGACGGGGCGAATGCCAGCGTTCATGGCAAACAACTGGGAGGCGAACTTCCGCGTTGAAGACGCGCTCATCACGAATTCGCCCGGTGCCAGCATGGCGGGGACCGTATCCACGCCGACTGCACCACCCTTGGCGAAGTACCGCATCAAACCTCCGTGTGAAGCGAACTCGGCACCCGCCGTGTCGGGCATCTGGAACGACTGAGCCGCCGCCACCAGTCCCCACATGGCACTTGTGGCCGAAGTGATCTGACCGACCAATCCGCTCATATCGACTTGAGCCACTTCGCCCAAAGCCGCAGTCGTCGCCGACGCGCCTTGAGCCGCAGCCCCCGTAGACTGTTGGGTCTGTTCGGCTGCCGCCTTGGCGTCCCGCAGAGCGGCTTCGATGTCCTTAATCCGCTGATCGGCTTGAATAGCGGGCATGACTCCCTTCTGCACGCCCTCTTCACCCTTCTGCACCGCCTGGGCTTGTTCCTTGACCGCCAAGGCCCGTTGCAGAATCTTCTGCATCGCCGCTTCGCTCTCCGGGCTAGGCTTGATGGCCTTGACATAATCGTCGTGAGCCTTGAGCAACGCCTGATAGTCGGCGTCGTTCACCTGGGCGTTCGGGGCCGAAAACTTCCGTGCTAAGTCTAAGAACTTCTGCGCCTCGGGCTTCAACGGCTGCTTGCTGACATCAGACCACGCGGTCATGCCTTCGATGCTCTTCATCTCATACTGAGCAACGTCATTGATCCACTTGTCGATGTCGGCCTTCGTGTTTGACGCAAAACCGGACAATGCCTGTCTGGCCGCATCAAGCCGTTGCGTCAACTCGTTGAAGTTGATCTTCTGTTGGCGCGCCTGCTGCAACTTCTGTTCAAGATGATTGACGGCTTCCTCAGCCGACATGCCTTTCATTTCGCCGGCCAGTGCGGCGTCCATCGACGTGCTCTTCTCGATCAGGATGCGGATCGGGCCGATGCCCTTTTCGATCTGTTCGCGGAGGGCGGCAAAACTCTCCGGGACGGCATTGAATTGCTTGATGTCGATTTTGCTGACACCACCTTCCAATGCCGCCGTGACACGCCGTTGCAAAGTGTCGAATGCCAACAACTGCGACACATCGACCTTTTGCCCCGTCATCGAAAGCTGACGGAACCGCTCGATGTTCTCTTGCAGTCGCTTCTGTTGCTCTTCAAGAGCCTGCGGCGTCTTCGCCTCACCTTTCTTGTCGAAAGCCGCCAAGTCGGTGAGAATCGACTTCATCAGGGTCTTCATCTCATTGACGCGCGCTTGCTCTTGAGCAGCCTTTTGCGCCAATTTCATCGCCTGTTCGGCTTGAACTGCCTGCAACTGCTTTTCCGCAGTCACTTGCATTTGCATGATGGCGAGCACGGTGCGCTCGGCATTGCCTTGCAAGTCGGTGTTCTTCGTCGCATTGGCAATCGACTCAGCTTCCTTCGCCTTCGCGTCCGCCCGCTGGAATGCCGATAATGCAGCATTGATGTCTTCCGGGGACTTGGCGTTTGCCAGTTGATTCGCCGCTTGCAAGGCTTCTTGCATTGCCTTGCGACGATAGTTGTCGGCTTGGACTTCCTGGTCCAATCCCTTCTGAGCATACTTGAATCGAGCGTCGGAATACTGGGCTTGCAACGTGTTGACACGTTGTTGCGATTCCTGCACCGCCTTCATGGCGGCTTGTGAAGCATTGCGGAAAGCGGCGACAACACGTTCCTGTGCGCCGATCATCGACTCCATGACGTTCCGGGCACTGGTGATTGTCTCCTGATTCTTTGTCTTCAAGTCATCCAGTGCTTGGAAGTAGTCGCGGCGGATCGTCGCTGCACTTTCCGACCATTGACCCTGAGCCGCACGAGCCTCCGCTTGCTGGGTCTCTTTCATCTTGGCAATCTTCTGCTCTTCGTCACGCATCATCTTCATCGTGGCTTCATGTCGAGCATCAGATTCTTTGTTGATGTTGGCGATGTTCGTCAGCGTCGTGTAGGTATAGCCACCAGCAAGAAGCGCCAGTGCTGTCGAGACGGCCAAAAGGGCAATGCCAATCGGACCCAAGGACAGATGGACCAACGCGAAGCCGGCAGCGAGAATGCCCAAGGCAGCCGCACACGGGATAGCCGCTGCGGCAACCGCCGTGATGGCTGCTGCCAGTTTGTCGGCCCCGCCCATGAACTCCATTACGTCCGCGAGAACCTTGACCATCGCTTGGCCGAAGTCCTGCGTAAGGTTGACCTTGAGGGCGTTGATCTGCGTTTGCAGCCGTTCGGTGTCCGTCGAACGAAACTCCCCCAGAATCTTGTCCAAGTTCTCTGGCGTGGCCTTTTGCATGGCCTCCAACGCCTCTTGATATTTCTTTGCACCCACGTCGCTCGTCAACCGCAACTCAGCCGTCAAAGCACGCACGTTGCGAATCGACTTGGCGATCTCCGAACCCATGCCGTCCGCCTTGTCGGCGATGGCTTGCAATGCGCCCTCGAAACCCTTGGCGGCAATCAACTGGGACGGGTCCGAGAAACCCATGCTTCGGATCGTCTTCTTCATATCCTCCGAGGGCTTCATAAAGGCCGTCATCACACCACGCAATGCCGTGACGGATTTGTGGGCGTCAATACCGCCAATGGTCATGGAGACCAATGCCGCACTCACTTCGTCGAGTGAGACGCCCAACTCGCCGGCAATCGGCGCGATCTGGCCCATCGTGTCCGCCAACTCTTTGCCGCGAACACGGCCTAAGCGGATCGTCTCGAAGAACTTCATCGCCACGGAATCCGCCTGTTCGGTCCCCATCCCATAGGCGTTGAGAGTGCCCGAGATGAGCAGAATAGCGCTCTGGAAATCCATGACGCCGACCTTCGCCAATTTCATGGCGGCCGTCATCACGTTGGAACGGTCAGCGACAGACGTGAATTGATTCGACAGAGTTTGATATAGGCCCTCCTCCACTTGCGGAAGGGGGACATTGAAGCTCTTGGAGAAAGACGTGACTTCATCTTCAAGGGCCTTCATTGGCGTGCCCATGCCCAAGAGTCCCTTTGACAGATCACCACCGATACGCGGCGCGATCGTCTGGATTTCCGCCAATCGAACCTGAAAGTCTTCGGCGGCGGTCACAGCATCCTTCAAGGCGTCCCGCATCATCGACATGGCGCGAACAATCGCTTGCGTCATCACAACGCGAGAGATGGTGTTCCAACTGACAATGAGATGGTCGCCTTCTTGCTTGGCCCCCTTCGTGGCGTTGGCGGCCTGATTCATGCCGGCCGCAGCTTGTTGGCCCGCTTGTTGCGCAGCATTACCCACGGCCGCCATCGAGGCAGCCGCTTGTTGGGCAGAGGATTGAACGCCTTCGGGGAGCCACAGTTGAGAGCCGGTCGCTGCGGCCGGAGCGGCGGTAGGGACTCCCATGTTCTGAGAAGCCGATGCAAGTTTGCTGGCGGCACTCGCCATCCCTCGCATCGTATTGAGAGCAGCTTCGGCGCGACTGTTGAAGTTGTCGATCTGTGCGGCGAAGTTAGAGAAAGACGTGCCCGTTTGTTGGAGGGCGCTATCCAAGTTGCGTAGCGCCGTCAGCGCGGCATCTACGCTAAAGCCGAGGGTATTGAGGATTTCGTCGGCCATGTAAGCACCTATCGCTTGACGGGGGTTGATTTCACGTATGGACCGACGTGCGGCAGTTCCACTGTCTCGGCGAACTTCTTGAAGGCTTCCTCGCCCTTGGCTTGGAAGTTATAGGGGCCTTCCTTGAGTACCCTGTAGAACAACGTGTCATCGCGCTCGACGTTGGCGTTGTGATATTCGTTCCAGATCAGCCAAGGCAATGTCGTCCCATAGACAAAGACATAGCGGCCCTTCGTCTGGTCGTATTCCACCTTGCCGGTGCTTTGCGACAGGCCCTCACCACGCCGATCCATGCGACTGGTGAACATGCCGTGCGCCCAGTTCCCCGTCGCCGGAGCGACGGGAATGTTCATTCCGATCTCCATTCCCAGTTTGATGAACGTCGCACGGCTCGCACCGCTCCACACCGGAATCTCCATCAGCACAGCGTCAAGCCACTCCATGACCGCTTGAGCCACGACTTCACGCATGTGCTTATCGAGAGCATCTTTGTATCTGTCCACGTCGATGCGGGGTGTGTTGAACTTGTAAGTGAACTTCATCGGTCAGGTCTCCGTCACGTAGGCTTCACGCCACTCGGGGGCTTCCCTGCCCCAAGCAACTGAGCCTCCCGCTCTTGCTCGTCGTAACTTGCGGTCTGGTCATACGCGACGATAAGAGCCTGGGTTTCGAGACCACATTCATCCCAGGACGATTTGACGCCCGGCGGCCGAATGCCTAGCCGTTCGCAGGCACGCCAGATTGCGAACTCGCCGGTTCGGTAACTGGGCCAGAGGACTCGGCGGGCAGAGGAGCCTGACCACGAAGAAAAACCTCGCGGGCCTTCGCCAGCTTGGCTTCATCGAGAGCGTTGGCTTCCAGGACGAGGCCGAGAACGCGGTTCGTTTCTACCTGGGTCAAACCGCCGTTCATCAAGTCCTTATCCCAACTCGCCCACGTTCGCGGATCGTCGAACTTCACGGTGTCCCACTCGATCTCGGACGGGACCAACGAATTGATGACGATGTAGCCGAGACGCTTCTTGCCCCACTGGTCCATGACCTGCTGATAGGTCGGGTCGTTCTCGTTGGCGACCCAGCCGTCACGGGTCTGTTTTCCCGGCGGCTTGGGGAGCGGGCACTTGACGTTGAACTCATCCATGTCCTTGAGGCCCTTCGCCTTGAACACGAGTTTCTGTTCTTCGCCACGAGGCAGAACCAGGATCACTTCGTTGCACAACGTCTTGGGGTCAATTCCAGCAATCTTCATTGTTTGTTCCCTCGCACGGAATGAAAGTGAAAGAAAGGCGGTGCCGGTTACGACACCGGCACCGCCGCTGGTGCTTCCGCCAGCAAAACCGGCTTCGAGAGCCGGGGAGTCGTTACGCTGCTTCGCGTTCGACGATAGGTTCCGTCGCCTTGCACTTGCCCGTAATCGAGATCGTGGCATCCTTGTAGTTGATCTCGCGCTGTTCCGAACGGAAGTCCGGGAAGGTCACGCGCTCCTTTTCTGCACCGCCACATGGCGGCGTGTGCAGAACCACGACGTACACGCAGTACGGTTCACACTTGTCGGCCGCAGCATTGACCCATTCTGAGGCCGCGCCCGTCTTCTTGAGGGCGTCCATCGGGCTGACGTACTCATTCGTGCCCGTGGTAATGTGCTCGAACACGCATTCCAACTTCACGTCCATCGGGACTTGATCGCCTTCCTTCACCGTGTCCAAGTTTCCACGATCCATGAGGTAGTCGTAGTTGTTGTGCTCGGTGTAGGTGATGTTGCCTTCGCCGACCTTGATGTCCAACTGCTGAGGCAGGAAGGACAAGACTGCGCCGTCGGCATACGTCCCTGCGCCCAAAGCGGGCGTGAACGTGATCTCGGTGGTGACTTGACCACCGGAAACCGGCGATTGACCGTGCCGAGTGCGCTCAACAGCAATCGAGCCGGTGTCGGCTGCACCCACCATTGCCGCGAGAGGCCGGTTCGCCAAAGCGCCCTGGAAGGCGACGACATACGGGCCAGCGCCCGTAACGTCGAAATCCGTCGTGGTGTAGCCGTCGTCCAAAGCAACCAGGGCCGCCTTGACGGCCGCAGCGTTGGCATCGTGGGCGATAGCCGAAGTGACCTTGCCGCCAAGCGACAAGGTGAAGGTGGTTGTGCAGTTCGTCAAAGTGACGGTCTGCTGCTCATTGACGCCCGATTGCGCTTGCTGGACGCGAGCGGTGACGGTGTGAATCGCATCCGCAACAGTCTCGCCGGCAATCGTAAAACGCGCGCCAAGCGGCACCTTCTGGGTGTTGTCGGTGTTGAGCGCCACCGTGTCGATATTGAAAGACGTGTCGCCTTCGGCGGGGGCGGTGGAAGGCTCGTTGACCGCAGCCGCACCGTCCAAACCGTCTTCGAGAAACACGTCACAGTCACGCAATTCAATACGTGCCATGTCTGCTCTCCTTCTTGTGGCTAATCGTGTGTTGAAATCTCCATTACATAGCGAGCGTCTACCATCGACTGCTTCAAGCGGGTGTTCGGATCAATCTGTCCGAAATGCAAAACGCGGATAGCGTCGTTGCGACCTTGCGCCGGTGACAAGCAGCCAACCAAAGCGTGCTCATCGTCGTCCGGCCCGTCGCCGTATTGGTAGACCGCGATGGCTCCATCCATCGCCTCGTGAAATGCGCCAATCGCACTGAGTATGGCGTATTGGTTCTTCTGCTCCTCGTAGCGGCTGGTGAACAGCACGTTGACAAGCAATTCGATTCGGAAGTAGTTACGACTCAGTTCCCTCGTGAACGGTCCCGTGACTCGTATCTCGCACTTGTCCGATGCTTCCTCGAACTCTTTCGTTCGATCATTCAGCCCTTCGACAAGGGCTGGCAGCTTTTGCTCCTCAGCAACGTCCTTGAGAAAGGTGGCTACGGATGCGAACACCCAGCGTGCCCAATGCGGATTTGCAGGCATGGCTAGTTCTCCGTTTCTTCTATGGGTGTCTCCGCGACCGTCAAGTCGTCACCGGCTTCGACTACGATGGGTTCGTGGGTGGACTCGCCTTTCAGTTCCTTCCCAAGAATCACGTAGGCAGAATCGAATTCGTATTCCTCGAAGTTCTCGATGTTGAACTTGTGGTCGTTGTAGACAAGCCAATCGCTTGCCGTGAGAACCAGTCGTGGGCAATCGCGGCGTTCGATAATAAACGTGCGTTTGCCCGCCTCATAACTTCCACCCATGACGAGTTGCTTGTTCGCGGAAATCAGCGAGATGGACTGCTTCAATTCGCGGTCAATCTTCACGGGCAAGACAATTGCACGTCGAATCGGCGTGGCCGTCTTTTGTCGGGTCACTCTGCCGGTCTTCGTATCCGTAGTTACCGAATGATTTTGATAGACTACGACGTAGCCGCCATACTGGCGTTTGAGTGCGTACAGCACGCGACGAATCTGTTGATTCAAGCTGTAGTTGGCGGGATACGACATAGCTGGTCTCGATCTATCGTTGGGGACATTGGTTGCGCAGCGGGCACTCGAATCGCTCATCCAGAGCCTTTTCCAGTCGCTCCATCATCATGGTGTTCTGCGCGATGACATCCGCGCAACGCTCCACCAGCGGCATGAGGACATTCCGCTGTTCGTCTTCCAAACCCGTAATGCGCTTACTCATGCGACCTTCACGAACCCAGCCCTGCCAGAGAAAGAAGGCAACGACCAGGATCAGCGGGCCGTACTGCTTGAGCAGCAGTAACAGGTCGGCCAATGTGTTACTGTCCATACGAGGCACTCCCCGTCCGCCCGCAGGCGCAGTTGATGGTTGAAGAAGCCGCCCGTCCGGGATTGCGCCCGGACGGGCGACTGGAACTCGCTAAGAACAGAAACGGCTTAGCCGAGAACCGGCACGCACAGGCCGCTTTCGAGAACCGCAACGCCCGCGAGGATGTCGCAGTTGACGATGGTGCCGCCCGCGTTGATGTCATACTGCATCAAGACTCGCATCCCGATGCCGTTGTGCGGAACGACCGCCGCCATGACGCCCATGCGGGCATCCGGCAAGGCCAGCGGACGGGTTACGAGAGCCAGGGCGTCCCGTTGGAACGCGAGGTTCATCGAGCCGTAGGGGCCGGGGAACGCCGGGTCGTCGTTGCTGACGGCGACTTCGAGCGGCCGATCCAGGTACACCGTGCAAGACGCGCCGGCATCTTCCGATTCGATGACCGTGTAGGTGGCCCGATTCGCGCCGGTGCCGAAGGCGAGCAACTGGCCGACTTGCGGAGCCTTGCCAGCCGTGTAGCCATCGACCACGATGCCCTTGCTGTAGCCCTTCACGTAGGCCGAGGCAGCGGCGCACTTCTTGTAACGAACCGTTGCGGCCGAGCCGGCGGTGCCATACTTGTTGGCCTCGTTCAAGGTCACGGCCGTGGTGTCACCGCCGACGCTTTCGGTGTGGGCGGTGATGAAGGTCGGCTGACCGTTACCGGCCACGACCAGGAACTCGCCCGTGGTCACTGCGCCGGTGATGCCAGAGCAAGCCTGCGAGCCGCTGCCGCCCGCCGCCAGAGCGTTGGTCACAACGATGTCCGAGGCGGTGTCCGCGCCGGAGATCACGTTGTTGACGTTTTGGCACATGTAGGTGTCGAAGCCGAGGATGCGGCCAAGGGTCGCATTCTCCAAGGCGGTCCCGCCGTCACCGCGCTCGTTGGCCTTCAAGAAGATGTCGGTCTTGAGCATGGCGGTTTCGGCCGTGGGAGCCATGATGAGCCGGCGGCCGTCCACGGGAGCCTTGTTGACGTTCAGACGCTCGCGGGCGTCGAGAACGTAGTCCTTCGCGGTGCTGGCGGTCAAGCCTTCCAGCTTGCCGACACGGCCGGTGGCCGGAGCACCGAAATACTTGTGGACCTGACCTAACAGGGCGCGATCCACGCCGCGAGCGATGGTCAGCATCGCGGGTTGCAGGTAGATGTCCCGCAACTCCTGGAACGACTTGCTGCCTTCGCCGTCGCGGATGACGAAGCTGGAATAGAACCACTGGTCCAAGGGCACCTGCACGTTGGTCGCGTTGGCGTCCTGCTGGGTCAGGGTGGTCCCGTCCGTCTTCCGGCGAATCTTGAACTCGCCGGGCTTCCGGGTGTTCACGACATCGCCAAACTTGGCGATCTCGTTCTCGAAGTCGCGGTGGACGAGGTTCGCCATCACCATGTTTTCTTCGAGGATGACCAAGCCTTCCTGCGCCCACAGTTCGGGCACGAAGGCGTCCAGGTCGTTGTCGTAGCAAGCCACGAAGGGCCGAGAGAGGTAAAGAGACTTCATGTTGTCACTCCAAAGTTCACTGTTGACTTTATAGCAATAGTGGCGTAAGCCTATTGGCTAAGAAAACTCGCCACTAGCGAGTACCTTTCACCGTCCCCTGATTTCGCAAGGTTTATTTGCGCTTGGGAGCGAGTCCGAGCAATTCAGGGTGCTTGGCTCGAATCTCGCGGTACTGCTCGGGCGTGAGTTTGCTCACGTCGATCCTCCCTTGACCCGGCGCGAAGCCGCCGGTAGCTGACCCCGAACCGATTCCGCTGACCACACCGGATCGGAAGAGGTTGCCGTATTGGTCGGGCAACTCTTTCATCCGCTTGACCGCTTCCTCGGGAGTACGGACCATGAGTTGAGCCTGTCCGGTCTTGGGGTCGGTGTCCGGCATCTCAACGACGACCTTGTATTGGCCGTTCGGACGCTTCGTGATCGGGTCCGTGTCTTCGATCATCTTCGTCATCGGCTGCATCAGCGCGACGATCTGGCTGGGGCTGAACGCATCGTTCTTCACGGCAGCGTCTTGCAGAGAACGCTTGACGGTGGATTCGCGGTACTGGCCTTCCCAGTATGTTGCTTTCTTCTCCACGTCCGCCAGCCGCGCTTGGTACGACTGTTCCAACTCCTGCTTTTCTTTCGCGGCCTGGGCTTCTGCCGACCGCAACTGGCCTTGGACCGCTTCGAGGTTGTCCTTCAACACCTTGCGGTCGCTTTCATTGAGCGACTGGCTCTTCAAGACATGCTGCAACTGGTCTTCCTGGGCCTTGAGTTGGGCCTGATGAGCCGTTTGCATCTTGCGGCGCTCTTCCGCCATGATGCGGTTCAGATCGTTCTGGGAAAAGTTTTTCGCGTCGAGCAGAGCGGCTTCGGTAGCAGCCTGCTCGGCAGCTTCCTTTTCCGCAGCGGCCTTCGCAGCGTCGTCTTCACCTTCGTAACAACCGAACCACGGACGCGAGAGATACAGAGAGTTGAACATTTCGTTCCTCATTTGATAGAACCCCTTGACGAAATGGTTGATAGCAGGTGATCCCGCGCGTCAAGTAGCACGGGGCCTGACCCGGCAGAAGGGCCGGTAAAAGGGAGCCAGCAGAACAGCTACTAGCTCAGTCGAGAGAGTTTGATGGCGTCCGAATCGCGCAGGAAGGGCTTCAACAATCTCCACGCGGCGGAACTCGGAACCATGTTAATGATGTGTTCGATGGGCAACCCGGTGCGTTCGTAACTCGTCTTCACCGCACCATAACCCATCGCTTGAACGGCCAAGTTTTCTAGTTCCAATTCGGGGTCTTTGCCGTCGAGTAGGGCGTAAGCAATCTCGTACCCTGCGATGCGGATGGCTTCCGGGGCCTCCATGTCGCCTCCGCGAGGAAACTCCAAGGCTTGAGCTACATCCGTCTTGTCGCCCTTGAAGTTGAGAGAGTCAATCAGATACCGCGCGGCAATCAACGCCTTTTCCTTCTCTGCGTCGTTGGCGCTTTCCCAAGCCGTCGCATAAAGGCGATGGGAGAAATACTCGCCCGCTTCCGCCAGCCGGTCATGGGCCGTGTCGCCATTCTGCTTGCCGTAATAATCGTAGTTGAGAGCCATCGCAGTACCTCGCTCACGTTATCGCTGTCACCAACCGTTGGAATGGCGACAGATTTGCAGTAAGAATGGACGCTCCCGGTTGCGCTAAGCCGCCCAGGCATAATTGCGACAGCAAGTATCGCCTGCTGAATTGCAATCAACTACGATAAGAGCGATCCTAGTCAGCCGGCCGTTGGTGACAGCCCATATTGGCGCTTTGGACCATCACCACTGGCCCACACGTCGCTAGCGTCAGGCTATAACTCAGCATCTACTGCCCAATGCCAACGGCAAAAACAGCCGTCCGTCGTAATAAGCGTTCCATCTGACGATTGCACAGTGCTACACCTAGAACTATTACTAGCGGTGGCACCTGCCGTTTTGTTGGCTAGAAATAGTGACCCAATATCGTATTCTGTGATATAACCAGCAGCGCCGTTGTTGTCTGAATAGATTGTCGGGCTAATGGTTACTCGCTTTGGAACTGCAAACTGAAATGTTGGCGATGCTAGCAACCACGCCGTACACACCGCACTGTGATGTGAGCCAACTCGTGTCGCAGTTCCAGGTGCAGTATCAATCTCGTAGCTCTTCTCATAGTACCTTTGACAAAGCGCCAATTCCGCGCCGACTGAACGCGGTTGCCAGGTGGGTGTAACGCTGGAATCTGCTTGGTACAAACCCGCCGCAGCAATTTGTAGATACGAATTCTGCGCGGCTGTCGCCTCCACCCAGATCAAAACAAGTGCGTTCACACAAGACGAACTGATCGTTCCAGTCAGTTTCAACGCGGTCCACGTATTTGCTGTGACCGCTGTCGATGATGTTGCGGTAACAGTCACGTTGTCGGCTAAGAAGAAATTGTTCGCGGTATATGTGCCGTTTGTCCAATCCCTCACTACGTCACTTGTCACGGCATCGCGTGTTCCGGTCCACTCCAACACAGCCATCCTGACATTTGCGGAATTTGAGTAGCACACGTCCGCCATGAAGACGACATCTTTTCCAACAAGTGGATTGGAGTTTACACCTTCAACAATTTGCAGCAATGCAAAGCGCTGTGACGTGGGTTGATTCTGTGTCAATCTGACAGCGTGTAGTGTAGTCCGTGTCAAGGTGTCACGGCCGCATAGAACACCCGCTGTCTGCGTCAACACTATCCAACGATCAGGACCAAAGGTATCATCAGCCCGGCTTGTAGCCACTGTCGCGTTTTGGCGCTGAAAAAAATCGAAGCCGCCGTTAATAAGGACGTTTGGCGTTGGCTGTCCAGCCAGCCCTCGGATTCCTTGAATTCCCTGAATGCCGGCAATCCCAATGTTCCAATCTGCTTTAACGTCAGTACCGTGAGCCGCATCCACCGTGACAGTCAAGGTTGTGCCGGTATAGGAGGACACTATGCCCTCCATCCAGTCGTCGGTATTCGAGGCGCTCACAATCCGAACACGAAGTCCCGCTGCATATGCCAATTGTGCCTGTGTCGTAAACGTCCTACTGCCTGTAGCCGGCGACAACGAAGTCGTAGAACTAGCGGCATAACCTGCTCCGCGCTGTCCGGCAAGTCCGATGTTCCAATCTGCCTTCGTTCCCGAGCCGCCAATCAGATCGACGTTGACCACAAGCGTGGTTCCCAAGTAGGACGTGACTGACCCTTCCATCCAATTCGCGCCGTCCGTAGCGCTTGCCGCGCGCACACGATTTCCGGTTAAGTACGCAAGACCTGCTTGTGTCGCAAACGACTTGTTTCCTGTTGCAATCGCCAACGACGTTGTGGAAGTGGCCGCGTAGCTCGCGCCCGCTGGGCCAACAGCCGTAGTCCAACTTAAATGTCCTGCGCCGTCAGTCTTCAACACTTGCCCCGCATCCCCGTCCGCATTTGGAAAATGTTGTCCGAAAACAATCAATTGCGAGCCGTCGTATTGAAGATTCTCACTGTCCACCAACTCACCGTCAGCGGCAGTACAAACGATCCGTCCAGGCGTCAGCGCACTATCTTTCAACCCAGGGACCGCCAATTTGTCACCAGTCGTCAATTGGCGGATGCCGCCAGCATCAATAACCAGTGGGGCAAAAGACATCATCATCAACCCTTACAGCTTGATGGAAGGTTCAGGATTCAAGGCCAGTGTCGTCGAACTGATGGCTTTTCCGACACGACTCACAAACTGTCCAAGAGTCGCTGGAGCCGTGCTTGTCAACAGACCGGCTGTCGCAGCACTGAGAAAATATACGGTTCCCGGCGTAAGACCACCTGAGCCGCCCGTTATCGCATCCCATTGGGCCGTCGTCGCCACCACGAGACCGTGAAATTGCACGTTACCCGGACCACTGGCGGCGACGGAAACATCCGCAATCAAACCAAACACTTCGGTTGTTCCACTCGCGTCCGCCTTCGCCTTGTCAACGTGTCCGTTGGTCTTGACATAGACCGGCGTACAAATAGCAAGTGCCCCAACATAGTCATTAACAAGTGAGGTCGCATCGACACCACTTGCACCCGTATCGCCGGTGTCACCTTTATCCCCCTTGACACCAGTGTCGCCCTTATCCCCCTTCGACGCGAGCAAACCCCAATAGGAGGCATTCGGGGGTGCTTGATTCGTATGTGCTTGCGTGCAGATGTACGTTGAACCTCCGCTCTCAACGGCATCATTCACTGTATACGCTGTCTGATCTGACCACGTACCCTTCCACACCAAACCTTCGATGGCGTCCACCCACGCCAAGTACGTGCCTTCGTCCGGCATAGCCAGACGTTGACCCGGCGACCCCGCCGAAGCCGGCAACTGATACGCACCAGCATCCAACCCATCACCAGATTGAATCTGTTCCAGTTGACCGTTGTTCAGAACCAAAGGTTTACGATTTGCCATTGTTTAACCCTTTCACAAGCGAACTCTGGCCTTTATATCCAGAGCCAAACATGTTTCTGATATTGCCGAACCGATCTCCACCACGAACCCCGCGATAGGAGCCGAAACTGTCAGCATCCCTGCATCCACCCCCAGGTAATAAATTGCACCGGGCACCAAATGCGACTCACCTGTAATCACTGCCCAATCATCTCGTTCCAAGCAACCATCCGTGACAATGATGCCGCCGTTGACACAGCCTTGCCGGCATAGTCCAACCACTTTGCTTTTCCCTTCATCGCCGGCTGACGCCTTGTAGTCACCTTCTGTGTACGTCGCGTATACAGGTACACCAATTTCCAAAGGCATTCTCGCACGCAATAACCATCCGATGTTTCCACTTGTCGATGACACCGTTGGATCAAGTCCGCCACTCAACATCCACTCGCCAACAGCCGCGTAATTACTGCCGCCTTCCCAAGGGTTGATAGTAAGACTCACCCATGCCGCAACTGCATCATCGGCGGAGACTAATTCAACCACTTGAGCCGCCGTCCAGGCACCACTCCCCAGGTCCACCACAATCTCGCGTGCATCGGCATCAACTGTTGCGTGCAAAAGTGACTCACCACTCTCTCGAACGTGCCTAATCTTCCAACCATTCAAGAGAGTGCCGCGTGTCTTCGCGGTATAGACTATCATGGCGTCTGGCCAGCCGCCCGTTGTCACTGTCGCTGGCACCCCGTTTAAGGCAGTGGTGATGGCGGTGATCTTTTCATTAAGGCGTACAATGTCGGGCTGGCAAGCACCCACGCCACCAGTCATCGGTTGCACATCTGCCACGATAACTGCTTGAGAATCAGTCTCCGGTTCCCAATCCGCAGTCACTGTAAATAACTGCTTGACCGCCATTGAATACGGCAACGCAGTATAGGCTGCACACAGGTCTGCGAACGTCGTCACACCGGCAATGAACCGCACTTCCAGTCGGCGGTAGTCGTCACTAACGGCAAAAGAGATCGCCGTGGAAGGAATATACTCAACGATTGTTTCATTGAAGTATTCACCACCACGATTACAAAGCCACGTATGATGACCACTGGTTTCGGCATTCAAGTGCGCAACAGCGCCTTGCCCTTCAACCTCGTCGCGCAACGTCTGTGCTAATCCAAGCGAGTACGCGGCGTCATTCGCGGCTTGTTGGGACTGTGTTAGTGCTGTCGCAAGGTTGGTGTCCAAACGCGCAACATCACCACGACACGAACCCGAACCACCCACCAACGTCCACAGACCATTAGCAACGACACCAGAACCATCGTTATCTGGGGCAACGCTGCCTGTAATCAAACAGTCTGCCGCATTAACCCGCGTGAGGATGGCACTCGCAGGACAACCATGTGAGAAGCCCACAACAATCCGCCGACCGGCATCGTATTGATACAAGAAGATTCCACTGCCTAGTTGCCACGCCCCACCGAGGTCAACATACTCAATGCTAATCCCATTGCAGAATTCGCCGGCATACTTTGCCGCCCATACGACATTCGCGTTGGCTGATGGTAAATCGGTGAGAACAAGCGCAGTTGTGCCCTCAACCTCGGTGACAAGCCTGGTTACAGTCTCATTGTCACCGATTCCGTCCGTACCGCGTGACACGAGCAAATCCCACGCAGATGACGGCGGCACTGAATTCAGACTTGAAGAGTTAGCAACAAACGCTGAGCCGCTACGTTCAACCACATCGCCAGCGGCATAAGTAGCTTCCAAATCCCACGTCCCACGCCAATTCAGGCTGGGCGTTCCTTTCACCCCTGACGCAAGAATACCAGCGACACGCCGCTCGATTATGTCGGCCTTCTCCTGCGTTGCAATCACTTCGGCGCGAATACGATTCCAGTCCTCACCATTCGGAGCCGTATCCCCTGGCAACATTTTTGTCTTGTCAGAAGGACTGTTCGAGCCGTCCCAGACACGGGCCGGGTAGCTATGATGTGCTTGGCCCATGTTCTACTCCCACTAGCCCGGCGGACCTTGATCGCCCTTGGCGGCCAACAAAGCCCATGCCGCTACAGGCGGCGCGGCGTTCAAATTCGAGGATACACATACGTATGCCGAGCCGTCATGTTGAACTACGTCAGTTGCGACATACAACGTCGTCGCATTCCATTCGCCTCGCCATACCAGTCCGGGTGCCCCGTCCTTGCCGGGTTCACCCTGCAAACCACGCTGGCCGTCTCGACCTTGCGGGCCGGCAATCCCGACGCCCTGTGGTCCCTGGATTCCTTGAATTCCGCGCTCGCCCGTATCGCCTTTCTGGCCCTTCTCGCCAACGCCCGTATCGCCCTTCTCGCCACGGTCGCCTTTCGAGGCGAGGACCGCCCAGTTCGCGGAGGGCGGTTCGGAGCCGGTATTCGGGGTCGTGCAGATATAGGACGAGCCGCCGTGCGCCACGGCGTCGTTCAAGGCATAGGCGGCCGTGCCGTTCCAGTTTCCTCGCCAGTTGATGACGCCTGGGCCGACTTCGCCCTGGATGCCTTGCGTGCCACGGACGCCCGGAGGGCCTTTGCCGGAGCCGCCTGAGTGATAGAACTGAGTCATGTTACATCGCCATCCAAGCTACGTTTTGATTTGCGTCGGTTGAAACCACCCAAAGACGACTGGGATCGTCGATGGGCACGAAAAGCGACTCGCCCGGCGGAATCGGCATCCCGCCCGTTTGTCCGTCGCTGTCGGCAGTCACACACGCCCCACCCACCCAGACGCACACCGCATTGGGTGTCGGGTCCACGGA
Organism: Thermoguttaceae bacterium; assembly: GCA_039698075.1. Lineage (GTDB taxonomy): Bacteria > Planctomycetota > Planctomycetia > Pirellulales > Thermoguttaceae > JAJFVC01. The sequence continues at coordinate 48,398 of JBDKTJ010000060.1, read as the reverse complement.
GCCAGGCGTGCGAAGCAAGACGCCCTTGTTGCAGACAATAGACTCGTCCATAAGACGTTTGCGAGTGACACCCACTTGGCAATGGCCGAAGTTCAAGTCATGTGCGCTCTCTTTTCCGACTTCGATAAGCATGGCTTTACTCCGGTTTCAGTTTGCCCTTGCCACGCACATGTGACCCCGGCGTGGTGTCGAGTGGATTGTCACGACTGGCGGCCTTCTCGGCGCGTCCCGCATTGGGGTCCGCCGACAGATCAGACAGGCCACGAGCCGCAGGATCACCGCCACCCTGTATTTGTTGCCCGACGCCTTGCGTCTGGGCGATCTCCTTGAGTCGTTGGATGCGATCCTCTTGAGCCGCTTCGTGCTCGTTGTCGTCGAATCCCATTGCTACGCCGCCGGTCTTCACGCCGCAGATGCCCGCTTGCACCGCCTGGATGATGGTTGCCGGATCACTGTTCGTGTAGTTGCAACCGTCAATTTCTTGATTGATGGCGTCTAATTCATCGACTGTGAGCCGGCCACTGAGAAGAACTTGGACGATGCTCTTCGCCAATTCACGCTTGACGAGCCGACCAGGAACTGCCGTCATCAACTTCTGCAAGTCGCCGGCTTCCTTGATTCGGTCGGCATCCGACTTCAAGCTGTACCGTTCTGGGTACTTGACCATTGCGACCTGACGCGCACTGATCGTCCGCCGTTCGTAAGCGGCCCAGTACGAAGCAATCAGTCGCTCGGCGCTTTCCAGCACGAGGCCGATATACGACAACCCGGATTCAAGACCCTGGTTGTCCATCGCCTTGGACTCGGCTGAGGCCCGCACAGCAAGGCTCGATACCGCAAGACTGACCAATTCGCGGATGTCTTGCTTGAGCCGGTCCTGCAACTTGAGGGACGCATTCAGCGGTTCAGACGACGGATTGATAAACGCCGGCTGATTCATGCCCTTGTCATACGTGCGCCCGTGCGTGGCACCAACCTTGACGTTCGTGTCGGCCGAATTCTGGCCGCCGGTCGAAGCCGTGCCCTCTTCGGTCGCCGCATGTTTCAAGTGCGCCCCGACAGCCTTGCCATCCTTCTGCTCCACGTAGAACGGGAAGTTGGACCGCAACGCATAATTCACGTCGCTCGACCCGAGGTTCAACAACGCAATTTGCTGTTGACACACGTCCTTAATCAGGCTTCGGCCAATATCCAGCAAAATGAATGGGATGCGCGTCAGTTCCAATTGGACGGGGCCGCCGCCCGGCAGACCATCTGCCCCGACCATATTGCCGTCCAGGTCGTAGAATTGCAGCATCACATGTCCGGTGTTCTGATCGAGCCAGATGTGCCGGTATCGTTGCACCTGCAAAGTCGGCAGGGTATACATCTCGTCGTATTGCATCACGGTGTCCCGGAGCAACACGGATTGAAACTCGCTCGGATCGTCCGCCTTCCGACAGGTCCAAGAGAGGATGTCTTCGACTTGATAGCAGTAGAGATACGGCGTTTGCGAGCCATCCGCCACGGTGGCGTCCGGCTTGACGACCGGGGCATCGACGTAGATGCCGACCTTGCCCATGACAAGCAACTCGGTCAAGACTTTGACGCCAATAAAAGCATTCATCGTCGAGCCGCGCCGATCCACGCCAAGGTCCAAACCGTTGACGGCGTTCTGATACGACTTGCTTCCGCTCTTGCGAACGATGTCGCGCATCCGCTGATAAATCGAGTTGCGGATGTCGTCGATGGCCGTGCCTGCGAAGCGCGGAATTGGCGTCATGCCCTTGCGGAGCGCAAAGTCAGTCGGGTCTTCACGAGTGCTGAACTTTTCGAGATAGGCATCTCGGAAATTGTCGCCGCCTTCGTAAGTCAACCGCCACTTTGCCCAGTCGGACATGCCTTGGTAATAGCCAGGATGTCGGCTGTCTACAAGTTTTCTCGGTAGATCGCTTGCCATGTCCCAGCCTCACTTAGATAACTTTTCCAACGTCACCGCCGCTTCCGCCGGTCGTCACCAGTGACAACCCAATGTCGGCGTAGCAGAGTGAATGGGCGTAGTGGTCAGCCCCAGTGTTCACGTAGGTCGCAACCATGTTCCCCGTGTCGTCCTTCTCGTAAGTCCGCACGAGGTTCTTGATGTGCTCGCGGTATTCCAGTGAGATGTCGCGCGGCAAGAGAATGCGTGCTGGATTCGTCTTGAAGCGACCGAGCGTGCAGGAGAGCCAGTTTGTTCGGTCTACGATGGCGAAAGGCGCACCCGTTTCTTCCTCTTGGATGCTGGCTTCCTTCGCCGTTTGACCCCGCCTGTATCTAGTGAGCCACACCGACCCTGGAAATCTACGAGCAAAACGTCGGGCGTCGTTGATGTTGGGATCGGCATCCACGACGGACGCCAAGACCTGCCATTCGTACATCAACTCCGCAAGATAGTCCCAACCGTCCTCGGGGAATTTTCCAAACCACAGCAATTTCCCGATTGCCGCCGCATTGATGTCTAGGCCGGGTTCCTGATCGAAAGTCCAATCGACAATCGAGATGTAACCCGTCTTGCCCTGGTCAGCACCCATCGTTATCAGGCGGTCGCCGCCCGTCGTCGGACGTGCTTCGTTGATCGTGTGGCCGCGAAGGCAGTTGTCGATCATCTCGTCGGTGACTTGAGCGCCTTCCCCGACGAACGGATTCCCGAGTTTCGAGTTGTGGAACTCGGTGTTCGCGGCCTCGTCGCCAAGGCCACGATGATAAGCAATGGCTAACTCGCCCGGTGTCACCGTGGACGAGTAGAGTTGATTGATGTAAAAGCTGCGGCACTCTTCCGCTGAGACTTGCAACTCAGTTGGTCGCCACACGCCGTCCGCCAAGAAAATCGGCTTGGCGCGGTGGTCCAAAGAATGCTTGCACTCTTTGCACTTGATGAACGACTCTTTGCATCGCGGATCGTTGACCGATTCGCCAATGATCTCGATGCAATCGGGCCATACCAACTCAGTCCATCGGCCGCAATGCGGACACTGGAAGAAGAAATGCTCCTGTGTCCCAGTGAGATACAGCTTGTGGATACCGTATTTTGGAACGGTCGGCGTGCTGATGGCGAGAATGTGTTTCTCGATCTGGCCGGACAGACGTTCCAACGCCAACCACACCGCATGGGTATCCATCTCATCCAACTCGTCCAAGACTAACTCAGACACAGGGATGGACTTCAAGTTGCTATCACCCCGGCTACCACGGATGTAGAGCACATTCGTGCCGGTCGATTTCAACCCAACGGTGTTGGTATCGACGAACAGACTTGAGAGATACGGACTCAACTTCAACGCCGTGGCGAATCGTGCCTTGGAAAAGTCACTCGCATTGATCGTCGTGGGCAAGACGTAGAGCACGTCGCGCCGCAGGCGGTCAAGAGTGTAGAAGGCACGATTGATGCCCGTCTCCGTGACGCCCAACTGAGCCGCCTTCATGGCGACCGTCCAGATCGCTTGACTGTCGTGAATGTCCCGACACCACGGATGGCGTGTGAAACTGTAGGCACCCTCGAAGGGTGCGCCCATGACTCGTCGATGCTCAGCCCAGCGGCTACAACTCGTCAACGAACTGTTACGGATTCCTCCCGTCAGTACGTCTGTAAAGGATTGCCATAGGTCGTTCATGGTTGAGCGTCATGGTGATTTAGGAGGTTGCAGTCGCAGGTTCGCTTTGGGCAGCGGCAAGTGCGGCTCGCGCTGATTGCTTAGCGTTCGTCCTGGGCAACCTCAAGATTCGGTTGGCGTTCCGTGACGGCCTTTTCGACGGGTGCCGGCTCAACAACAGGCTCGGCCTTCGGCTCGGGCTTCTTGGCCTTCCTCGATTCCGGCTTCGGTTCCGGCTTGGCGACTCGTTCCTTGATGACGCAAGGACCGCAGCCAGGCGCGGGTTGCCCCTGCGCCGACAACGCACAGCCAAGAACTTCCACGTCGTCCTCGCTCACGCCAGCCGGCAACTCGATGTGAGCTTCGCGGTGGGAGTTGTCGTAGGTGGCACTGATCTCACTGCCATTCGGCAGAGAAACGACGATCTCGAATTGGGGAAACAGGTCATTCGACGGAAGGTTGATCTTCATTCTTCTCTCCGGTCTCTCGGCTCTCGCAAGTTGTGATGATTTCGTTAAGACGCCCCACCAACCGTCGAAGTTGACGGACGGGGTTGCCCGGAACGCCGAGCATGGAGTAACCAGCCATCATCTCGACGACTGTGTTGCAGGTGAGCAGGGCTTGATGCCACAACTTCTCAGCCTCACCCGCTACGAGTGTCATCGCCTTCGGCGCTGGCGGCTCCGGCGTCGGTTCGTCCGGGCAGTTGCGGCAACGCCGCTTGCGTTGCTCTTGCTCACGGTGCATCTCAGAACGTCGTCGAGCCATGATTCAGTCGCTTTTGGTCAGGGAGACAACAACGGAGATGTCCTGTGTTCGCAAAGTGCTCTTTCCGTTGACGTGGACGAAGAACGTCGGCACGCTTGTCACGCCATACTGCTGGGCAAGGTCCGGTTGTTCGTCAATGTCCACGATCTGAACATCCACGCCGGACGCCTTGATCTCCGCGAGAAACGGCTTCGATCGTTGGCAAGGTCCGCACCATGACGCCGTGAAAGCGAGTACCTTCGCTTTGGGTGTCGGTTCCGGTTTGGGAGCCGGCTTTGGGCACGGACCTGGACATGGGCATGGACTCGGTTTCGGGCACGGCCGTGGACACGGGCACACATGTTTGTCATCGTGCTTTGGTTGATGCGGCGGTTCGCAGCCAAGAGAAAAGGTAAGGGCCGCCAATGCCACACATGCCAAGATGATCGTCGTTACTTTCTTCATGCGTCAGTTCTCCGATTCTCTGATAGCTCACGGAGAAATCCGGGAGCTATGGGAGAATCAGCCTTGCGTATGACCGCAAGGCTGACGTTGACTGGTCCATGATGCACGTCACCAGAGTGGGATCGGTGCAACCAGTGTGATGTTAAATCTTCACCGGAGCCGGGGCGGCATCCGCAGCGGGAGCCGGCGCTTCCAATTCGGCGATCTTCGCCTTGATGTAGGCAAGGCCCTCGGGCGTACCCATCTTGGCTTTCAGGACGCTCTCATAAGCGCCTTCCAGTTCCTTCTCGATGGCATCGCTGCCGGCCTGTACCAGCTTCGAGAGATCGTGAATCCGCTCGATCATGTCGCTGGCATCGCCCACGGCAAAATCTTCGAGCAACTGCGGAATCCACTTGAGGCCGTTCGCCCGCAGCTTGCCAGCGAGAACCTGGGCGGCCCTCTTCTGCTCTTGCAGCTTGGCGTTCTGACCAAACAGCCATTTGCCGACTTCACGACCGACGAGCACGGCACACACAATAGCGAGAATCCAGATCACGAGAGTGGGGTTCATTGTTGTCTCCAAGGAATTGAAGGTGGCTGTATCACAGCCGTTGTAGATGAAGGTAAAGCAAACTCACGCGCCACACGCCGTCCGCCTATTTCGCTTTGACGGGCGTTTTGATCTTCTGCACTAACTGCTTTCCATAGCCACAGGCGATTCCGGCGAGCAGAGCCGCCACGCAAACTGCCGGTAGCCACAGAAAATCCGCATCCCCGCCGTTGTCCATATCCGGTGTTCCGCCGTCGTCAATGGGCTGTGGATCGGGGTCGGGAGCCGGTCCCGGATCGGGCCTCGGATCGGGCTGTCGGTCTTTCAACTGCCGGTCCACATCGCGCCGCCAAGGCAAAAATCGTTCCGCAGTCACGCTATTTGCCAAAGCGCCGTTGAGGCCCGCCGCCGACATCGGAATGTTCTTGCCGGAGGCTTCGTACATCACGGTGCCATCGGGCTTCTGCATTCGCACAGTCGGGGGTGCCTTGACATTCCCGGCATAGCGTTCCTTGTAGGTATTTGTGTTCGTAGTCACAGGGCAGAAGTGGACTTGATCTTTCAGTCTCTTGAGACTCGTGTTCGTCGAGAACCAACCCACGATCTCGTTGTAGCGGGCATCGTTCGCGTTGCCGACCACGCTGATGTACCACTTCGCAGTGTCGTTCGGGAGATTGACAACTCGCTCTTCGGCCAGAACCCCGTTCACCGTGTCGGCAAAACGAGGAAGGACGGCCGCGATCAGAGCAAGCACACACAGCACACTCAGAATCAGCTTGTTCATGTCTTGACCTCATTGTTGGTGTTGCGATAAAGCACTACTGGGGAAGCGGCGCGGTCGGTGTATAAACCGGCGTCACGGCCCACCCGTAACTCGCCTTCCATTCGGCGATCAGCGTCTCTCGCGGAACCCAGATGATTTTCTCGACCGAATTGTTGTCCAGGATGCCGGCCCACTTTGCGTCGAGATGTACCAAAGCGACCATGTGATTGCCGCCCATGACCGTGATGCCTGCGCCACGACGAGTTTTGCAGGCCCATTCCAGGAACTTCACGTTCCCGTTGGTCACATAGGCGTATCGTATTCCTTCCTTGTCAAACCTCTGGGCCAGATCATCCGGCCACTCACCATCTCCGTATGTGTTGCGCCAGTAATCAGCCGTGTGGTAACGGCCTTGCCAGCGGAAGAGTGAGATGATGCTGGCATGGACACAAGACCCTTCGCCTTGATTGCCGAGCCAGTTTCTCTGACGATCGCCCAGCGGCACATTGACCGTGGGCTTTTCTTTCTTTGGCGTCTTCGGCGGATCAGCCGCAAATCGCGGCTCGCAACCGACGCACATGACGAGCAACGTAACGATGCACAGGAGTCGCTTCATTTGAGTCTCCGGGGTTTGCAAAGAATGCCATGCAGCCGGAGATGCCTGCAAAGTCGGTTTGGATTCCAACGACTCACATGGTCTGTTGGATGAATTCCCAGGACCGCGTAAGCCGCCGCGCACCATTCGCTACAGAAGATCGTGTGCAGGTTTTGCGGGCGGAACAGTGATTCGATCCATGACAAGCCGACACCGGCCGAACGAAAAGCGCCCATTTCATCATAGGGCACGCCGATTGTTTCCATCAGGAACTCTGTGAGTCGTTCGTCTTCCTGGGGGTACAACTCACGATAGAGCGGATAGTGGTAAACTTTTCCGCGATACCGTTTGATTTGCTCGTGGATGTCGTGGGCTTGTGTCCCGGAGATCGCCTTGCCCGTAATCTCACACGGGATGTTGCCGTCGAGCGTCGTGCTCTCGAAGAGCCTCAGTTGTCCGTCTGGGCAGTTGCCCAGGATACCAACATGGCTGATGTCCCAGAAAGGAATACCATAAGTTGCAATGTTGATGGCAGCACTGATCCAAGTGTAACCCGAGAATCCGAGAATGTCACCGGCCTTGAACTCGACCTCTCCGGGGAGCAGCAGTTTCCGCTGAAACATTGCAGTCCTCCCGGTTCGACCGAACCATTGTATTGACGTTATCAACGCTTCGACTCGTACCTCGCCGTGAGATACGCAAGCGTTGTTGTTCTGCGACAAAGCAGTCTTCGCACCGGGTTTCACCGGCGTATCGCACTAGCTTTCCACACGCACACCAGACGAGATTCATTCAGACTCCGGCATGGTCTTGTCGTTGTTGTTGATCTCTTCCACAGCTTGAATGATCTGCGGAAGCATTTCGTCACAACGTCGCTCGTAGTCGGGCACGCCGTCCATGCCGTTGACGACGATTTCACACAGGCGCTTGGCAAGCCGAATGAGGGCCGGTTTGGCAATGAGACTGCCCATGCTCTGGTCGAGTTGATGGCACGTCTTCATCAAGCGCTCAAGTGTCAACAAGAAGGTATTGACCTTCGAGTAGGCGTTGATCTTTTCAATGTCCGTCTTGGCCGCATTGAGCGTTTCTATGACCATCCGGCGAACCAATCTGATTTCCTCGCGGAGCGATTTCAGATCGTCGCCTTCGGCGGTCAACGCCAGTTTCAATTCGACATCGGCCTGGGCGAGGTAGTACCGTCTCAGGCGTCGCGCAGGTCCGTGGTCTACACCGCCGCATCCCAAACAGTAGTCCGATCCATCCGCAGCCACATTGAGGCATTGGCCGTCGGCGCTTGACCCCTTGCATCTTCGGGGATCGGCGAGATCGGTGACTTGTTCCATAAGCGCGGTTTCTCCTAAATAGACCTAACCGGAAAAAGGCCGTTTTGTTTGGAGAAAATCTGCATTTTGATGCCGCGTCACTCCATTTGCGGCCAGCGGCGTTGGTTTCATTGTGGAGGCCCAGCAGGACACCGAATCGGCCTCAACTTTAGAGCGTGTAAACGCTGCAACGACCGCCTCTGAGGACAACCTATGCACTTCCACCGCGAGAAGCCCACCCGGCCAGCGCCGACCGGCCCAAAACCCAAACTGGAAATGGTCCAACTGCCAATCTTTCGGGTCCACTATCGCAAGCTGGAGGCGTATTTCTGCCGTGTCTACGGATGGGAAGCCTTTGACTTCTTCATGGCGACAGGGACGGCCACGGGCATGGCCCCCGAGTACGTTGTCAATGGCTTGAAGGGAGTTGGTTCGGAGATTGAGCGTCAGGCCAACGCCATTCGCAGCGGTCGTCGCTCACGCAACGTGCTGCTGATCTTGAATGTGCTCTGTGAAGACGGCTACATCCCTGCCGGCCGCTACGTCGTGAGCACAAAACATGAGACCACGCCGCTCGAAGTCTACAAGGCGTTGTTGCGACAGACCGAGACGCCTGAATCGAAAGAATGCCGCGAGTTTCGTGCGGCTCACGGGCGCGATAAAGAACTCATGCGCGTCATCAGCGAGATCGACACGCAAGTCCTACAGACACTCAAAGAATTGAGGGAAGAGAAGTGAGCGCGCCGCGTCGATCCTTCATCCTCCACCGATTAGAGAACTGCCCCGAAGCACCCGAGGCCATCAAGCAGTGGCGAGATGGTGAATGGACATTCGAGGAGGCGCTGATAAGCATTCTCAACAGAGTGCTTCTTGACCGTGCTGAATTGCAGCGAAACCACGACTACATCCCGCCGCAAGTTCGTGCTCAGTACATAGAAGACGGCTTCTAGCGCTTCTTCGCCGGCTTCTTTTCATCCGCCTTGGAGGCAGCCGTCTTCATCTCGGTCGCCACAGTACGAGTCTCCGAAATGATGGCACCCATCGCCTCGTGCCACGTCTGAGCATCGACGATCCGAAGTGGCGAGACCGAAACGCCGGTAAAAGTGATACGGATTTCGCTGCCGCGCCCGGCCTTGTATCGACAAATGTCTGATTGGATGGTGAGAGGCTGGTATTCACCCGACGTAAAGGGTTGAACCGTAAGGCGAACCCCCCATCCGAAAACTTCTCGTTTAATCATGTTGGGTTCCTGGCGATCTAGGTAGTTGCCTTGCCAATTCTACCTTACGTTTCTTTTGCAGGCAAGTTCACCGTCGCAAATAATTCGGGTTGAAAAGCCGCTTCAACAAATTGCAGGCATAGAGAGACGCATCACGATTGGGCCGATAGACCACCCAGTCCGGCGTCTGATTCGCCGGGCACCATAGATAGGCTGGCGGATCGGCGGCCGTCCAGGTCATGCCCAAAGCAATCGCGGACGCCTTCAAGTGGCGCGTGGTGAAGTCCACGATCTCTTGTTGCTCGACCAACCCGACCCATACGTGCATCTCGGGGAGATTGCCCAGGGCGACTGACAACGCGCTCGCGGGTGTTTGCGGCGTCCATTCGTAGGCGAAGTGAGTGTTCATCACGCCGTCGTCCTCGTCCCGGCGGACCCGAGGCCACTGCAACGAACCAGCTTGAATCACGGCTCGATACCCATGCCGCCACAGAACCGCCGTGACGTGATGAGCGTAGTAGAGGCACAAGCCGGGCCGGTCCTCAAGTCGAGCTAGATGGCGTTCAATCTCGGCAACAATCTTTGCACGCTTACCCATTTACTCCTCGGTGCGGCGAACCGCTTTCAAGATCGGATCAAGTGGCTGAATCGAGCCGTCGTTGAGACGAACAAAGTTGTGGTAATAAGTCCGATAGGTGTTGTCCGGCTGACGATGCGGATTCACGAAACGATCCCGACAGTTTCGGTAATCGCGGGCGTCCTTCCCCTCCAACAGTTTTGGATCAAAGCCGAACGACGCCACTGTCTCCGGGGCGATCCCCTGGGCTTCCACTTGTGCCCAGAGATCAAGAACCGCGAGCAGATAGTCACATTCACGGCTCTTCTTGTTGATGGATTCGAGGATGTCGGCGTCGATTGGCATAAGGCACGTTTATCGTAAGAGTGCCGGAAGTCACATTTACGCCAGGATTTCTACGACCATGCGAAACGCGAAATCTTGCAGGTCACGGGAGCCATCGCAGGATTTCGTACACCAGTGCGTCACTTCTTCCAAGACGGTCTGCAACAGCATCTTGTTGCGTCCCGAGCAATGATCGTCCGCGAAGTAGACGCCCACATCGTCACAGAAGCCAAGGGTCTGGCTGCCACCATTCATCACGTCGCGGAAACATCCGACGCCGGGCTTCTTCTTGCCGTTGGTCAAGCCGTACTTTTCCAACCAACCCCAAACCTCGTTGACGGCAGCAGACGCCGCCTCGCTAGGAGGCAACTTCTCACGGCCCTTTTGTTCATTCGACGTGAGGACCATCACGTCGGTCTTCACACCGAATCGCTTGGCAGCTTCCACCATCTGATGGGACCGAACTGGCAGAGCCTTGTAACCCTTCCGCTCAACAAACTCGACAATCGTGGTCGCGTTGTCGCAGAGGACGGCATCGCCAGCCACCGCTTCCCACGCCGTCTGCCACGCCACTGACTGCTCTGTCTTCGGCTTGTCCCAGGTCGAGATGATGTAGTCAGGGTCCAGATGGTCCTCGAAACAAGGCTTCGGCCCCGTCAATGCTTGAAAGAGCGGTGCCAATTCGACCGAACTCGCGGTACGATACAGCTTGGCGATAGCCGCGCGAATCGCCCAGTCGCTCGAATTGCGTGATTCGTCGATCTGCAATTCACCGGACTTGAAGTTGTAGTCATAGATTGACTCCTCCTCATAGTCTTCGATCTCACGAACGTAGACGCCTTCGCGGTAAATCACAGCCGTCTTCTTACCGTTCAGATTGCGATTGGCCTTTGGCAGGAAGGACTTCTTGACTTGCGCGGGGTCATCCGAGAAGTGGAGGAAGCGGCGTGGCAATTCGCCGACATAGCGTTGAACGCTCTCGTTCAACTCCACGTAGACTCGCGTGTAGCCATCTTTCGCTTTCATCTTGTCGTCGGAGGCAATAGTGACACTGAGCCGACCGGCTTTCAGCGCTGGCAGAAACTCGCCGCCCTCTTCCCGCACAGTGCGGTCGATGGCGTTGCTGACGAACTCACGCATCGCCATGCCAAGATCGGTCCAGTCGATGGCACCGAAGTCGAGCACCCATCCCAAGTCGATGGTCTTGGAGGAAGTCCCGCCCATCTTGCACATGACACGTTTGACCGCCTTGCGGATCAAGCCGTCGTTAATCTCGTCATCGCGGGTATAGAACTCCAATCGCGTCCGGCCGCAATAGACGAACACCTTGAGGCCCGCCCGCAAGAGCACGTTGATGGCGTGCTTGTTGCCGGAGCCAAACTGTCCGATCACGCCAGCCACGCCGCAATCTCGGGTAGTGCTGACGCCAAGCAAGGTGAAGCCTTCGACAGGAGCGATGCCGGGATTCTGAATGCACGCGAACATGGGTTATCCTCTGGATGCTAAGCAGTGTTGTTCTTGAACTCTACGCAACTCTACCGCGAAATTGGCGTAAGTCAAGCAACTTAAAGACAGATTCAACGGTTTCCGCCTGACGGCGCTCTCGTACAACTGGAATATCGAGAACTCGTCGCTCGACATCAATCGTGCGGCTGTAAGCATACAGCCGTTGACCGTGCGCGGCATTCCAAGCGGAGAACTCTAACCAGTTAGCGGGTATGAACTCAACGGTGTGCATCTTTGGTTCCACGCTTCTCGCAGGTGAAGAACGAATGATCGTCCCAGTTGTCGAAGGTTCGTTTCAGTCCTCGCATCGTCTCCTCGGCCGCATCCTTCGTCGGGTATGGGCCGCAATCGTCGCAACCCATTGGAAGGTCGATGACCCACCAGCCATCCTCGCATTTTTTCGTCTTCATCTTCGTCGCAATCGCCATATCGGATCAGTAGTCGTAACTATTCATCGGTGTCCAAGTATTCAAGCACGTCATCCCATTTGCCGGCCACAAGCGTCAACTGTTCGCGGCCACTGTCTCGACGCTCCAAAGCCTGCTGCCAGCAATCCTGGTCAATACGCCGCTCTACGGCTTCACGAATCAAGTCCGCCATGATCTGTGGTTCGAGGGCATCCAACTCCCACGAGTCGTCCCCGAACTCTTCCTGATACTTGGCATACCGGGCGTCGGTGGTCTTCGCCGGGTTGGGCGGCGGGCTGTACTCTTCGATCTGCTCCCACGTCAACGCGATGCGGTCAATCGTGACGCTGGAACCAAATAGGTTCAACCGCTCTTCAATGTCGCGGGTCATGTCTTTACCGGAGGGGTCATGGTCGCCCAGGTGAATGACGACCGTTTCGAGACCGTCACGCTCGAACCGCTTCAAGCGTTGGGCAGCTTCCCACATCTCGGACTGCGACGTATAGCCCTTACAGGCGAAGAACGGCACCTGCAACTCGGTGCAGACGTTCTCGATCACGCCGATAAGAGCCTCTTTCTCGATCCACACTTCAACGTGGACCGATTGTTGATCCCACAAGTTGACCGTGAATTGGTTGGCACATGCCCGCACGATGTCATACGGATTCTCCCACGCCGAATGCGTTTGGAGATTCCGCGTGCGGTCCTCGATAGCCGTCCAGTCGATCAGGCCAGCGAGCCGGGCGTCGTTGATGATGTCACCCAGATGTTTGTAGTTTTTCATCGTATTCTTCGTGTCCGCTGGCAGCCCGTGTTCGAGGTTGTATTCCGGGTCGATCCACGAATCGGGCAACAAGTCCTTGGCGATGAATTGGTAGTACAACTGTCTCAACGTCAGCTTGAAGCCCTGCTTCATGTAGGCGTCGATGACCCGATTGGCCTTGGCAATAATCGCCAGCGTGTCTTCGCGGAAGTTCTTCTTGACGTAACAAATCTTGGGCATGATGAGTTAGGAATGTTGGAGTACGTGGTTGCGATTCCCCAGGTATTCCTTCCCCAGGTAGCGAGCGATGATCTCGCGGAGTTTCTTGACGGTGAACGGTGTACCTCGGCGTGTGGTATGGCGACGTTCACTGAGCCAATCAACGATCTGCTGCAAAGTCGCCCCTTCTTCTCGCTGCCGTTTGATCTCTGGCAGCAGGAACGCATAATGCTTCCGAGCCTTCTCGGCATTTGCCGCCCAGGCCAAGGGGCGACCTTTCACGCCGCCTCGCTGACGCGCGGCAGCACGCTTCGGGTCATCCCAAAAGCCAGGACGTTGCGAGCCGAGGAGTTTGCCCCGCAGCTTTGCGCTCAGCAAAGCGTCTTTCGTTCGGCGACTAATGGCGGCGGCCTCCTGCTCGGCGACAGCCGCGAGAATATGAATCGTGAAGCGTGTCGCCTTCGGGTTGTCACACGCGACGAAATCGACGCCGGACTCCATCAATGCGGCCGTGAAAAGGACGTTGCGGGCGAGACGATCTAACTTCGCCACAACCAAAGTCGCATTTGACAGACGTGCGTGATTGATTGCTTCCTGCAACTTCGGACGAGCAGCCATCTTCCCTGTCTCGACTTCAACATAGTCGGCGATCACGGTGCCGCCCTCATGGCTTGTCAATGTTGCCACGTCACGTTGCTGGGCCTCAAGACCCAAGCCACTGTCGCCCTGTTTCTTCGTGCTCACACGGTAGTAGGACACATACAGCTTGGATTCATCAGTTGCCGTGCTCATTGTTGTCTCCCTTTATACTATACTCTACCACAAAAGTGGAGTAAGTCCAGCGACTACAGGCGAATTGGCCGGAAGAGCGTGGACGATCGGTTCACAACCTGCTGTCTCTCGGGGTTCTTCTGGGATTGCAACTTGTAGGTGCCATCATCGAGCACTTCAACGATCACCCAGCCGCGAACGATGTCGCCGGTCTGCAACTCGTACCGTTTGTCGCTAGGACCAAGACCACGAGGAATCTGCATGGCGGCGTCCGACAATTTTGCCTCACGTCGCCGGCCGGTCGGACCTTCCAAGACAACCGTTCCATCGGAAATAATCCCCACGACACGGCTTATCACCACGTCGCCAAAATGGTCGCCGTAGTTGATACTCCGCTTCTTGCGGCCATATCTTGGAACCTTCCGCGCGTAAGGCTTCTGGAACAACTCGTCAGACTGAAAACGATAGGTCTGCCGACCCTTCCTGTCTTCAATCCAGACCTTTGCCCCGTCAATGCGAATGACCTTCCAAACTATGTTGACACCGTATTTCTGGCCGACTTCGATCATGCAGCGGCTACCTCGGCTTCCTTCGGCTCACCGGCTGGAACTTCATCCTCGGGCATTTCCCCGTCTAGCATCATCTGCCCTCCGCAGGCGCACGTCGGCGGCCCTACTTCATCGAGCCACTTCTGAGTCATGCGGACGATGCACTCGCATTCGACGCAGACGACTTTGAGCATCCGGGTGCCTTGCTTCGGCGGGGCATTAGAGTGCTTCAACTCGGCATGAGGGTAGTCGCCGATCTCGGCCGTAATCCGTTCCAACTCGACACGCAGATCGGCGCTCGGAGTCGTGGCGGTCATCTTGCCTTCGAGGCCCAGGGCTTTGGCACACTTCGGGAACTTACCACGATGGCCGTCTTCCAGGCCAACCGCACAGTGACATAACTCGTGGACCAGCACCGCGGCCACGTCTATCGGGTCTTTGAGCACGGGGCTGATGAAAACCTCGAACGAGTTGTCGCCGCTATTCTTCGACGACCATGCCTCGCCGATGCGCTTCTTCTTCGCCGCCAAGCCGCTCTTCGACGGCCAGGAGCATGAGACGCGAATCTTCTGCGGCAACTCAAAGCCCATGCCTTGGAAGTTCGGTCGCAACTTCTCCATGCACTCGGTAAGCCATGCTTCTCTGTTCATTGCTCTGTACCTCTACTCAACTATACACCAAAATTGGTGTAAGTCAAGTGAAAATCATTGATGTTGTTTCGCAACATCCTCGGCCGAGAAGCCCATCTTCAATAAGTCCTCGTCCGTGTGCGGCCAGCAGGGGCCGTCCTCGGGGAATTGCTGCTCGTGAGCACGGGCGCACTCTTCGCACGGAACCGACCAGAAGCCGTTGCCGTCCAATTTGCCACGGCCGAACGTAAGACAGTCGCCGACGTGCGTGCTGACCCTGCAATCCGCGTGTCCCGGCGGCCTGATGAACTTTTTCTCAGACATCCCAGCCCTCCGTCAATGTGGGAAGCAACTCATTGCGGACCCGATTGACGATTTTCACGTCAAAGCCATCGGTATCCGGCCAGATTTTCAGCAACTTGGCGTCCGCTTTGCGAATTGCTGCATAGATGCGTCGAACACCGATGTCCAACACGCGACCCAGCTCCAACGGCGTCAATTCACGGAAGGTGCAAAGCATCGCGTCCTTGTATGTCGAAGGCACATGATCTTGCAGCAACAACTCGCTCACATCACGACCTTCACCGACAAGTTTGCCGTCACGCACGAGATAGATGTAGTTGGACCTTAGCACGCGAGCCTTCTTCACCACACGCCGTAACCAGTGTGTCTGTGACTTGGGATTCTCACGCGAAGGGCCGTGATTCAGCTTGAGACCCCAGTTTTGGAGGATTTCACGCCTGATTCGGTTATCAAACGTGCCCATGAAGGCCGAAATCCCGTCCTCCACGTCCACATCGAGCAGTTTTGATGAGGCCCCGTGCTCAGAGATGAGTCTTTGTATGTCTGCACGATGCAGGACGTAGTACATCGCTTCCACACCCAACCTCTCCGCAGTCCGCCGCACCAGGTCGCAGGGTTCGCAGAAGGTGTAGAGCACCGACGTGTTGGCACAGTCACGATGATTCAACTGATCGAGCAACGACGGGATATTCTCGCCGCGAAGCGACTCGCCACCTAACATGGCAACGACACCGAAGTTCGCTTCACGAATTCTGGCTTGTTCGGCGACGTAGTACAGCCAGTGGGATGCCATTTTCATGGGAACTCTAGTCCTCCAACAATGAAATCAGCGTTTACACGCCGTTTTGGAGTAGAATTCAGGCCGCCGATGCGGCCGGCGGCTCGATTTTCGTGATCGTGACCCGCTTCAACTCGGTTTGGGCGACTCCGTTGTACTCTCCGTGCTTCGAGATCGTGCCGCGAATGGTCGCCCGGTCGCCTTCCTCAACGTCGTCTAGTTCCTTGGACGCCCACCAGATTAGGACGTTGCCGTCCGGGTCTTGGAACGTAACCAACGTCTTTACTCCGAAGGGGCTGTCACAGTATCGCATCCTCGTGATTTCGACGTTCTCGAAATCCTTACGCTCTTTGATCGCGCCGACGTGCTTTGATTCCAATTTTTTGGAGCGGCGAATGTTCAACTCCGCTTCCTTGTCAAGATGCCGCTGGTAGGCGGCGATCGCGCTGGCGACGATGCCGATGGTCTTGTAGGTGACGGAATCCTGCCGACAAGATACGCCAAGATTGTAAATGTAGTCCGCAACGCCATCTTTTGGCTGATTTCGCGCCCATTCGAGGACTTCCTGGGCCAGTTTTTGGTCTCGATCCTCCACGTAGAGTTGATTGTCGCGGACGAACTTTGCCATCGGCTCGTCTCGCTTGCCCGTGATGAGATACCGCGCGATCTGCGAAGTCGATTGTCCATCACGACTGGCGTCCATCGCCATCTGACGAGACACCCAGCCGAGCCGACGCACGACGATGGCGACCACGGCCAGGAACTCGGTAATGTCGCGGTGAAACTCACCGAATCCGCCGCAGTAGTCCTCGTCTCTAGCGTTCTCGCAGGTCTTCAACAGCGACAACTCCCAGGTCGCACGCGCCGCGAGGCATCCAGCGGAAATGCGGCCGAGGAAGTCAACGATGCACTGGCGGCCGACTTGCGCGAAGCGGCCGTCCTCGTGGCCGAGAATGAAGACTTCCTTGCGCCGGCGATCGCTCTTGCAGTGGTCACAATGCGTGTCCGTCATTCGATATTGTTCAGGAACCGTCTTTCCAGGCACACAACGAACCAGATTCTCCCCGTTCGGCTGCATTTCGATGGCCGCCAATAGGCTCCAACCGTTGAATTTCGGCGTCTCACCCTCCAATTTGATCTCCATACGTTTGTGCATGTGCTTCACGCCGGAGGGCGACTCACGTTCAATCTCAAACTCACGAACGACCGTGAGCCGCATCGGCTCGCAGCCTAGCTTCACCGCTCGCTTATTCAGCTTGGCAACTTGCTCGGCCAAGGTGCTGTAGTTGAACGCCGGGATGTCGAAGATATTGCCTTCCATGCTCACCTCTATAGCAAAAGTGCAGTAAGTCAAGGCAGCAATTTCAGATGCAGCTTATTGGGGTTGAATCGGCTAAGAGGGATAGTTTCTATCCCTTTACGCTGCACGATCTGCGTAGCCGCCGATCTCGCGGAGCACGGCATCGACGACTTCGAGCAAGTCCTGCCACACCCTCACGTCGTCCGGCCAGCCATTGACCAGGGAACGGACGCCGGGCACGGGCGGCTCGGTGTCGAAGCTGTGCAGCGTGTGCAGGAGGCCAGTGCGAGACAAGACGTAATGAGTAGTCTGCCACTCATCCACCTGGTCGCCAATGACAAGAACGAATGCGCCGGCCAGCGTCTCTACTACCCGCATGTAATACCGCCAGCCAGCGGCTTCGGCGACGACCTTCCCGGTGACAGTCAGGTCTGCCTCATTGGTTCGCTGAATCTTGAAGGTCTTCACCATTACTGGTCGTATCCAAATTGTTTACGAAAGGCAGGAGTATTCTTCGACAGTGCAATGTTCACGGCCACTTCGTTGGAATCAGTCGCTCCTGCAATGGCACACTTCCATCGGTTGACCATGTGCCGAGTCACGCCCCAGTAATGTGCTACCACCAGTTCCTCTTCCTCGCAGACGGCTCGAACCAACGCCCCTGTGAGGATCGGCATTGGACTCTCGCGGCGACCAGTCTTGGCGGCATAAGCCGGCCACGCGATCGGCGCGTCGGTTATGCCGATGCACTCCACGTCACCCACGTACTCGTCGTGAACCGTCGCGCCTTTGGCAATCTTCGGCGCGACGTAAGGGCCGGCACGAAAATGAAACTCGAACGGCGGCGGATATTTCGCTTCCGCTGCTGGCTTGAGCGCCGGCTTCGGCTTCGATTCCTTCGACTTCGATTGCTTCTTCACTGCTCGCTTAGCCACTTCACATACTCCTCGTGATCGAAATGATAGACCTGTCGCACAACCGGCTCGTTCTTCTTCCACTCTTCAATCGGCCTGCCCGATTCGTTGTATCGTCCCCACGGGAAGTTGACGACCCAGACAGTCGTCAACAAAGCCGCCCAGGGAACGGCGACCAGCAGCAAGACGTTGAGTACAAGCCGCCTCGCAGGTGAAAGCGGGCCGCTCCAAGGTGCATACCAATCGACGTAGACGGTCCTCATTGAGCGTGTGCAAACTTTCGCGTGTTGTTGCCGAGCAGTTCGTCACCCAAGTATCTCTGAATGATTCGCCACACGGCCGTTTGAGTGAATGGTTTACCGGCCGTCGTTGTGTGTCCAGCCGCATTCAGCCAATCGACGATCTCGGGCAGCGTGTCGCCACGCTCCCGACGCTCCTTGATCTGTGGCAACAGGAAGGCATACGCCTGGGCAGCCCGCTCAGTCCGCAACTCCGAGGATCGCTTTACTGCTTGCTTCCATCCTCGTTTGTGCTCCCGACCCTCCCAATGCCCTGGTCGATTCGAGCCAATCAATTCCCCACGCGCTTGGCAAGCAGCCATCGCCTGTCGGGTCCGGTCGGCAACGGCCCGTGCCGTCTCGCCGGCCAGGGCGTGTAAAATGTGGATCGTATTCTCGTTGGCCTTCGGCATGTCGCAGCAGGCGAAGCCGACCTTGCTTTCGAGCAAGATTGCCGTAAAATGCAGGTTCCGCGACAACCGGCCTATGCTTGCGATGAGCAGGATATAGCCGCCCTCTTGAGCCGCCACAACCGCCTTTCGCAACACAGGACGAGCACGATCAACTCGCGTGTTGTGAGTCTCATGCTCGATAAACTCGCGGACCACGGTGCCGTGGTTGAGGGCGACGTACTCGCTCGCCAGCTTCCGTTGCTCCGCAAGGGTGCGGGAACCACGGCGTTTTTCGCCGGATCGAAAATAGATGACATACTTCTTCATGGTCAGGTTTCCTGGGTTCATCGTGAACTGCTCAATCTTACACCATAATTGCAGCAAAGTCAAATTAACTTGCAAAACGCGCAAAAGTGAGGTATGATGGAAATAATGGCTGTGGCACACCCTACTTCCAGTATGTTACGTCTGTTTCGGTCGGGCGCTCAGACTTACCAACCCGAAGGGTTGGAGGCTGAGACGGGCGACCCACGGGTGTCCCGCCGCAACATCCATCGGCTTCGACAAGATGGACTCGACATCGCGGCGTTAGTTGTCCGTCCAACCGGCACGCTCGTCATCTTCACTACAGGCGAGCAATACTATGCCCCGGCCCTTCGGGTCGGCGGCGACGGCCGGGAGACTGAAATCCTCGCGGAATTGGCCTCCGAATCAGGATGGGGTGATTACAAAGAACTGCTCGAAATGTATCACGCGATCCCCCAAGATTGGATTGGTCCATTGCCCAGCCTTGCGCAAGGCGACCAAGACGATCCCGAGCACGGTCCCTGTCGCCGGCCAAACTGCCCTCTTCGCCAACCTACGATAAGGCCGGACGACCCGATGCAGTTTCTCGGCTCGAACAAGCGTGTAGAAGGCCGAAACTAGGCGCAAACGCCTTTGCTTCTGTGACCACGACGGATCATTTGCCTCTCGGCCGTGGCCGTAAGGCGGCCGTCAGCTACCGCTACCTGCCAGATGCCTTGGGGACGCGGCCAGAGCCGCTTAACGGCACCACACCTTTGGGCAGAGAAATGACCTGCGAGAGCCATTACGGCTTTTTGAGCACAACTTTTCGTCATAGGGACTTGCCACTTAGTCAGTTAGGCTCACGCAGGTTGAAAGCGATGCCGTCAGTTAATCCCGGCCTATTATCGGTCTGCTTTCAGAATGTTGATGTATTACTCGTGTTTACGAGTAGTGCATGAACATCTTAGCTGTAGGTCGATTAGGTGGCGCGATTAACTTTTCAAGCTAGTTTGCACCATTCTTCGCGTAACCTATTGCCCTGAAGGCATTTACATCTTCCTTGGAGCTAATAAAGGCAATAATGCCGCTGTAAGAATGTACGTGACAATGGGTTACGGAACGTCAGTCCGCATCGTTTGATCCCTACCGGGGACTCCACATTCAGATGCGTGGTGAGTATCCTTCTCATCATTATTGCGATTTGACCCTCTCTTCCGTGTCGGCGGGTGCCGAGAGACACTCTACCTTTCGACGGTGTTACCCTGGGGAGCACCTGTTTAGACCGCCGCGTCGGTCCTCGGCTGCGACCAAAATGGACAGTCGAAGGAGCAGCCGATCGCGCTCGGTCTGCCGCCTGGATCGCCTCTTCCGGTTTTGACCCCGCCCGGCCCGCCCGCCCGCTTGCCCGGCCCGTGGAACCCGCCCGGATATTCGAGACAAGTCATGCAATCACAACGACTTCCGGTTATTCTTTACGTTCGTAGAGAATAATCGGACAATCAGGGATGAGCAGGCATGGTGGGATCGCAGCGAACATGCCGACAAGGTGCGTCTTGCATGTCGTGCCGACTGTGACGATTGCACAATCATCGGGAACGGATGCCTAGTTTTGTGCAACCTAACCGTATGAGAAGCGCTCTAACCGTGAAGCGCGAAAACGCAGCATTGTCGGATTACCTGCGCGATTCATCGTAACGAGTCGCCATAAGCGCCTAGTTGCAAGCGCTTGCGTCTATGCCGGGGTGTGTACCTCCGAGAGGCACGGTGTCAACGGGGTTGTTCCCGATGCGTCTATGGGTCGGGCAGGTAAGGGAGGGCGGCCCGGCGGCCGATGCCCGCCTTGATCGGCGGCCCGGCGCTCTTGCGGCGCAAACCCGGCGCTAGCGTTACAACCTACGCGAATCTAACAACCTTTGGACGATTTTCCGCCCGTTCGCCTTGCTTCGCTGCAATGTTGGTGTAAGCTCTAAGTAGAGGGCTACACAAGCAACACAAGGGGAAACACCATGAAATTCTGTGAACTATGCGGTACTGAGATTGACGTGAAAGACGGCGAAAATCGTTGCGCCCAGTGTGAGCACAAGAGCAAACGTAATGCAAAGGCCAGAGCGAACCGGCGCGCCCGGCATGATGTTCTAACGTCACTTGGCTTAGTTCGCGTTCGTGGGGCGCTTGGCGGGGTCTATTACGAATGAACACGGGAGGGCAACGGCAATGGTGAAAATCAAGATAGATTGTCAAGACAATGCGGCCGGAATGTTGCGGACGTGTGCGGCTTTTCTCGGCTGGATTGGTGACATTCGTTATTACATGCTGGACGGGCGCGCGTGGTCGATTGGCCCCTACGGTGTAGCTCGATCCGATGACGGGGAGGAAACCGCCTTGATAGCGCGGCAATGCCGCGCTTTCGCGGGAGGGCGGAAGTAATGAATTTTGCACGCTTACGATTATTGGTTTCGGTCAACGTCGGGATTGTGGCCGCGCTTGTCGGGTCAATTGCAGCCCGGCCCGTTCATTCCGTGGAACCAATGCCCGGCCCGGCGGCCGATGCTCGCCCGGCGGTTAGCCGGCCCGTGGAACCGGCGGTAATCGGCTTATCGCTTGTCTTTTCGTCAAAAGTGGCAACACCTGCGCGAATCTAGCTGTCACTGTCGGAATTCCCGCCCGCCATGTTTGCTTTCCTGCAATTGTGATGTAATCTACATGTAGAGGAGGGCGAGACAATGCCGGGTGTCATAACAAAGCTGACGGTTGCAACGAATCCCGTGCTGATGTATCGCCTTTGTGGATGGCGTGGCCTATTGCTGGTCTTGACCGCGAAACAGGGCGTGCCGTTTTTAACAGTTTTGGTCCGGTGCGGCCGTATCTGAGGGGATGAGGGAATGAGCATTAAAGAGCTAGCCGCGCTGATTGGCAAAGAGGGTTTGTTGAGTGTCAACCCAATTCAAGTTGCCGTAAGGGTGCTTGATGCCCGTGTTGTTTATTCGCGGGTGGATTGCCTTGTTACGCCCCTTGCCGGCAAGGGGCAACAGTGGGTGTCAAGTGAGCGCTTGAATTTCGGAAACTAACAACAGTGAGGGTACAACCATGTTTTGGATCATACGGAAAGCGACAGAAAAACTGGTCGGGCGGCACGTTTCGGAAGAGTGTTTAGAGCTATTTCTGTCCACTCTGCCAACAGGGGTGTACGGCGTTGAGGATTGCGACGGGAACGAGATTAACCTTGCGACCGTCAAGCGGGGGCGTGTCGAGTTTCGAGATTGTTTTGGCCCGAAACCGGAAGATATGGTCTTGTCGAACGGCGTAACGGTGGCCGTTGGATAGGTCGGGAGGGCGTAGCGATGATTACGATACCTCACCCTGACAAGGGATTGTTGCGGGCGCTTGAGAAGGCGGGAGTAATTCCGCCCGATGCCCAGCCCGCTTGTGAAACCGTGGAACCGGCGGCCCGGCCCGCTCACCCGGCGGCCCGCTCCGTTCGTCCCGCAAAGGAACCGGCGGCCCGCTCCGTCCGCCCGGCGGCCCGTGGAACCGGCCCGCACAACGGGGCAAAGGTTGGGGCGGTCATTGTGCTAGGCGCAACCCTTGCGGCCGTTGTGTTGCTGGTTGCGCCTATGACGGTGTTCTTTGGAGTGTTGGCCTTGCTGCCCGTTGTGGTAGCGCTCAAGTAAGGGGATGCACCATGATTCCGACAACACGGAAAATGCTTTGGGTGTCGCTCGGAGAGGCGATAACGATTGTGGAGCGATTGATTGAAGTGGCGGCCGAACGGCAAGTGCGGGACGGCCTGGTTGTCCGGCTTGCTCAGCTTGATCGGGAGGTTGCGGAACTGCGGGACAAGTGGGGAATGCCGGAATTGCCTGTTGCGGCTGGAAAGGGGGAGTAGCATGGAATTCTTACGATTGCGCGCAAAGAACGACACTAACGGCAATCCGCGGCGCGTTTTTATTGCCGTCCAAGAGGGGCGCATCATTGCGGCCGAGGATGAGGGGCACGAAGGGAGCGCGGCTCTTGCTCGGTTGCCCGGTTACTCCGGGATGAAATGTTCCCCAGCCGATATTGAGACAACCCCCGCCGAATATCGGTGTGTCTTACGCCAATACGGCCCGGCCCGGCGGCCCGCTCGCCCACCCGTGCAACCGGCGGCCGATGCCCAGCCCGCCACGGATGAAACCTTAACGGCGCTTGTCAACCTTACCCGGTGGGCAACCGGGCAGAACCGCGCAGGGAATCCTTATTGCAAGCCGGAAGTCTGCGCGGCGCTTGACGTGATAGCAAGGGCGCGCGGGGTTTCGGTCGAATCGCTCTGCAATTCGACATTGTAAACCGCAATAGTGGCGTAATCCCCCGGCGGCCCGCTCTTTTCTCACTTTTCCGCTCGTCCGGCCCGCTAGACAGTTGCTTTGCTGCGAAAGTGGCGTAAGCTGTAGATAGAGGAGGGCAAGACAATGGCAATACTGGACATACACCCTTTTGAGCGTGCGGGGCTGGGGGTTGCGCCGTTTCGGTTTATTGGAATGAGCGAAAAAGTCTATTGCGCTTGTCCGGGCGCGCCAGCGCAACCGGCGGGTACTTGCGACTACTGCGGAAACGGAATTCGCTACTGCTATCACATCAAAAGCGCCGACGGGCGGGAATTCGTGGTCGGTTGTGATTGCGTGCAAAAGACGGACCGCGCTTGCCTTGTTAATGCAACGGAATTCGATAGGGCGGTTGCGGCGCAAGAGCGCAAGCTGCGGCAAGCGCGGCGCGCTAAGACGGTTGCGAAGGAAGAGGAGCGGATTGCGGCCGCGCTTGCTCAATATCCGGCCGTTAGGGAACGTATGGGCGAACATCCCCACCCTAACGCAACACCCGGCGGGTGGTTTGCTGGAAAGACGTTAGCAGATTGGGCGGACTACATGGCGGAGCGGGCGGGCCATTCCGGGCGTTTGCGGTTGGCGCGGGTAATTGAGAAATTCGCGGTCTAATAAGTGGGAGGGCTACACCATGAGTGAACACCGTTTTACTTGTGCTGTCTGCGGTGCGGAAAAGGTACACACTGGCGAATTCACAACGGGTTACGGAATGGACAACGGCGGTAACAAGGTTTGTTACGACTGTTGCGGCAAGCGGGAATGGGAGTACATGCGCGACACTGGCCGCGCGACTCTTTACCTTGTGGACCGGCAGGGTTGCGGATGGGAGGTTACAAACTGGCCGGGAACCCTCAAATTTCGGGTGCGGTCGATTCGCAAGGGTTCCCACAATCTGGCCGGCGCGCGTTATGACGTTCGGTTTATTGATTCGACCGGCGCAGAATGGCATGGTGTCACCTATGGCAACATGACGCAAATTTGCCATTGCCGGCGATTGAAGCAAAAGGGAAAACGCGCGGCATGATGCCCGGCGGCCCGTCTTTGATCGGCGGCCCGCTCTTGCCCGACATTCCCGCCCGCTTTTCGTTGTGGCCCGCTCGCCCGGCGGCCCGGCGCTCTTGCCCGTGGAACCGGCGGCCCGTGGAACCGATGCCCGGCAGGAATGCTGCTAAAGTGGCGTAATCTCCCGTGCAACCGTTGCAATCTAGTCTCGCTAAGCTGAATTCCGCAGATTACCGGCTTTTCCCTGCCTGCTTGCCTTGCTTTGCTGCAATAGTGGTGTAATATCTAAGTAGAGGCGCAACTAAGGGAACACAACGCAAGGGGAACACCATGAGCAAAAAACACTTTATCGCGCTTGCGGCCGAAATTTCCGCAATCGTCAACCCCAAAGCGCGGCGTGCAGCGGCGCTTGCTGTTTGCTCGGCTTGTGCGCGGTTCAACGGCCGATTCGACCGGGGGCGTTTTCTCCGTGCTTGCGGAGTGAATGCGGACTAACGAAGGGAGGGCGACAACGTGAGTTTCTACGCTAAGTATTGGGCGACCGTGCCGGGCAAAAGTCTAATCGGCGGGGTGGATACTGCCGTATCGTCACGGTTTGGGAACGAATACGACGCGCGGCACTATCTGCAAACCGTGTTGGAATTGCAGCCGGCCGCGCAAGGGGTTGTGTTGGCAAGCGGCAAGTATCCAGAAATTTTCCGCCATTGCCCCGAAAGCGCGCCGCAAGCTATCGGCGGACGGTGTTTTGAGTGCGGCAAGCGCTTAACGGTGTCGGATGCTCGGCAGCATCGGGCTATTGATTAGGGCGACACTCGCGGGAGTCAACTAGCGATGATTACTTGGAATACCGATGTTAATGCCCCATGTTGTCCGGGGGAGATTGTCGGGCCAGCGCTGGAGCAAGAGCGCGATGATAGGGGGCGGTTTCGGCCCGTCGAACGTCAGACAATCCTAATCCAGACCGATTGGGATTATCCGCCAACCGCGCAAACCTTCGGGTGGTCGCTACGTTCTGTGCAGCGCTGCCAAGTGTGCGGCACGGTTGACACGGCAGTACATGGGGAGCATTGGGAGTGCGCCGAATGTGGCAACCGGAATAGGACGTGTCGCCACGATAGCACGGATGGAACGGTCGATTGCCCGTGTGGTGTGGGGGCAACGGAGTTTATCAGCGCGGCTGGTGAGTGGTTGCGGGACAATCACGGCGCAACGGCCGACGATCCGGGTTACTTCGATTAGGAGCAAACCATGACAGTACGTATTACGTTCACCATTGCCGATTCGCGCCTTGACGACAAACTCGCTACAGAGGCGGCAAGCATTCTGTGCGGGGTGGTCAAGAGAATCGAAGATGGCGAAGAATTCGCCGCGCTCTTCGATAGCAAGGGCAATGAGGTGGGCACGTTTCGCGTAACAGACTAACCAGAGGCGCAACCATGCAAGATACGTTAGACACCGTGCGGCGTGAGGATTACACAACCGAATTGCGACCCGGCCAGAAAACTCAATTGACGGTTTACGGTCCCCGTCGGGTGAGATTCCACTGGTTGACCGGGGATATGGACTATCTCACCTATGGCGGTAAGTGGATTAGCAACCGCCAGAGCAACGGGGAATTCGATTACTACTTTGTAATCGAGATTCTCAATTGGAAAGAGGCGGTAGGCGAAAGAGAAGCCCCGCCCGAAACCTACAATGTTTCCTTGGCGGTTGTCTCGCCGCAAGAGGCGGGGCAAGAGAACTGCCGCAGGGCAACAGACTGTTGCGGGATCGAAGAGGATATGTTGACGCGGGCAATCGACCACGGGCAATGCGAAGAGATTTTAGTGGAAGCATTGTACGGATACGGGCTGTCTGTCCCCGTATGGTCGATGGATGGAAACAACCACAAGGCGCTAATGCGGGAGGCGCGGCAGCAAGCGCAGATTGCGGCGGGGTTGTTCGGTTTCGTTATGGATCGGCCCGTAAATCGGATCGGCGTAACGGGGTGGGAACACCTGCGCGGCGATATGCAAAGCGCGCTGGACAGATTGGAGCAACACGCATGAAAACACCCGTCGATTACGGGGCGTGTGTCGAGCATAGCCGGCCGGCGCAACCGGCGCGCCACTTGCCCCGCTCTTGCTACCTCGTAGGGCAAGCGGCGCGCTGGTTGGATCGGCGATAAGGGAGATTCTATTTGACGATTGAAACATTGCCCGCCCCTTCCGGCGGCCCGCGCGCCCAGCGCGCCCAGCGCTCGCCCGACGGCCGATGCCCGGCCCGCTCGCGTAGCGCGCCCGGCGCTCGCCCGGCGGCCCGTGGAATTGTTCACCCGCTTGCCCGGCGGCCCGCTCTTGATCGGCGGCCCGATGCCCGGCCCGGCGGCCCGGCGCTCTTGCCCGTGGAACCGGCGGCCCGTGGAACCGATGCCCGGTGGCCCGGCCCGCTTGCCGGGTTTGTTGCGCTTGCCTGGCGCTTGATCGGTGGCCCGCTTGCCCGCTCACGTAGCGCGCCTGCCGCTCGCCCGGCGGCCCGTGGAATTGTTTACCCGCTTGCCCGGCGGCCCGCTCTTGATCGGCGGCCCGATGCCCGGCCCGGCGGCCCGGCGCTCTTGCCCGTGGAACCGGCGGCCCGTGGAACCGATGCCCGGCCCGGTGCTCGCCTTGATTGCGTCCCGGCCCGGCGGCCCGGCCCACTCGCCCGGCGCTTGACTGGCGGCCCGGATTGTGGCGGCTGCGCGAAATGCGCCTGCCGCATGGAAGTGGCGAATCGCGCGGGGAGTGACGGGTTTATGGGGCGTGACGGTCGTAGCGGATTTTCCGGTAGCGCTGCCGGGGACCAGCGACACTAACCGTGTCCTGAATTTTCGCCGGGGATAACCGTGGGCGAATTTCCGGCGGCTGGTATTGGCGGTGACGGCCGGCGCGCCGACGCGATCGGCGGCCCGTGGCGGCTGGCGGCTGGCGGCTTGAACCTCGAATCTCGCGGCGGCTCTTCTACCTCCGTGACGCTTGGTATCTAATAGCGTGTAAACGCGCTACCGATCTTCCGGCGTTGTCTTTGCGGTGCTCAGCGTGGCATTGTCGGCTGTTGCCCAGCGTGACATAGCCCGTCGTGGCGGCGCGGCCCGTTGCGGCGCGCCGGCCGGCGTCGGCTCGATCTTCTCTTAATGCGCCGATGACCTAGTTCATTCGATGGCTTGGCTGGTCCATTCGGCCGGCGGCCCAATCCATTCGACGTGGCCTAGCCGGCGGCCCAGCGGCCGGTGGCTGACGTGCTTGCCTAGTGTGGCGAATTGGGCGGCCGTGGTTGAGAAAGCGGCTGGCGCGGTCGGCGGGTGCCCGGCGCGGTTGCCAAGAGGTCCGGCGCGATCGGCCGGGATGATGGATGGTGGCCGGTGGCGGAAGAGTCGGCGGCTTGTGCCGTCATGTGCTCGCCGGTGCGCCCGATCGGCGTGTTCGATGCTCGCGGTGGCGTGTTTGCGGCGGCGGCCGTTGAGAAGCTGCTAAGCGCGCCAAGCGCCAAGCGATTCTAAGCGCTCCGGCGCGGACCGTCTGCAATTTGACCCCTTTGACCCTTGCCCCCAACAGACCCCGCCCCTTTCTTGTTGACTCCGGGTCACTTGACGATCACGGTGTTATCGGTCAACGGCCCGTAGAACACTGCGGGGCGCGTCATTGGCTCAGTGGCCATAGACACGGGCAATTTGTCCAGTGCTAACGTGGCGGGGCAATCGCCGGTTGCGGTAGCGGCGGCAATAACAGCGTGGGACATATCACTAATGCTACACGCAATGAGATAGACTGAATCCCATTCGCGTGTAGCAAGGCGGTCGAGTTCGCTCGGCAGTTGTTTCAAGTCGTAGTCGGTGACGGTGACGGTGCCGTCTTTGACAATCGCCAAGCGGTAGTAGCTTACGGCGTGGGTGGCGTAGTTCCGCATGGAATCAAGCCACTTGACAAGGCGCTCTTTGACTTGTTCGATAATCGGGGTAAGCATGGTGTTTGCTGAATTGGGTTAGTCCGTGTAGCTGACAGTGCCTTTGTCAGGCGGCTCTTTGCCTTCTTGCAATTTTGCCTTTGTATCGTGGCGTAGCTTGCGGCTTGCTCGCTTGATCGTGGCCTTGCCGCCCGAACGGTGGCGGCCCGCTCGGCAAGTTTTGCAGCTACAAAACTTCATGTGGTTCGGCATAGGCGGCGCTCCAAGTCTTTGCGTATCTGTGCTAGAGTGTCGGCAAGTTGTTTGCTGATAGTGCCCGTGGCATTACAGCGGGTGCAAGGCTGGTTAGTCACCTTGCTGACGGTTGACCCTTCGCATACGGGGCAAGTTACTTGCGGCTGTTCACTCATGGCTTGTGGAATCGGTTGCCCGCTCTGGCTTGATCTTCCAGTCGTTTCCAAGCCCGGCGGTCGGTTTGTTTCGGCGGCTTGAACGCCAAGCCCAGCCCGATAAGCGGCTTGCCGCAATCCGGGCAAGTACGTTTCTCTTGCAGGCACAACGGGCGGCCCTTTCGGTGCCCAGTGCGGGGACCGGCGGGTGCCCAGGATTTCCGGCAATGAAAACAAACGGCGTGGGCGTAGGTTGCAATCGGATACACGGCTACTCGATTCCTAAGACTTCCCGGCGGTAGTAGCGCTCCCGATCTTCTTTCGATATGAAGCCCTTCCCTCCGCACCTATCACAGACAACTCAGTGCCAAAGGCGCGGGTCGCATGGCCCAAGTTTGCCCGATCTATCAGGCAGTTTAACCTCGATTAGCCCTTTGTAGCAGTTGCAAGGGGTTTTGATGGGGTAGTCGGGATAAGTGATTGTGCCCATACACAACTCTACCACAAAGCTGACGAAAGTCAAGTTGGGACTATGGAAGTCAAGCGACGTAGATCATGCCTGTTTTAGCGCCGTCACGATCATGGGCGGCTTTCCAGCCGGGCGCTTTCATCCAAGCTCGGTCGCCCAGCCCCAGCAACTCGCCCGTGCGGCGAATGCAGCGCATGATCGGCGTATCGAATTCGAGGAAAGCGCCGATGCTATCGTGGAAGTCTCGCAATGTGGCCGTAGCGCCATTGGTCAGGGTAACGCGCTCGCCGAATCGAATCATAGCGTTTGTTCCTCCCAATATCGGGCCTTGTCTTCCAACCATTCGTACAATCGCGTTTGCCATCCCCGGCCGCCCCGGCAGGAAAGCCCGGCGTTCCATCGGGCGGCGTAGTAAACACGGACAATGAGGGCGCGGGTGTGGTTGCGGCTGGCCTATTCGTCCTCGTCCGCATTTTCCTCGTACAGCACGGCATCGACATATCCGACGGAAAGCTCATCGGCGTACCTATGGGAGAAGCCATTGTCGTAGGCGAATCGCACGGCGTTTTCGACCGCTTCCAGGGCCGCGTCCTCCATCGTTTCCCGGTCGATTTTCTCGTCCGGTTCGCATTCATCGACCTGCACCGTCACAAGCACTCTGATTTCTCGCATGGCGTTCCTCGAATGGCTTTGATTAAAAGGGGCAGTTGCCACAAAGGTGTTCGCGGATGATTTCCATTTCGGCGTTGTGGTTTTCGTCGGCATCGTCACCATCGGCAAGGCGGTGCGATTCCACGTCGCCGTAGTGGTCAACGGTGCCGGGCCGGTTAGCGGCAATCAGGCGCTCGATACCTGAACAGTGCCGGTATTCGTCGTCACAACCGCAATGGGCGTAGGTTTCGTCAAGGCGCTCGCGTAGCTCTTCGCGGGCATCATCGTCAAGCTGCTCGGCGGCAGCCGATAGACAAACGTAATCGTAAAGGTGGATCAGGAAGTAGCTAGGCGTCAACTCGCAAAGGTGGGTGCGCTGGTTGCGGTCGAAAACGAAAGCGGCCCGAATGCTTTCGATGTAAGGCCGGTCGGCGGGGTCGATGTTGTAATACTCCGTAAAGTCGAAACTCACGGCGTAGGCGTCAATCGGCGTGCGGGCGGTTGCAGTGGTCATTGGTTGCGTTCCGTTTCTTCTAAACTCTACCACAAAATTGGCGCAAGTCCAGTCAAAATCCGAAGAGGGCGGCCGGGTCGCCGGTGAGGGAACGGCGGCCCGGCCAGGGGCAACACAACAAAAAGTGTTCGGATTGCCCGGCCGCCGGTGGTGAGGGACACGGCGGCCGGGCTGGGGCAACACAACACTACAGAAAGTAGATCAGCCCATCGTCGCCGACATACGGGTCACATTCGCCAAACTTCTCAGCGGCGTCAGTCAGGCGCTCCCCGGCGTCTTCCGGGAGGCAATCGTGCCGGTCCCAAAAGCCGCAACCGTGGTGATTGCGGGTGAGAAAGAAGTCATGGCCTCCCATTTCGCGGGCGTTGAATTGCGGGTGGTTGTACTGCGCCAAGTCAGCGGCGTTTTCCTCTTGGAACCGCAAGCAATCCTCAGCGGCTTGCGTCAAGGCTTCCGGTGCGAAGTCCCAAAGATGATAGTTGCTATCGAGCGGTTCCCCGCCGGATTCATCGCTTTCATCGTTCTCTGCCCAAAGGCAACAGATCAGATAGTTGCGGGTGAATTCGTCAAGGTCGGTGGTGGTCAACGTCTTTGTAAGGTCCATTGCGGTGGCTTTCGGCATTGCGCTTGTGGAGAGGGTCTTGACGTAGGTCAAGAGGCAAGTCAGATCGGCAACACTGTCCGGCTCGAAAGAGTTGGGTTGCTTTGCTTGCTCTTGTTCGACGTAGGCAATGGTTCGTTCGATGGCGGGAATGAATTCCGCCAAGAATGTCGGGTCGTTTTTTTCAACAGCGAAGTTGTAGAACATGTAGCCGTCGCCCGGAAGATTTGGAGCGTGCATATAGCACGGGTCTGCGCCCCATTGCGCGGCAAACTCTTCCGGGGAAAGTTCTGGGTCGGTGAAGTCAGGCGGCGGAATGTGTTGGCTGGTGATACTCACGGTGTTGCTCCCTGGTGTCCCCTCAATACTGAAAACTCCACACAAGTGGCGAAAGCCAAGTCACAATCAAGCGGCCCAACACTGTAGGCCCTTGCGCCATTGGAAGCGCTCGGCTTTCTGCTCGCGGGTCATGCCGTGGTGTTCCGGCAGGTCCGTCACGGTGTAACCGGCCTCTTCAAGCTGCCCGGCGAGTTCGAGCGCGATTTCCATGCGAACCACATCGCGGGCGTAGCCCTCATCGTCAATGCCCCAAACGGAAGCGGTGTACTCTTCGCCCAGGGCGTCAAACTGGCCCTCGACACCAAACCACTGCCAGCCGTCTTCATACCACTTGACAAGCTGCGCGGTGGTGCGGCGGCGGTCTAGGGCAACCATTTCGGCGGCCACTTGGCGGCTTGCGCCGTTCTCGCGGTAGTAGTCGAAAAGGCTCTTGTTCTCGCGGGGCGTCACGATGACGTAGCGCTCGCCTCTGTCCCAAGTGCGGCAATAGCCCTGCATTTCGCGTGGGTCTGCCTCATCGGGCAGCTTGTGGAGGGAAACGGCCTCATGCTCGAATTCGTCCCAATGCTCCCAAGGCGATTCCGAAAGATCATCGGCAACGACGTGGCAAGCAGCTAAAACACCATTGAACGGAATGACGGCCGACCGGGTTTCGATGGCGATCATCGTATCGCCTTGACGGATAAGAGTCATAATGTTCCCCTCACTATGTTGCGTTGCTTGTCCTCTACTCAATTCGCCAACAAAAAATGGGCGCAAGTCAAACTTGCAACGGGTTCCTTACCGTGGCCACTATATGTACGCCTCTTCAAGGCGCTCTTCGACTACTAGGCGTTCCTCTTCATCCAATTCCCGAATGGGGTTGGCGTCAGCGTCACCCCAGTAGAGGCTGATAAAGTCATAGCCGTGGTAGTTGATGGTTTCGCAACCGAGTCCGATGTCGTTGCGCCAGCCGGTGACTTCTCCGGCTTGCAACTCGTTTAGGAAGTCGATCAGGCCGGCAAGATCGTCGCCGAAGTTCTCATACTCTCCGCAGTCACCCACCCTCACCCATAGCCGGGGAAGGTCGTGATAGTCGGCCTCAGTGAATTCGTTGCTCATTGTTGTGTTTCCCTTATACTCAACTCTACACCAAAATTGGCGTAAGTCAAACGGCAGCGCGTAACTTTTTGGCGGCCTCATCTTCCGCAGCGGCGGTGTCAATCATCCGGTCAAACGCTTCCGTGCAATCCATACAAGCGTATCGCTTTCGGCCCTTGACGGTGGCGTATTGCCTTGGCTCTTTTGGCTTGATCGTTTTCTGGCAGATACAACATTTCATGGTTGGATTCCAGAATGCCGCCCGGCCCGTGAGGGGCGGGCCGGGCGGCCGGGGCAGAATGTCAGCTAGTTTTCTCTTCGATCATTTCACGCAAGGCTTTCTCGCGGCGCTCCGGGAGACTTTCAAGTTTGGCCTCTTTCTCGCTCAACTCCTCTTGCAACTTGCCGAGGTCTTTGTCGCTGTCGTACTCGGCGTCATCAGGCTCGGCGTCTTCCGCGTCTTTGATACGGTCCTTGAGGTCGGCAATGTCGATTTCGAGGTCGTTTTCCTCATCCGTGTATTCTTCCAGGATGGTCTCGGCGTCGTCGTTAATGTCCTTGATTAGGTCGGTCCATTCCGAATAGACGGCGTTGCCGTAGGTGAAAGCGGCACACGTCGAAAGCGCCTCTTTCATCGGTTGCCCATCCCAAAGGCCGTTGTCGGTTTCCTCGAATTCGTCTAGTTCCGTAATGACGTTGCAGGCGTCGGTCAGGCTGTACCACTTATCGACGTGGTTCTCATGGTGGTAACTGTCTCCGTTGGCGTAGTCATTGTTAAGGTCGTCGCTGGCCTCTCCGTTGTCGATCAGTTGCTCAATGATTTCGTCGATGAAATTGTCAACAGTGCCTTTGGCATCGGATTCGGCGTCTTGTAGGTAGTTGCTCATGGTGTCCCCTCAGTGTGTTGTGTTCAGCCGGCGGATTTTGCCATGAGTTCGTGGTTGGCCTTCCGCATTTCGTCAATGCGCTTGCGGTGCATTGCGTAGGGTGCCCGCTTGATAACTCGCGGGTTGTAGCCGATGTGCCGCAACTCTTCCAAGAGTGGGGCGGCCTCTTCCGGCGTGGCCGGGCGGCTCTGCCGTATGCAACCGCAGTAGTCGGCCGCCGAATGCTGGCCGATATGTTGGTAGCACGTCACGTCATAGCCGTTGTAGCTTGCGGACAGTTCCGGGAAGAGGGCGAAAATGTCGTTATCGTCGCCTCTCCATACGCGAATGACAACGAGGTCGGGGGTTGTTTCGGTTGCGGTGTTCATGGTTCCCTCACTGTTGCTTTGCTTATACTCAACTCTACCACAAAAGTGTCGTAAGTCAAGGATCAATCGAGGAAATATGGGGCCATTAGCTTCGCGTACAGTTTTTCAGGATTCACTGGCCCGCGCTGCGCATCCATCGCTTCCGTCATGGTCATAGTTCCCTCTTTACACGGCACAAAGATGTTATCCCAATCGGGTTCGCCAATGGTGCCCGTCTCATTAGGCTTGACGTAGGGATTCATCAGTAGGCGCGATTTCGGGGCGTAGTCAGGATTAAGGTATCGCATCGTGTTGCGCTCCGTTGCCGATACGCTCCCGGTGCGAAGATCGGAATAGCCGGTGATTGCGTTGCCGCCGTAGTCGCGTTTGCCGCCACCGCCGCCCTTGCAACCTTTGCCGCTGCGGCCGCCACCACCACCGACACTGTAGGCTTGTGACACGGAAGAGGCATAGCCGGCGGCAACGGTAGTCAACCGGCTGGCGCTGGCGTAGCGGCGGGGTGCCATCGGATCGTTGGTTTCTTCGGTCTGCCGCAACTCGGCTTGTCTGTTCTGCCAAGCGGCCCATAACTTGTAGTCTTCCGGGCTGAGTTTTTGCACAAACTTCGGCAGCGGGCGGCCGGGCCTTTCTTCGCTTACGGTGACAGCGGGCTTGGCGGTCGGGGCCGTGGCGGTGTCGGCGGCTGGCGTTGTAGTTGCGGTCAAGAGCAAAGCGGTCAGAATCAAAAGTCTCATGTTTCCCTCACTGCGTTAAGGTCCAAGGCAAAGGGGCTTGCAGGGTCGGCTTGCTGTTGGCGTGCCTCTCATTCTCGTGTAGCCAGCTTGCCCACCCTCGCCAAAGAGAGTGTTGTGCAAGCCCCTTTGCTTTGGGCCTCTGGCCCAAAGGTTGGCCGGGTTTATTCCGGCCGGCATCATGGTTGTGCCCTCCCTTTGCGAAAGTGGCGAAAGTCAAGCAACTACAGCGGATTTCCCAGCAAGGTGTCGGTAGCCGGTTTCGCCGAATGTCACGGCGGGCAGGAAGGGTAGCAATTCATTTGTCAAGTGGTAGTAGCGAGTGGCTTGCCACTTGGCGGCGTCAAGATCAGCGTCGGGATTGTCGGTTTCCCGCTCCCATAGGACAAGTCGGTAGCCCGCTTCCGCTAAGGCTATGGCTTTGTCGATGGGACGTGGCGGCCGGCGCTCACCCCGCCAACCGATGAATTCCAAACTCTCTTGAATACGGTCATTGCCGGCAAAGGCGGGGGCCACAAGAAACAAGGCGGTCCAAAAGGTGCCGTCTTGGCTCGCGTCGTACTCGCCCATATCTTCCACAAAAATGACAAGGCGGCATTCGCCGACGCGCGGAAGATCGAATGGTTGCCCGACATAGATACTTCGATAGTCGGCGTTCTGATATTCGGTCATGCTCATTGTTGTGTCCCTCATACGCAACTCTACTACAAAATTGGCGTAAGTCGCATTCACGCCAAAAGGATTTCGGCGGCCCGGTCCAGGGTTTCGGCGTCGGGGAACACGGTCAGATTGTCAAGCAATTCGACAAGTTCCGGGCGCGCACCAGCGGCGTCCCGGCAACGGTCAAGCAAAGCGGCGGCCTCAGTATTGCGGCCGAGTGGCGGGGTGTTGAATTGGCAAAAGCAACGGCCGGAAAGCTGGGTCAAAACATCATCGGCCGATTTCGACGGCCGTAGGGTGACATTAAGCAAACGCAGCGCGTTGCGGTCGGTTGTGGTGTCAGGATACCAGTAGCCGCCGCCTTTTTGCCGAAATTGAATGGCATCGTCAATACGCTCGGTTCCTTCTTCCACTTCCCGTATGGTCATGGCGTCCATCCCTTTATTGTAAAAACTCGGCAATCGCCTTGCGGCTGTGGTTAATTCCCAGGATACGACAAGTCATTCGCATGGCTCGCCCGTCGTGGCTGTAGGTTCCATCCTCGATTGCTGCCCGCATAAGGTTGGCCACTCGCGGCACATCCTCGACTCTGTAACAGTAATCGTCAGGATGAAACGTCACGGCTTCCCGCAAACATGGGATGTAGGTTGCCATAAAAACGTCTAGCTTGGCCTTGTTCATTGCTTGCTCCCGCGATTGGACCGTCGTTTCGGTCGCTGCCTAAACGTGCAAGTGTTCCCTCAGTTTAGCGGACAGGGCGGTGGTCAGCCGTTTGATGTCGTCAAGGTCGGGCGTGGTGGATTTCGTGGTCAAGCGCCTCATATCCGACAACCCGCACAAGCCACTCTTGCGCATCGGCGGCCGTGTCAAAGTCAGCGGCCGGTTGGAACCCGGCGGTAAACCAGTTCCGGTAAAGCATGGTGCCGGGCGTCACGTAAACATAAGCGCGGCGCAGCGGAGAACCCCGCAACTCGATTGCCACGGTATGGGTTCGCGGCTTGGCGCGGGTAGCGAAGTCGGTCAAGGTGTACTCCGTTCCGGCTGGTGCTAGGGCAACCGTTCCGTCATCAAAAGCGATCCGGGTCAGAGTGCCGGGACCGGGGCCGATTCGGCGGATGGTGCGGGCGGTGCCGTCGCTGTCCGTTATGATGGTGTCGCCCGGTTTCAAGTCGCGGATTGCGGTCATGCTGATTCCCTCACTACTCAACTCTACGCCAAAATTGGCGTAAGTCAAATTGGTTTCTCGCCCCAGTGGGCGGCGTCAAAATCGTCGGCCGTTGGCTGGTAGTCGGGATAGTATTGCCGAATAAGGTGGACCCCGGCGTGTCGGTCGATAGTCGCCTCTCGCCCCACCTTGTTCGGGCGGACTATGCCGTTAATGACAACGTTCGCAGCGTGCCAATCTTCCGGCCTGGAACCGTCGCCCCGGCAGTAGCAACCCCGGAAGTAGCCTAGCACTTGCAAAATCCACTCGCGGGTTTCGGCGGCGTCAAGCGGCCGTTTCTCTTGCTCCCACTTGGCGAGTATCGAGCGGACAGTCGCCTTTGTTTCCGAGTGTAGCCGCTTGCATTCGAGCGCGGCGTCAAGGCTCATATCGCCGCAGCGTGCGGCCTTGACGTGGCAAGTGTGCATCGGATGGTCGGGAGGGCAGAGAAAACCGCCCAAGCCCTCTTGCAAAATCTTGCCCTTGAAAAGGGTGGTTTTCATTCGTTGCCTCTCTTGGATTCGAGTAGCTTGTCAGCGGCGGCGTTGACGGCGGTTGTTCCGGTCCAACCATTGGCGCGGTAGGGGGCGAATTCCTCGACACTGGAGAAAACTCCGCGCTCGGCAATGTAGGGTTCGCCCTTATCTTGATTCCCCAATCGTTCGGCGTAGATCAGCATGGTTACACTTCTCCGGGGCCGTGGACTACGGCACAATCCCAACCGTAGCCGTGGCAGTGGTCAAGCCAGAGTTTCAAGTCGGTAGGATTGCCAAGATCGAAGTCAAAGACGTTGTAGGTTTCGCCGTATTCGGTCACGGTGCGCGAGGTGCGCCCCGCCTTGACCAGTTCCTTCGCGTGGTAGTCGTCTTTGTTCGCAATGCAACGGATTCGGGCGGTTACGGTGATACCGTCCATTTCACGGGCCACGGCCGAACTGACGGCGTTTTTCATCGCGGTGCGGTAGGCCCGGATGTAGCATTCCGGCGTAGTGGCCCGGCCTTTGAGTTTCAACATGCCGCCCGCACAATCCCCGGCGGAATAGCGGCAACACTTCGCAATCACTTCCCAATCCATGCCGATATGTACGGCGCTCCAAGATCGGCAACGGCGGTTGCCTCTGTTGGTGCGCAAGTTGCTGTCACCGCCAAGTTCCGCCACAAGGTAGCGGTCGGCGTAGTGGCCGGTTTCTTCTTTCGGGAAGCGGATGGCGAAAATGCGGTCGGTAATGTGCGTGCTCATGTTTTCCTCACTCGGTTATGTCGATGCTTTCGGGAACAATCCCGTATTGCGTCAGCGCATCCGCCAAGGCGTCAGTGGCGTTGACAAGTGGCCCGACCGGGCACTCTTGTGCCGCGTGGGCAAAAGCAACGTAGGTATCGACAAGCAAGTTTTGCAGATCGGGCGTGTTGCTCATTGTTGTGCTCTCCTCTCATTTACTCTACCACAAAATTGGCGTAAGTCAAGCGGGCGGAAGAAAACTGGACGCTTCCGCTTGGAAAATCGCCAAGGTTGCGGTCGGGGCGTTTTGGCAGTGTTGCGTGGCAATGTGAAAGTTCCACTTGCCGGTGTAGGGGTTGACGCACAAGCCAGCGGCAAGCGCCTTTTTGACATTGCCCCAGCGGCACGCAATCATATCGTCATAGACGATTACCCACAATTCGCCTAGCGTAGTGGGCAAGACGAATTCATAGCCGAGAAGATCGGCTGCCGGTCCCGTCCAACGGCGTGCGCCGACGGTGAGTAGGTAGCTTTCTACGTCTTGCTTGAAAGTGGCGCGGGTTGTCATGCGTCGCTTGCCTTGTGACTGTGTGCATGGTCGAGTAGCTTCAAGATAGTGCCAACAGTGGCTTTCCCCACGGGCAAGGTCCAACCACAATTGCAAACCTTGCAATAGATATGGTAGCTGTTGCCGTGGGTTTCGATTCGGTAGTACGGTTTCAAGGCGTCAAGGTCGTCCACTAGAAGTCCCCCAGTTTCAAGGCGGCAACCAAGTCCCCGCTCGCCGCCTTGCGGGCGGTTCCGGCGTGCTCGCGGCGGATGGTTTCATTCTCTAATATGCGCGCTCCGCACAGTGCCATAAACTTGGCGATGGCGGGCTTCCGGCCCTTGAAAATCCACACCCGACGGCGCGGGTCTTTGCCGTGTACTCGTTTGTTGCCGAGTGTCAACCCTTCCCGCATGGCGTCACGGCAAGGGATTTCCGGCCCGACAACATACTTGCCGGTGCGCGAATGGAAGATTGCCGGGGCAAGGCCGGTATTGCAACAGCCGTAAAACTCCGGCCCCTTGTAGCCCCGCCCCTTTGCTAGTCTCGGCACTTTGATTGCGGTGGTCATGTTGATTCCCTCACTACCCAACTCTACTGCAATGTGGGCGTAAGTCAAACTTGACTTTCGCCAATTTTGCATTAGAGTTTAGATGGTGAGAGAAAGTTGACACTCTTGGATGTCGCTATCGAGACAAAGCCAACAAACACCACAATCTGATTGCGCGCCTGCTACGGGAATCTTGCCCGTGGCTGCTCTAATTCTGCGCCGCTCCGTTGATTTCATTGTGGGGACATATCGCCCCTTACATCACGGAGCAACGTCTATGTGGTACGCGCTCGCTGCGTTCGTCCTGTTGTTTCTGGCAGCCTTTCCGCCCGTGCCGACCTACATCGCCCTGCCGTCTCTATTGCTCGCTGGGGTCGTGTTGAGCCTCTGGAAGATTCCGCCGGCAACGCGGGCGGTTCGATCGCGCGGTCGTGGCGGCAATGCTGATAGTGGCATTGCGCGCGGACCTGCGCGAGGCAGTGGTGGTGGAGTCTATGCCGATTGTCCGCCTTATTCCGACCCGCGCGACTGAGACGGCTGATTGGGCGGCTTCCACGATCCCTTAACCGTGCGGAATTCGGGTCATGGTGTAACCGTGGCAGGATTTTCGCCGATGGGTGGGCGTGGGAAACTCGCCGGCGCGCCGGCAGATCGCGCCGCGTCTCCCGGCGACGTGCCGCTCTCGATGCCGTTTTCTTCTTGGACATGCTCAGCCAACGCTCGGCCGGCAATATCGCCCTTCTCCCCGGCGATCTTTAAGCGGGTGCCTGCCGGCGATGGCTTCGGTCCCGCTGATCTGCGTGGACCTTCACGACTCCTGCCTGGGCGACTCGGTGGTGCTCGTTAATGACGGCCAGCAATGAAGAGTGGTCGTTGGCTGGTATCGGAGACTCAGGCAGGCGCTCCGCGCAAAGGAAAACGGCCGCGACGGCGGCCGTTGTACCCATTGCTGCGGAACGTCCGCAACCAGACATCCCGCCGACCGCGCCCCAGATCGGAACGACGCGCTGCCTGTCAGAACTCGGATCGTCGGGTGGTCCTGCGGGGATTGAGGATTCTGCGGATCAGCGTGGAAGACGTGGCCTAGGTGTTTGTTCGCTGCGTAGAATGTGACGGTTGTGGCGGCATTGCCGAGGATTGTCATAGCGGACAGCACTGTTGCTCAAGAACGTGTAAACAGTGCCAAAGACATCAGCTTCGTTCACCGATCTTGCTCTAAGCGCGCCGACTTGAGGCGTGCTAAGCGCCGTCAACATTTTGGCTTTAAGAATTAGACCCGGTAGCGGGATGCTTTATTGACCCACCCCTCATTGTATGGTAAATTGAGTTAGACAATTCGACTTTGACGCGCGTAGCGTCGGGCTGCTTCGAGCAAAAACGGCGAAACTGGTCTCTTGGACCTTTGCAACGGATGAAGCAGCGTACCGTGCCGCGCCCTGGTATGGGCGTCGGCCGGTCGCTGTTCATCCGTACCCCTTCGCCGGGGTTGCTCGAACAGTGCCGGTTCGACGCTCTTTTTTATTATGCCAGAAGCAATTGTTGAGACACGTCTTTGGCTGGAACGGCTAGGTTGGAAGACCGTCGATGACGGCCGGCTCACATCTGGCGGCAAGTGGCTTGTCTACACTTGGAGTTGCGGCCATGTCGTCGCCAGTCTCGCTGACGATCGCGCCGAGGCGTGGCGCGGTGCGCGTCAAATGGCGCTCAAAGTCACCATGAACGGCTGGGCAACGATTCCATGAGGAGGCCCAAGGCACCCGGCTTAGCGATCCTGAAAACAGATCGCATCATTTTGGCCGGCGCGATAGTACAACTCACGCTGCCGCTTCGTTGCTGGCTTCCGTTGTGGCAGTCGTCAGGAGTTCTCTATTCTGGTCAAAGAACTCGATAGTGTTGCTGTCGGCCGGTAAGATCGCGTAGCCGCCATCATAGCGATACTTGTGGCCGATGAAATGACCGTCTTTCAGCAGCAAAGTCTGGAGGATGTAGTCCGGCGCGGGCTGTCCTAAGCCATTCAGGGTCGTCGTCAAGATTTCGATAATGGACATAGATGCACTCATATTCTGACCACAGAGCGCTTCGTTGTGGAAAAGGTGGCTTTTTGAGACGACCTGTTTATGCTTCTTCAGGACGTGATCTATCCCGCGAGGCTGTCCAACGTCCTTTCGGCAGCCTGCTCACCACCGTGAATGCAATCTGGCAGTCCGACGCCGTGGTAAGCGTTGCCCGCCAGTTGCAGACCGGGAATCTGTCTTGTGCGACCTTCAATCCGTGCGACCAGTTCTTTGTGGCCCACTTGGTACTGCGGCATGGTTTGCGGCCAGTGGGCGATGTCGCAAAACACCGGCTTACCGTGGATACCGAACAGAGGCCGTAGGTGTGTGAGCACAAGAGGCAGCAGTTGGTCGTCGGCCATCTCCGCTAGTTCCGGCTGGCGCGCTCCGCCTACGAATGCACGCAACAAGGTTTTCCCCGCAGGTGCGCGGTGCGGGTACTTCCGACTGCTAAAGCTACACGCAAGGATGGGACTCTTCTCAATCGCTGGCACGACCGCCCCGATCCCATCAAGAGGATGATCTATCTGCCGATCCTCGAACCCCAACGACACGACAGCCGTACCGGAGTGTTCGATTCGCCGTAACTCTGATGTTAGGCCGGCGTCGATTGGTGCCAGCAGCCGTGCGGTTTCTGGGGATGGCGTGGTGAGAATAACAGCGTCAAATGTCACGTTCTCAATTGCCAGAGGTCCAATCTGGCTGGGCGATTCCGATGGGGCCAATCGCACTTGCCACCCGTTCTCTTGTTGTTCGATGCTTTGCACGCGCGCATTGAGCCGTACCGCCGTCTTGGGCAGCCGCCGGGCGATCGCTTCCACCAAACTTGTCAGCCCGTTGCGGAGTGTAACGAACATACTGTACCTTGGCCCGCTCTCGTCTTTCACATTGGGACGGTGCTTCATCTCTTGCCGCATCGCCCGAATCAGACTGCCATATTGCCGTTCCATGTCTCGGAAGCGCGAAAGCGTAGCAAGAACGCTCAGTTTCTCCATGTCGGCTGCATAAACGGCGCTAACTAATGGCTCGACCAGTCGATCGAACGCCTCTCGCCCCAGACGCCGCCGGACGAACGTGGCCATACTTTCGTCGCTGTCGTCCTTGCACGGCGGAATAATGTACTCGAAGGCCACTCGGAGCTTTCCCAGCGGGCTTAGGATCGG
Organism: Thermoguttaceae bacterium; assembly: GCA_039698075.1. Taxonomy (GTDB): domain Bacteria; phylum Planctomycetota; class Planctomycetia; order Pirellulales; family Thermoguttaceae; genus JAJFVC01. The sequence goes on along the minus strand of JBDKTJ010000060.1, from coordinate 6,444 downwards.
AGTGAACGCCAGTGGCCACAAGCGGGTGGGAGCCATCATCAAGAATCCGTCCGGCAGCCGGTGCAGACGACCGCGACGGACGACATGCGTCCGACGATGTTCAGGGTTGGTCTGGATCAAATCAGCGAGTAGGCCCAGCCGACTGCACAATTCCACGCCCCAAGGAACAGTCGTGATGAAGTTGTCGGCACTCCGTTCGGCTTGAAAACCATATTGGTGGACGGTCGAGAGGACACCGCCGAGACGAGAACTAGCCTCAAAGACCGACACGCCGGTGCGCGGGGCAAGTTCAATCAAACGGTGCGCAGCCGACAAACCGGCAATCCCACCGCCGACAATCGCAATTCGTGAAGTTGAATCTGGAGTCACGGAACCATCCAACGAAGGTTGTTCTATCTGACAGCCCTACCAGATCGACTGGCTCGTCAGCAGTCCGAGCACCATCACCACGGACCCTATTGTCACTACTCTGGGAAACATTGCTTTGCTCGTTTCGATATAGTCGGAGAATACGCTGCAAGAGCCGGGTTTAGGAAAAATGGGTAAATTACCGAGGAGTGTAGTGCCCCTGCCATCTTATGTCAACAGTCGCCAAGTGGTTTCGCAAGTGAATTATGACAAGATACTCCCATCGCTCGCCGAAGTCCCGAAGCGGTGGCTCGGAATCCTCGGCAGCTAACGATCTGGCTGGCGTACCGGCACTTCGCCGCCTAGCCGGTACTCGCCGGCTGCGTTGCGGAAGACGCAGCGGTCGCCTTCCTTCTCCGGCGATATTTGCCAACCCAAGCCGAAAGTTCGGCCAGATTGGATTTCATTGGCAATCGTCTCCAATTCGAGGACGATATTCTTTGTATTCTTTGCAGAGAATCGAATCCGTATAATCATCGCTTGCCCCTTTCCAACAGGGATTCTTCGTAGGTCCAGGAACCTGCTTTCTGCAAGAGGGTCGGGAACGGTGAGCAGAGGCAATGATGGCTCGCATTGCCTCGCACCAAGCCAGGGCGTCAACCAAGGCCGCTATGGCATACAATGTACTGGCGGGTAGCGGATAATGTGGATCATCCAATAGCCGGTCCATATCGGCCCAAGTGAGAGGAAGGGAAGCAGAGAGCGGCGGTTCGGTTGGCGCAACATTGACGACGATCAAATGTTCGAGTTGTTCGGCGCGGACAAACTCGTCGAAGTCAGCACGCAATCGGTCAATGATCTGGCGAGGAGTCTCGTCCTCGGGCAGGTCCATGTCAGCAAGCGAAGCGATCGTCGGGACGACGTTGAATACCGTCCCCAGCCGGATGCGGCGGTCGATTGCATTGAACTCTTCGCGGTATTGTTCGAGCAACTCCGACCTAACAATGTGATCCTTGGCAGAAAGCCAAAGAGCCTCCTCAAAAAGCAGACCTCGCCGGATTTCATGGCCGGCGATGACGAAGCTGCTCCAATCGGGCAACCCGATCTGTTGAAAGATCGGCAATTCGCTCACCAAGCCGTGCCGAGACATCACGCCGTCTTGAAACAGTGTCAGCCCTAAAATGGCGGTGGTGGCAACGCCGCCTTTTGCTCCGATGAGGTCGATGCCTATACGCGATGCTGGAGTTGTCAATTGGAAATCCGGTCTTGCTTGGTTTCCGGCACATAAACGACTTCGCCTGATTTCAGCCGATATGAAGTCAACGGATCAATGGAAGCCGTTCAATTCCCAACTTGTCTAGTGGACTTGCACTGCCGGGCGTGTTCGTAGTCTCCTCACCCAACGTGATCCTCAGATTCCCTGGCGTCCACGAAGTTGGCAGAGTGGTTCCGAGAGTGGTAGTAAAACAGGTATCACTTCTCGGCATAGCTGTTCTTTCCTCTTCGAGTTCCGGTGGGAAGGAGTACCAGGCGGTTCCATCCTTGCCACCCCGATACCCGACATCAAATAGTCCACGCATAGTGGGTTGGCTAAAAGACATGATGTTTTGTGGCATCTCGTAGTCTTGTGGGATGCCTGTCAACTTGAAATTGGCTCCAGCGTATCGAGCAAGCATGAACAGTTTTGTTGCTTCGCCTTCTGTCTTGGCCTGTAGGACGGCGATCATGGATTCACCCGCTACGGAAAACAGTTCACGTTTTGTCGGCACGGCCGTTTGGCGGAGTTTTCCCGCAACGATGACGTAGACAGAAGCCGGACTTGCCTCTGATGGTTGTTCGCCGTTGGGACCGATTCCCACCATCGCTGGTTTAAGAAACATGCAAGCCGTCACGCCCCCGTCCACATGCAACTCGGTGAAACGTTTTCCGTCAATCTCAACGTCGATTGGCACCGGCGGCAACAAGCCTGGGACCGAACAGGAGGCGAGGAGCACCTTCTGGAACAAGGTTCGGCTTTCCGGCGTGTCGCGCGTAGCGATAGCTCCCAAATCCCATACGACGAGCTTTTTCGTGTCGAGGTTCGTCGTTCCCACGTAGAGTCGGCGGCCTTGATGGTGCGCCTCGGCAATCTTTTGCAGGATTTCTGGCGTTGCGCCGGCGGCGATCTGTTGCGCCAGCGGGTCCGAAGAAACGAGTGAGTCGAACCCCAGCAAGTGCAGGCGGGGACGAAAAACGTTGTCTTGACGCATGGACGTGTAAAGCCGTTCCAATTCTGCATCGTAGTCAGGGCCGAGAAAGGCAAGGGGTGCTATCAACGCCCCAGTGCTGACGCCCGTCACGACATCGAATTGCGGCCGAGTGCCGGAAGCTGTCCACCCCTTGATTATGCCTGCGGTGTAGGCTCCATTCACCCCGCCGCCAGATAGAACAAGCACATTTCTCGGAGCAGCCGTGGCAGCAAGGTTGGGGGGAACGAATTGTGATGCGTTGGCAGTCGTTGAACCGTGCTTTTCAATCAAGCTCGCCGAGGGCAGTATCGGAGGAGCGGGGTATTGTCGTGTCGCAGCGCATCCCGTCAAAAGAATTGTCGCTAGAGCGATCCGTCGCATGTAATGCTTGCTCCTCATGGCAAGCTCCTTTCGCTTCAGTGTTTTCGCGGCAACAGACACACACCATAGGAAATGAACACATACCCGAACAATTCTAGCCCCTCTTGGATGATCGTCTTGTACTCAGCCCTGTAGTTCGTCCCCATAATATCGCTCCAAATCAGCCGACCGCTGCCATAAAGCCGGCTGAACACTATAACGATCAACACACCGATGGACACGTAGATGCAGGACTTGGTGTCGGCGTAGGCGGCCATTGGGGCAAGGACCGTCCTTCGATACATTATGGCGACAACAACGGATGCGACTGCTGTCACAAGGGCCGGATAGAGCCAAAACCCGTGATGCACCATGTCGAATAGAAAATCGAGTTCACGAATCAACATGCAGGCGAAGAACCCGCCGGCAAGCACCAGGAATCCACGAGCGTCGGGACGCTCCCAGGCTTCAACGAGAAACGCGACAGCCGCGAACAGGAGCAGTACGTCTTCCAGCAGTTCAGTCATGGAATACTCCGACACGCCGTTGCCAAGAACAACGCTGTCAACGTAGACGATCAGCGGAACTGCTGCGGTCAATACCGCCAACAGAAGAAATTCCGCAGTTGCTCGAAGAATCTTCGTACAATCGTCGTTCATAATAGGCATCGAGTCACCGTCGGACGATTTCCCTGTCAATCCGCAATGGCGTGTCACTGACGGCAACCGGAAAGGGATTTGTGAGTGTGTTGTGCCCGTCATCTTTTCGTACTCCGTGTAGTGGCGATCCGTGGCGTTCAAAGTTCTGTTGTCCGCTTATGCGACATCCTGATTCCGCCCACGTTTCGGCCTCAGCGGTCAACCGATTCAGCATCCGTTCGATTCTCTGGCGACATTGTTCCAGATCATGCCGGCTCAGATTGGGCGGCATGTAGATTTCTCCGCTCGTCACCGCACGCGCACGCGAATAGCAGCGCGGGATGGCAAACTGATCCCAGGCGGTTCGGATGCGACAGGGACGATCGTAGCCGAAACCCATCACGACCAACGGCAGGCCCTGCTTCGAGGCCAAGTAAACGCAGCCTGGGGCCAATCGTCGGCGCGGCCCGCGAGGGCCGTCTGGCGTTACAGTGAGATGGCTATTTTGGCTCATGGCCAGCATCGCGCGGAGGGCGGCAACGCCGCCACGTTTGGTCGAGCCGCGTACAAGATCGAAGCCCAAGTGACGCGCCGCATGAGAAAGAAGGTCCGCATCGTGGTGGCGACTCAGCAGCATCGCCAGGTTGCAGTGTCCGCGCAGGTACAGCGGAAGGAGAATGTACTCGTGCCAGAAGACGTAGATTTTCTGCCCGTGACACTCGGGGAAGATCGGATCAATTGCACGGTCGTGATAGATGATCTTGCAGTCCAGCGTGCCCATCCACAACTGCACCATAGCCGACCCTAGCAGGCCGCCGAGTTTGTTCAGGAATGGACTCGCAATCTTCATGGTTTTGGCTGACGACGGGGGTAGTCAACGGGGTGGCCCCTCGCCGGGGGAACAGTTCCTGGCGGTTTCGTTCTCCGACAGACACCCGATCACAAGCAGTTTCTCTTGTCGCATGAAATACGGCGTACTGGTCAAGACGACGGCGTTCTCTGGAAGCAGTGGCCGAATGGCTTCCCATTCCACGTCAGTGGTAATCAGGAAGTGGTTGTCGCCCTCGCGCAAGAAGTCGATCGGCTCATCCGGCTCATCGTCTGGTAAGGATTCAATCGGCCGTCGAGCATAGAAGACCCAACTTGGCTCGAAGCACCCGTAGGCCGCGAGTATTGGTTGCGAGGTTCTTGCGTATACCGCCTGAAACAGGCTGTCGCACTGTTGGTGGTGCGCCACTCGTACTGACACACCACCAAAGAGGGCACATGCAAAGACGATCGCCGTAATGGCAAACGTGACGACGGCCTTGCTTGGCTGGCATCGCACCAGGATGCGGCGTCCGGCAACTCCTGCTATGAGAGGGATCAACCCGATCGCACCGAGCCAACCGTCGCCGGAAAAGAACCACCAGCTTGCCGCGAATACGCCGATGCCAACGGCAATGCCGACTAAGATCAGTCCGCTAAAGGCGAATCGGAACCAGTATTGAGGCGCGTTCTGGCCCTGCTGACTCCATCGCTCGACATAGCAGGCCGTCATCAAGGCCAATGCCGGCAGTGCGGGCGTTATGTAATTGGGCAGTTTCGTCCGCGCCAGTGAAAAAACAACAACATACACCGCCGCCCAGCAGGCAATAAAGATGTGTTGTGGACGCGACACAGCCCGGCGGTGAATTGCGTCTGTTGTGTTTTCGATGGTCGGGACCAACAGCAATGACCAGGGAAAGAAACTCGCCACGACCGCAATGACATAGTAGAAAAACGGCCCATCATGGCCCTCCATTGGCTCGAACGCGCGCTGTAGATGATGAACAAGAAAGAAGCCCGTTGGCCATTCGCCATGCGTGCGCACCCCGACCCAGAGATACCAGGGGAGTGCAACCGCCAGCGAAGCGCCCAAAGCGGTGATGGGACGCATCGACCAGCACACTGCAAGGAAGTGTCGCACGGCGAATGGCCGGAGTAAACGATGCAGCCAGCCGACAAAAGCATCTTCGGGCGGGCATCGGGATGCTGCGCCGACTGGAAGACGGACGATCAACAAGAACATGCCGATCACGGCAGTTGGAAGAATGAAGCCGACGGGGCCTTTGGCCAACGTGGCGACTCCCATCAAGGCATACATCAACGCCACAGTCGGCCACGACTTTGGAAAATAGGTTGTCGTGGATTCCGCCACTGAAAACGTTGAGGGCGGTTCGGAACGATGACGTGAAGGAAAGGCCCCGCAGACGTAAGCCAACGTCGCAAGGGTGGTAAAGAAGATCAGCACGGAGTCGGGGGTCGCGGCCCGCGCCGCCACGGGAAACATCATGCAGGACGAGAGGATGATAGCCGCCCAGAAACCGATTTGTGCTGAAAACAACCGCCGACCGATGTGGTACGTTACCAGGACTGTTCCCAATCCAAAGATCGCAGACCAAATACGCGCCGCGAACTCGTTGACTCCAAAAACGGCGTAGGCCGTCATCATAAACCAGTAGAGCAGTATAGGCTTATGAACCCGCAATTCCGCGTTGAACATCGGAACGGTCCAGTTGCCCCGTTCCATCATCTCGACCGCGCAGCCGGCGTTACGAGGTTCATCCCGGTCCCACAGTCTCGGGCCGCCGAGGTTGACGAAGAACACCAGTCCGGCAATCAAGATCATCCAGGCATAATGGTGTCGTTTCCTTCGCACGATGCGACTCCACGAATTACTAATCCAAATTGAAATTGCCCGGATGACGCTGCTCTTGTTGACGGCTCGCCTCGATGCCTCCAAGGAACATGCTCAAGGTCTGCTTCGCCAACTCGGAAATCGTATATTGGTCTTCCACATAACAGCCGAACATGCTAATGCCGTAGAGTACGCAGGCTAGCGAGGTCAC